>CAZUSV010000092.1:0-24046 GCA_964622645.1 uncultured Anaerolineales bacterium
CTCAATGAATGCCACAGTTCCTATCTTTTTGTCAATCTTTGTCTAAAGTCCAATGGATGAAACCAGTCTCATCGGTCAAGCCACAGGATCTGGTGATCCTGCAATTAACCAAGAAGTTGGTATCGATGAAGAACATCCGTCCGATCCAATGCACCCTGAGACACGCTCTGAAGTTGCGCTGCCCCTGCGAGTAGGCGATCAAATCATTGGCGTGCTGAACGTGCACAGTCGTAACGTATCAGCATTTGATGCCGATATGGTCTCTGTGTTGCAAACGCTGGCTGACCAATTGGCAGTAGCTATCTCGAACACTCGCTTGCTTCGAGAAATGACCCAAACCTTACGCGAGTTGGAAGTGGCTACGGGCAGATACACCCAGCAGGCCTGGCAATCTGTCGTTCGACGGGCCGGAGGTTCGCTGGGATTCCGTTACCGGGGTGTGGATATCGAACCACTCGAAGATTATCGCCACCAGGATGTGCTTGTCCTTTCAACCGAAAACGAAGATGATCAGCTTGCAAAACTAAGCGTTCCTATCCGCATGCGCGACCAAGTGATTGGTACACTCAATCTTCGTCTCGAAGAAGACGAAACCCTGCCCGAAACTACTGCCTTAGCTGAGTCAGTTGCTGAGCGCATGGCCCTGGCCATTGAAAACGCCCGCCTGCTTGAAGAAACGCAACAACTGGCAGATCAAGAACGTTTCATCACCCAGATCACTGAAAAAATGCAATACAACACAAACATCGAAGATTTGATCCAAGAAACCTTGCAGGATTTGTATTCAGCACTTTCCGCGTCGCATGTCGTGGTGCACTTAGGGACAGAAGATCAACTTCGAGACAAACTTGGTCAACAAACCTCTCCAAAAAAGGGTTAAAGATGAGTGGAATAGCTGGAGTATTCGATACCCGCAATCAAAACTTAGCTCTGCAAGAAATTATCGAAGATATGCTGAGCAGCATGCACCATCGCGGTCCAAATGGAAGGCGATATCTGCAGCGCGCTGGCGCAGCCATGGGGCACTGTTATGCTAATCCCGCGAAAAAAACCCAAGATGAGCAACCAATCTCAGTGAATAAAGACGCGATCTGGTCAGTTCTGGAAGGGCGCATATTTAATCATTCACAATTAAGGGAAGAGCTTGTTCAACGGGGCCTTGGTTTCCAAGGGGATTCCGATGCCGAATTGGTCGCGCAACTCTATTTGCTATATGGGCCTGATTGCGTAGAAAAGTTGCAGGGCGAGTTTTCATTTGCACTTTATGACCACAATCAAAAACGTCTCTTTGCTGCCCGTGATCGACTGGGCGTCCATCACCTGGTTTATGCGATCCAGGATGGCGTGTTATTATTCGCATCCGAGAGCAAGGCTCTCCTGGCAAGTGGGCTGATTGAGCGAGGCCTTGATTTGAAGGCCCTCGACCAGGTAATGTTCATGAACTGCCCGGTTGCCCCGCGTACAATGTTTGCAGGCATATCTACCATTCCCGCGGGTCATTTCCTGATCATCCAGGATAATCAACCCAAACTGGAGGCTTATTGGGATTTGGAGTACCAACCTGCAGAATTTGATGCCAATCGTGAGGGGGAATATCAGCATCAGTTGCTATCACATCTGCGCAAAGCCGTGAAAGACCGCACACAGCCTGAGCGAAAAATGGGCGTTTATATCAGCGGAGGTCTGGATTCATCGACGATTGCCGCATTGATGAGTGAAAACAAGCTAGGAAAACTCCCCGCCTACTTCGTTGATTTCGCCGTAAAAGCTTACACCGAACGAGAGTATGCCGATCTAGCGGCGAATGCCTTCGAACTCCCTTTGAACGTTGCCGAAATGTCCTACCAACGAGTCGGGGAAAACTTCCACAAATTGATTTGGCACGGCGAAGCACCCGTCGTCTTATCAGAAGCCGCATCGCTAATCTCTCTGGCAAAACTTGCCGCCCAGGACGTGGATGTCGTCCTAAACGGCGAAGGTGGCGACGAGTTATTGGCTGGCTATGTCTTCAATGACTGGGACCGCATTTATAGGCAACTGCAAGGCTTCCCTCTGTCGCTGACCCTGCCCCTGATCCGTACTTTGCTGCCAAAATTCGGCTTTCCTAGGGCCTTTGTGCTCCCTAAAGAGGAACAAGCACAAGCCCGCGAGCATTTTGGCTGCTTCCCAGCGCCTCTCTATTACAATTACGCCGTCAGAGAAGTAACTGCATATTATTCAGCGGATTTGCGCACGAAGTTACAGGGGTATTGTCCAGAAGCTGAGATAGCACAGGTATTGGATACAGAACGCATGGCGCAATGGGACCCTCTGAGCCAATCGCTATATTTCTCGACCAAAATCAATTTACCCAATTACCTATTGGGACCCCACGGCGATCGCGCTGTTTCATCCGCTGGCTTAGAAGCATACTTCCCCTTCCTGGATCACAGGTTGATGGAATTTGCTGCCAATCTGCCCAACGAACTTAAAGTCCACAAAGGTGTGGAGAAATATCTCCTCAAGCGTGCCATAAGCGATATCCTGCCTGGTGAAATAGTACAACGCAAGAAAAGCCCGATGACATCGCCAACTTCTCCTGCGTTCCTTGGCCCCGATGCACCAGAGTTCGTTCAGGAGCTAATCTCTCCCCAGGCAATCGAGTCAAAAGGATATTTTGACAGCCAGCGAGTATCCGAATTGGTTGCACAACTAAAACTACGTGATCTTAGCAAAGATCGCAACAATCGTATGGATGTGATGCTATCATTCCCTCTTGTGGGCGTGCTTTCTACTCAGATCTTTGACGAAGTATTTATCAAGAATTTTTACGAAGAACCTCCCAAATGGAATTGAAGGACTGATAAATGACCCAGTGGTTACGTGATTTCATTGTTCCAGATTTTGAAGACGAAGAGCTAAATCGACGCGCCTTCAACCTGAACGTGATCCTGCTCTTGACGTTCGTCGTCATGCTTTTAGGCATTGTTGCCATGTTGTTTCAAATTGGAAAACGCTCGTTATCCTATTTGCTTCCTAACTTGGCGTTTATCGTTATCGCCGCCCTGATCTTGGTCTTCTGTTATTATCTCTCTCGCAGGGGGCGCGTCCAGGCAGGCAGCATAATCTTTGTGGGCATGATGACATTTGCATGTATTGGAGCCGTGGTCGTAGGAGGAATGAAAGGCGCGCTGGGGGTTATTTTGATCATCCCCCTCGCGGCGGCCGGTATCACACTCAGTGTAAATACCAGCCTGACACTTTCGGTACTAAGCGTTGGCACACTTGTGGCAGTGGGGCTTCTGGAAAACAATGGCATCATTCATGTAGATTACCCCGAACCAGAAGTTACCGTGCTCTTGAATATGTTCGATGTTGGCTTTGCACTATTTTTCGTCACGTTGAGTATATGGTTAGCAGGTTATCGCCTGAGTCTATCTCTAGCCCAAACCCAACGGGCAGCAGCAGAGGCAGAATATTATCAACAAGAAGCCGAAAGAAGTCTCACCTCAGAACAGGCAATGCGGGACCGCCTCCTCAACGCAATTCGGGATTACACTAGCTACCTGGATCGGATTGGTCAAGGGGACTTCGAAGCCCGCTTATCGCTTTCAGAGGATGATGAAAATCTGGCCTACCTGGAACAGCAACTCAATGCAACCGTTGAAACCCTGATTTCTGCATTGAAAGAATCCGAAACAGCTCGAAAAAAAATAGAAGCAGCCCAAAGACGTTACTTAATGCAAGCCTGGCTAGATTACACAGCCACTGCGACCACAACGCAATTTGAGATATCTAACCTCCAGAATGAAGAGAATGCAAACCGCCTGACCCTTACCTTACAAAAAGCCTTAGAAGAAGATGATCTGGTTACATTGGAATCTGAGAGTTCGACAGGTGTAGAACCAACTTATGATGTAGCAATTCCCATCAAGCAAAGAGGGCAGGTCATCGGCCTGCTAGGGGTGCAGCGCGCTGAAAACGCATATCCATGGAATGAAAAGGAAAATGCCTTAATTGAATCGGTGACCGAGCGCCTGGGGTTGAGCATCGATGGATTACGTTTATTGGAGGATACCCAACGCCGCGCTATTCAAGAGCAGTTAAGCAGTGAAATCACCTCCCGCATGCGTGAAACATTGGATCTCGAGACTGTATTGGAAACCGCGGTTGAAAAGATCGGTTCTGCTATGAATTTAGCTGCTGTTGAAATCCATCTCGGTAACCCACCGGCAGATACTCAGGACAGCTAGCATGACCAATTTGAACGACGAATCACATATCAGCGATATAGAAATAAAGAGTCTAGCGGTATTGCAAGAACAGCTAATGCAGGGCATCTTGTATGCTTTGTCCATTGCAGGCCTGCTTACCGCAGGAGTGGGTAGTTTTGAAGCACTCGAATCATCCAATGAGTGGTTGATCCCTCTTTATGGGTTCTCCTATATCACCGTAGTGTTATTTACATTTTGGAAAAAACCAAGTTACCAGCTGCGTTCGTGGTCGCTGATCTTTTTGTTGTTCGTCCTGGGATTCACAGACTTTATCGCGGATGGGCTTAGTGGCAGTGGGCGGCTATTCCTGTTATCCACGATTTTCTTATCGGGGATATTGCTAGGGCGGCGAGCAAGTATGCTTATGATCGTTGCTTCTACGCTGACAATGGCTGGATACGGAGTGATCTTTTCCATGGGAGTACTGACAGTTCCTGGCGAAGTACGCTCATCTCAGCCACTCAGTTGGGTCATCAGTACATTATCCCTGGTCATGATGCAAGCGCTCATCCATGTCAGCCTGGACTTCATATTGCCGCAACTAGGGACAATCCTCGAGCAGAGTCGTAAGCTCACAGTTGAGCTTCGAGAGTACCAGTTGACCCTCGAAGAGCAAGTCGCAGAGCGCACGGAACGCCTGACAAGACGCAATGCTCAACTAGAAGCAACCGCTACCATCGGGCGCGAGATTGTTTCGATCCAAGACCCTGAAACTTTGCTTTCGCAAGCAGTCAAGATCATATCCGATCAGCTTGACTACTATCATGTTGCCATCTATCTCACGGATAAACTCAGTAATGACGTTGTGTTGAAGGCAGCTTCCTCTGAAGGCGGTCAGCTGTTGATCTACAAAGGGCATCGCCTGGAAGCTCAAGAAACCAGCATTGTTGGGTATGTAATGTCACGGGGGCAGGCTCGCATCGCGCTCGATGTGGGGCAAGATTCAATGTTCTTTGGCGTTCCAGAGTTACCGGAAACTCGTTCTGAGATGGCCCTGCCGCTGACTGCTCGTGGACAATTGATCGGAGTGCTTGATGTGCAGAGCAGTGAACCCAATGCTTTTGACGATCAAGATATTGCCGTCTTGCAAATCATGGCAGATCAACTGGCCATAGCGATCTTCAATGCCCAACTATTCCAGGAATCCGAAGCTAATCTTCGCATTGTACAACGCGCCTTTACCGAGTCCAGTCGTAAAGCATGGCAGGAGCTGATCAGCCGTAATCGATTGCGAAAACGCTACGATCCGGCAGGCATTCTAGGTGAAGGGGAGAACTGGGACGATCTCATGAAAAGCGCTTTCCTGCTGGGGCGATCTTCCGCTGACGGAAATAGGCTGGCAATTCCCATCAAAGAGCGCGGGGAGGTGATTGGTGTGATCCGCGCCTACAAACCTTTAGCACAGGATGTTTGGAAAAAGGATGAACTCGATCTTATGGATACGCTTACGGGCCAGCTTGAAGTTGCGCTAGAAAGCGCCAGACTTTATGAAGATACTCAACGACGGGCTCGCTATGAGCAAACTGTGGGTGAGATCTCCACCCGCATACGCCAAACATTGGATATCGAATCTGTGATCAAAACCGCTGTAGAAGAGATTGGTGAAAAGTTTGCGCTTTCGCGAGCTGAGATCCGGCTGAAAGGCGACAACTCTAAGTAAATATTTCTATTTCTATTGAACAGATTTATCCTTGGGTATGTTTCGATGAAGATGGATACCATGCAAAAAATAACAATCGCAGTTACGGGCATTTCGGGATACCTGGGACGTGTGCTCTCCCCCTATCTAGAGAATAACCGAGATATTACACGTGTGATCGGCATCGATCAAAAACCCATCATCCCTGATAGCCATAGCAATAAAATTCAATTCCATCAACTGGATATGAAAGATCCTGAGATAGAAGCTCTATTATCAAATGTAGATATTTTGGTTCATCTGGCCTTTGAACTCATGCGCCCGCCCAGATATGGCAAAAGAGCTGTCGAGGAGACAAACATCGCAGGGTCTCGTGCAGTTCTGGGTGCTGCAGCTCGCCAAGGTGTACAAAATATAATCTTCACAAGCAGCGTGGTCGCATATGGGTTGCACTCCGATAATCCAGTTCCATTGACCGAAGAAAGCCCGCTGCGCCCAAATAAATTCTTATACTATGGGCTTTCCAAAGTTGCAGTTGAAGATTATCTGGACACATTGGAAGCTGAATACCCTGAAATCATATTCACACGTCTGCGTCCCTGTACCATTGTGGGCCCGAATGCGGATCCTGCCCAGATGGCTTCATTGACCAGCTCCACAGCAGCCCTGGTGAAAGGTTACGACCCCTTATACCAACTGCTCCACGAGCAAGATATGGCTCAAGCTCTGGATTTGATGATCCGCAAGAATATACCGGGCATATTCAATGTTACCAGTGATGAGCCACTCAAATTGAGTCAAATCGCCCTATCCCAACCTGGGGGGCAGGTGGTCGCTTTACCTCACCGATTAGCTCGATTCTTGGCATGGTTCTCCTGGCGGACGGGGAGCTCTGTTTTCGCCCCAGAGTGGCTTGATCTGGCTCGTTATCCCCTGGTTGCCAGCAATGGTAAATTGAAACAACAGGGCTGGCAGCCCCAGTATACGACATCACAAGCCTACGCTGACCTCCTGGCTGCTCGGAAGAACCCGGAAACGAACGCATGACTACCCTGAGGATTGAGTAATGATCATACGCCTTTCTCCATGGCTTATGCCGCCCAACGATGGCTCTGACTTAACCAGGCGCCAATATATTTTGAACCTGGTGTTATTGGTATTGGCGTTGCCGGGATTCCTCTTCGGTGTGGTCTCACTCATATCTTGGCTACTAGGCTCGTCTGAGGCATTCGTAGGAATGGTCTCTGGCCTGGGAGTGCAATTGTTTTATATCTTGGCGTTTTGGTTGAGTCGCCGAGGACAAGTCCGCCTGGCTGGCTACATTCCGGTGTTGATTCTCTTCCTGATCATGACGGGCTCAACTCTGCAGCAAGGCATAGGTCATTCCACGATGATTGGTTACGCCATGACCGTGCTTACGGCAGGGATCCTGATCGGAATCTACCCTGCTCTTGTTTTCACCATTCTCAGCACAATAGCCTATCTTCTGAGCGGGATGGCGCAAGCAGCAGGGCGAATACCTGCCGCAGTATCCCCTGAAGTTACCGTAGTGCTCGACTCAGCTGCGCTGGGTTTCGGCCTGGTCGTGATCATCGCCTTCTTCTGGGTGAATTCGCGCGAGATGGATCGGGCCTTGGTCCGAGAACGCCAGTTGATCGCCGAGTTGAAAAACACCCAAGAACAATTGGAACAACGTGTGGACGAGCGTACCAGTGATCTGAAAAGCCGGGCTTTACAGATTCAAGCAGCCGCGGAAGTAGGTCGCGCAGCTGTCACCATCCGAGATCTAAATGAATTACTCACCAAAGTTACCCACCTGATCAGTGCGCGCTTCGGCTTCTACCATGTGGGTATCTTCCTGTTGGATAAACGTAATGAGTATGCAGTCTTGCATGCTGCCAATAGCCAGGGGGGCCAAAGAATGCTCAAGCGTGGCCATAAACTGCGCGTAGGCGAGGTCGGAATTGTGGGGTATGTCACCGGAAAGCGAGAACCTCGTATTGCTTTGGATGTAGGTGAAGACGCCGTCTACTTCGATAACCCCGATTTACCAGAAACGCGCTCTGAAATGGCCTTACCATTAGTGATTGGAGATATCCTCTTAGGAGCGTTAGATGTGCAAAGCAGACATGCGGGAGCCTTCACCACGGACGACATCTCCACACTAGAGGTGCTGGCAGACCAGCTGGCCGTTGCCATAGAAAACGCACGCTTATTGAGAGAAATGCAAGAAGCCTTAGAAACAGCCCAGCGCGCCTATGGCGATATCAGCGCTGAGGGCTGGAAAAACATTGTCGGGCAACGCGTCTCATGGGGCTATCGATATGATGTCGAAGCTCCAGAACCAGTCACATCGATTTCAGATCCATGGGATCCAGAAATAGACCAAGCCATCGCCTCTCGCCAGGTTATTCAAGACAACCAGCGCATCCTGCTACCCTTACGAATTCGAGATCAGATTATTGGGGTCTTAAACCTAGAAAGAGGCGGTGCGGATCAGCACTGGACTGAAGAAGAGATATCGTTGATTGAACCGCTAGCGGACCGCCTCAGCCAGGCGTTAGAGAGCGCACGGCTATTCGAAGATACCCAGCGGCGTGCTGCTCGTGAGAGAACAATTAGTGAGTTTACAGGTCGCGTACGTGAAACACTCGACATGGACCTGGTGCTCAAGACAGCTGTAGAAGAACTGCGGCAAAGATTGGGATTGTCTGAAGTTCTGGTCAGGTTAGTTGATGAACCCGAAGATGAAACAATCGCATAATCAAGCTTGCATAAAGCGGAGATCGCCATGAGCGAAATCGATCAAGGAAAAATTCCAACTCCCTCTAGCATAGAGCAGGTTAGGCAACTGGGCCAATCCAATGTGGATCCAAACGCTCCCTCAAATCGCGCCATCATCCTCAAACGATTGATTCTCATCGGGGCAGTATTCGGACTCATCGCGATTGGTTTACACATTCCGATCTATATCGAGACCAATGCCTGGCAGATGTTGGCAGTAATCGCTGGCCTTGTCATTGGCATTTTTTGCCTGATCCCAGCTTATAGCCTGGTTAGGCGGGAAAACCTCGAAATTGGGGGCTATTGGATCATAGCAACCTTGTTTATCGTTTACGGCGTTGGTGAACTCGTTTGGGCAGATGGGACCTTTACGCAAATAGCCAGCTTCCTGATGTTGATGGTGCTTATGGGCAGTACCTTCCGTCCGCGCCGTAAAGTGATCTGGATTGCTGCGGCTGTTTTCTATCTTCTCTATACACTTTTGATCAATTGGTTTGAGCCGCTACCGCGCTATCCAATTCTGGATACAGCACCTCAAACGCAATATATTAACATCCCCTTAGCATTGATGGTTATTTGGCAAATCGCGCGCGCTTTTTGGTTTCGTGCCATTCGGACGCGCTTGCTCTTCACGTCTTTCACCACGGTGTCCTTGACAACGATTGCGATCATTGCCGGGTCATACTGGATCAGCATCCGCAATGGGCAGCAGATGGTTATCGATCGACTAGAATTGGCCACTTTCCTCAAACAAAACGAAATCGAGGTGTGGATGGATGGTTTGCTCGATGATCTGACCCTGGTAATGACGAACAGGGATTTCTTGATAGACTCACGCACACTTCTAGCTCAAGACTCTCCCGATCTGCTGCTCCAATCGAGTTTGAGATCATACCTGCGCAACAGGCTTCAGGATTTCCAGGAACTGTTCCTGATAAACCCTGAAGGCTTAGTCATCCTATCCACAGTCCAAACCGGGCGCTCCTTAGCAGGTCATAATCTTCAAGATGAATTCTTCTTCCAGACAGCATTAGAAGATCCTGTCGTTCAAGCCAAAGCTAATTTCCCCACAGCTGGAGAGATTTCTATTCTCATAGCCCATCCCCTGCCTGATCCTGAAGGGGGTCAAGCCGGCATGCTTGTCGGTCGAACCGATAGTAGAGCACTCAATGCAATCATGACAGACTTTATAGGCCTGGGTGAGACAGGAGAAATGTATTTAGTCAATCCAGAACAAATCTTGTTGACTGATTCCATTATTGAGGATTATCGCCCAGGCAAAGCCATCGTCGAGAACATCGCCGTAAACTCAGCGCTACAAAATCCAGAGGTAATTAAAGGCATTTTTGATAATTACCGCGGGGTAAAGTCACTAGGAGTTTACGATTGGCTTCCAGAATTACAGGCAGTGATGGTAGCGGAACAAAGCCTAGCGGAAGCGCCGATTTTAGTCAATCAAACGATATTATTATATATTCTCTTTGGGTTGGCAGTTATCATCCCCGCAAGTTTTGTATCGTTGCTGATCGCCCGGAGCATTAGTAATCCTCTCAATGACCTTGCTGAGACAGCCGCAAAAATCGCTGACGGCGATCTTGAACGAAGCGCACCTGTAGTGCAAGTAGATGAGATCAGAAGATTGGCCCAGGCTTTCAACAGCATGACGCTGCAGTTGCGAGAAATGATCAGCAGCCTTGAGGAACGCGTAGAAAGTCGCACCCAGGCGCTAGAGCAGCGCTCAACATACCTGGCAGCCTCAGCAGAGGTGGGTCGCGCAGCCTCCTCCATCCTGGATGTTGATGAACTGATTCAGAACACGATCAACCTGATCCGCGAAAAATTCGATTTATATTACACTGGGATTTTCCTGTTAGACGAAACTGAGGGTTGGGCGGTTCTCAGAGCCGGTACCGGACATGCAGGCAGCATAATGCTCTCGAACGGTCACAAGCTCGCCGTGGGTGGTGACTCGATGATAGGGCAATGTGTTGCACTCTCAGAGGCTCGTATCGCACTGGATGTAGGGGAAGAGGCGATTCACTTCGACAATCCTCTGCTGCCAGAAACGCGCTCAGAATGTGCGCTACCATTGATATCCCGAGGCAGAACTTTGGGCGCCATTACAGTCCACAGCGACAAACGCGCCGCTTTTGATGAGGATATCATCGCCACATTGCAAACCATGGCCGATCAAGTAGCTCTGGCCATCAACAATGCCTATCTCTTTGCTGAAGCCAGGCAGGCCTTGGAAGCAACCCGGCGAGCTTACGGTGATACCAGCCGTGCAGATTGGGTCGAATATATCAAGTCACATCCTTCGCTTGGATATCGCAGCGACATCTATGGCACCAGCAGCGCAAAGCATATCTGGCATCCAGAAATGGAATATGCTTATCGGGAAAAGCGCCCCATCAAAAGTTCAAACGCTGACAGGAATGCGCAAAAGCCATTAGCCATACCCATCAAAGTGCGCAATAATGTCATTGGGGTGCTTTATACCTACAAAGACGAGGGGGCAGCAGAATGGGGTCAGGAAGAGATAGACCTCATCCAGGCGCTTACCGACCAGATCGGCTTAGCATTGGATAGCGCACAGCTCTTCATCCAAACCCAACAACGGGCTATCCAAGAACAATTGACTGCTGAAGCTACCTCCCGTATGCGGGAAACATTAGATATTGAAACGATCCTAAAAACAGCTGCAATGCAAATGCGCAAGGCACTCGATCTGTCTGAAGTGGAAGTGAGGATGGGTGTTGAGCCTTCACTCGATGAATAGAGTTATACTGGTGTACTACAATGAATATCCTTAGCCAAGGAAAACCAACATGATCAGTAAAAATACACGCCGTTGGATATTACTGTTCTTAATTGCTTTTGGCCTCATCCTTGTGCCGTACATATTGTTCGGTGAACAAATCGATGCCTGGTTTGAGAATTTTATCCATACAGCTTCAGATCGACCAAGATTAACGGCATTGGTTTTGATCGGGATGCTCGCGATAGATATTCTGGCACCCATCCCTTCGAGTATCGTCAGCACCTCGGCGGGTTTCTTCCTTGGGTTCCTGTGGGGGACGTTGTCCTCCCTGGCCGGCATGACGATCAGTAATATCATCGGCTACTTGCTAGCTGCCAGATTCGGTCAACCCCTTGCTGATCGACTGGTTGGTAGTGAAGAGATGAAGCGTCTAGAGACGATGCGAGGGCGCATTGGCGATTGGATCATTGTGACCACCCGACCTGTGCCGGTTCTGGCGGAAACTTCAGTGCTCTTTGCCGGGGTCAGTCGCCTGCCCTTCTCCCGCTTCATGCTTTTGTCAACCTTATCCAACCTGGCCATCTCTCTAATTTACGCTGCAGTGGGCGCTTTCTCATACTCGGTCAACTCGTTTTTATTGGCTTTTGCGGGATCGGTTCTTTTACCTGGCCTGGCAATGTACCTTACCCGAAGAAAATCAGACCTCGAAGAGTTGTCTCAGGAAAAATGAACATGGCTGCTCAGGACAAAATCCCCCATCAAACCGATGATATGAGATTAAGCAAATTTGAATTCCTAGCTATGAATAATCCATTTCATAGATGGTTGCAGAAACACATTGAGTTTAGGATATTCAAAAACCAATTAGCAAGCTGCGGCATTACCCTTGAAAGTAAAGTTATCATGGATGCAGGATGTGGCTCTGGACATAGTACTCAATTGATCATAAATGAATTCCATCCATCACACGTTGTCGCTTTTGACTACATGCCAGAACAGATCAACTTAGCCCGAAAACGCAAGTTGGGTGTCGATTTTTTTGTTGGAGACTTAACAAAATTAGATCCTTCAGACGCCACTTTTGACGCTGTGTTCATACTTCGAGTGCTCCATCACATTCCTGAGTGGAGAAAAGCGCTGTTTGAAGTATCAAGAGTTCTTAAACCTGGTGGCGTTATGTTAGTACATGAATTTAAAGAAAGCTTTGACTGGAATGATTTTGAATCAGGAATTAAGGATGCAGGATTGGATATACTCCAAGTTAAAAAAATAGTATTCGATTACTTTCGTGCTTATTTATGTAGAAAAACTGGTTGACATTTTGCCAATCCGATTTCCAATGGATTAATGGAGTAAAAAATATGCAAAGCTGGATCAAACAACTCTTTGCTGCCCCAGATCTCGAAAACGCATTTCAGGCCCGCATTGCTGGCATTCTAAACGTAATGCTGTTAGTGATTTTTGCTGCCACGGTAATTGGCACTGCCGTAGTGATTCCTATTGAACCTGAAGAATGGTTATTCAATCTGCTGTTCGGTGTGGTCATCGCCCTGGCAATCCTGGGTCTACGCCGGCAGATGTACCGAGGGCGCTTAGGTTTCGTCATCATTTCATTATCATTCATACTATGGGTGGGCATAACCATACTTCTTTTCACCGAGGGTGGGATCCGTGACCCAACCTTATCCGCTTATTTCCTCATCATTATCGTCGCCAGCTTATTTATGGAAGGACTCGGTTCAATAATATTCGGCGCCATAATCCTGATAAGTACCTTTGTTTTAACAATAATCGATATGACCGGTTTGGTGAATTTTGTTTCAAGTCCTGCCGGAATCATAGATATCGTTACCCTCTCAACCACGATCATCTTGACCTCATTACTCGGTTATACTGCTATTCGAGGTATGAACCAGGGGTTGAGAAGTGCCCAAGAAAACGAGCGCGCCCAGATCGAAGCTAATCGTGAATTGCAAAAAATACGTGAAGAGCTGGAAGAACGCGTTGCCAGCCGCACCTACGACCTGGAGCGCCGCGCTGTCCAGCTACAAGCCGCTGCTGAGGTCGGACACGCCGTAGCCACAATCCGAGACCTGGATGAATTGCTCCCCAAAGTAACAAATCTGATTAGTGAGCGCTTTGGCTTCTATCATGTGGGGATCTTCATGCTCGATGATCGTGGTGAATACGCCATACTCAAGGCAGCCAATAGCGAAGGCGGTCAACGCATGTTGATGCGGGAGCACCGCCTGAAAGTCGGAGAGGTTGGTATTGTTGGTTATGCCACGGGATACCGCGAACCACGTGTTGCCCTGGATGTGGGCAAAGACGCCGTATATTTCGATAATCCCGACTTGCCAGATACGCGTTCAGAAATGGCTCTTCCACTCATCGTGGGTGGCAAACTACTGGGAGCCCTAGACGTGCAAAGCAGAAGAGAAGCTGCTTTTTCAAATGAAGATATCTCCATGCTTCAGGTATTGGCCGACCAAGTTTCTGTGGCAATTGAGAACGCATACCTGTTCAGTGAACAAGAAATTGTGCTTGATTCTGTCAGGCGAGCATATGGCGAAGTCAGCCAGGCCTCTTGGGGGGAGTTCCTACGCCAACAACCAGATATCGGCTTCATTTCCACACGCAATTTCGAGAGTTTGCCTGCTACGAAGAGTTGGACTCCCGACATGATCGCGGCCAGTCAGCGTGGTGAGATCATTCGGGCTGATGATTATTGCATCGTAATCCCCATCATCTTGAGGGATCAAGTTTTGGGTGTAGTCCGCCTTCAAAAACCTGAAGATGACAATCCCTGGAGTGAAGATGAAATCAATCTCATGGACACGATCATCGATCAGCTCGAGGCCGCATTAGAAAGCGCCAGACTCTATCGAGATACCCAACAGCGAGCTGAGCGCGAACGCTTGGTAACAGAAATCACCACAAAAATCCGCGCCACCACTGACCCTCAAACGATGCTCCACACTGCGGTCAGCGAATTGCGTGAAGCACTGAAAGCACAACGCGCCCAGATGGTCATCCAATCCGTAGAGTCGCAAGAATAGTTACCTAACAGGATACCTACGAGAACCAGCATGACACAAATCATTGCCATTACCAGCGAAAAAGGAGGCGTGGCCAAGACCACCACAGCCATCTCTTTGGGAGGTGCACTGGTCGAGATGGGCCAGGATGTCCTGATGATCGATCTGGACCCTCAAGCCAGCCTGACGCTGTCACTTGGCATCGCTCCTCACATGGTGAGACGATCCATTGCAGATGTGCTCATCAACCTGACCCCTCCAGTGAGTGTCAGCCGCGAAACATCCATCGCCGGTCTGGATCTGCTACCTTCCAATTCCGAAATGGAATTAGCCGAGAGATTTCTGCCCATCCGAAATGACTACAAGCATATTCTCAGAGAAACCCTGCAAGGTATCCATGTATACGACACGATCATCCTCGATTGCCCACCATCATTAGGAGCGGTGACCAATAATGCCCTGGTCGCAGCACATATGCTCATCATACCAACCCATCCGGAATATCTTTCAATTTATTCATTACGCAATATGCTGCGCCTCGTCCGTTCAGTTCGAATTAAAGATAACCCTGCCATCAATTATCGAATTCTGATTACCATGCTCGACCAACGCATTGGTTCCCACATCACCCTTAGCGATCATTTGCGCGACACTTTCAAAAGCGCCGTATTCGATACTGCGATACAAATTGACACGCGCTTGCGAGACAGCGCTATTGCAGGAATACCGATCACCCATTTCGCCAAGAGCACTCGCAGCGCCGAACAATACCGCGCCCTGGCTCAGGAGTTACCACAATATGTCAGATCAGAAAAAGTTGAACAAGCGGCTTAGCGACTTGTTTGCCGATCTGGAAGATGATCTCACCCCACTACAGGAAGATGCCAAAGATCTTACCGGTTGGACTTGGGTTGCAGACGCTCAAGGCAACTACACGCAATGCAGTCTAGAAGTTGAAAGAGTCCTGGGGATAAATTGCGATGACTTTATTGGGGAACCACTGACTACTTTCAGGTTGGTGACCGATTCCCAAAGCAGGGTGGCTGCTTCCTTAGAGGCAAAACACATCCAGAGCGAGCTAAACCTGGAGTTTCTCGATGGGGACGAAAACCTCATCAGCGTGCGCATGAATATATTCTATTCTCCCGCAGATAACGGAAACGAAGAGCGCTGGCGCGGCTTTACACAGATTATCGAAAAGGGATCCAAATCCGCTCCTGCCCCAATATCAGAATCGACATCCCCGCTTGACAAGGTCTCGATTTCATCGCTTTCCGTGCCCGATGGAATTGCCATTGAAGATGATAACATCTATTCTGTTTCATCCCCTCAATCCCCAATTGGAAATCAAAGCCTGGAATTACGTCAAACCCTGGCTCATGCAGCGACTGAAACCGATCCAGCAGCATTAGCCGTGCCAGTTGAGCTTCAAGATCAGGCCTTGGGGCTGCTCGAATTTATCGATGAGCGCCCCGATCGTCAGTGGAGTCTTGAAGAGCAAAGGTTGGTAGAAGAGGTCGCCGGGCAGTTATCCCTGGCACTTGAGAATGCCAGGCTCTTTCAAACCGAGCAGCGCCGGGCCAGGGAAATGGCAATGCTTCACGAAGTCACTTTGGATCTTGCGCAACAGCAGCTCGCTTTGGACTCCGTGCTTGAAATCGTGGCCCGGCGCGCCATGGAATTGCTTGATTCTGATGGGGGTGGAGTTTGGCTATGGCGCGAAGAGGATCAAGAGCTCGAGTTGGTTTTAACATACCAAATTGTAGACCACGAGATAACCGGCCGGCGGCTGAAACCTGGTGAAGGGCTCACTGGCAAAGCCTTCGCCGAACGAAGACTGCAAACCATCGATGATTATTTCAATTGGTCAGGGCGTTCGATGGCCTTTGAAGATGTCCCCTTCCACTCGGGGTTATCTGCGCCGATGATCGCTCAAAACCAGGTTCTAGGCGCCCTGGTACTGACCCGCAGCCAACCAAATCGTCCCTATTCCCCCAATGAGCAGAATCTCGCCCAACTTTTGGCCAACCAGGCCTCAGCGATGATCATGAACGCCAGCCTCTTCGAAGAGGCTCAACAACGTTCCGAAGAGCTGGCGTTGATCAACCGCGTAGTTTCACAAGTTGCTGCCTCCCTCGATGTCGATGAAAGCCTGCAAATTGTGACTACCGAATTAGCCAATGCGCTCGACATACAGGTGAATATCGCCATCGTTAATCCCGATGGCGAATCCTTGACAATGGTGACTGATTACTCTCCACGCCAGGAAAACCCTTTGATTGTCGGGTACAAGATCCCAATTCTAGGGAATCCATCGACAGAAAGGGTATTTGAAACCAAAAAACCTGTCATTATCGACGATCCCCAAACCAACCCACTGATCGCCTCCATTCACGATTTGATGCGTTCGCTACATGTCCAGAACATGGGAATCTTCCCCATGCTTCTGCAGGACGAAATCTTCGGTACCGTCGGATTATATATTCTCGATGAGGGCCGAACTCTAACCCATAGTGAAATCCAACTTGTCGAGACCGTCTTAGTTCAGGCTGCTACTGCGCTTCAGAACGCGCGCCTCTTCGAGCAAATTCAAACACGCAGCACCCAACTTCAAACAGCCGCAGAGATCTCTCGTGCCGCGAGCAGCATCCTGGAGCCCAATCCACTGATCTTGCAAGCGGTAAATCTCATCCGGGACCGCTTCGATCTCTATTATGTGGGAATCTTCATCACCGATGATGATGGATCAATGACTGGCGAAGCTGGCAAATGGGCTGTGTTACGAGCAGGCACGGGCGAGCCTGGACGCATACAAGTGGAACAGGGGCATAAATTGGCCATCGGTGGAAATTCGATGATCGGCCAATCGATTGCTACGACCCAGGCGCGCATCTCGCTGTGGGCAATCGACGAAGAGCAGCGCTTCGTCAACCCGCACTTGCCCGATACGCAGTCGGAAATGGCCCTACCGCTAATCAGCCGCGGCAAAGTGATCGGGGCAATGACTATCCAAAGTGCGCAACCAGGCGCATTCTCTGAAGAAGATATCTCTGTGCTTCAGACTATGGCGGACCAGGTCGCCAACGCTCTACAAAATGCAAACCTGTTCGACCAGACGCAGCAGAACGCTTCAGAGTTATCGATTTTGAATGAAATGAGCCTGACCCTCAGCCACCAGCTAGACATCAACGAAATCATTCAAACTATCCACCAATACACCGCCCAACTCATGGATACGAGCTATTTCTTCGTCGCCCTGTATAACCGCGCCGAGGATATGATTTCATTCCCACTGGTAGTCGAGAATAATGAAATCAGTCAAATCCCTGCTATGAAAAAGCGCCGTGGACTGACCCAACATGTAATCGACAGCCGGGAACCTTTATTGATTTACGAAAACGTCGAGCAAACCATCATAGATCTTGGACTTGAGGAAATTATTGTCGGCGAGCCCGCCAAATCTTGGCTAGGGGTACCAATGCTGATCGGTGACGAAGTGCTTGGTGTCATCGCCGCCCAAAATGCCAGTCGTCCAAGGATGTTCAACACCCATCACCAGGAATTATTGGCATTGGTTGCCCGGCAATCAGCCATTGCGATCCAGAATGCTCAGTTATTCGCCCAAACCCAGCATCAACTATTCGATCTCTCCACAATCCAGGAAACCACTGCCGGTCTTAGCGCCGCGCTGACCCTGGATGGTGTGGTCAACACCTTGCTGGCTCACCTGGCTTCGGCAATCAAGGCCGACTCTGCCAGCGTTTTCTCCCTGGATGGCTCGAATTTGATCCGCGTGGGGATATATCCCAGGGCAGAAAGCTCGCCAACGTTAGGCCAAGCCATCGCCCTCAAAGATTACCCATTGACTCAACGTGTCATCGAGACTCAAGAAGCCTTCGCTGTTTCCGCAGATGACGAAAGGCTCCAACCACATGCCCGGGATGCGTTCAAAGCCGCAGGAATCGCCGCCAATGCCACCATCCCCATCATAGGACCCGATGGCGTTCTAGGGACGATCTCAGTCAGCCGCAATCAGCCAGCCGAGATTTTTACTCAGAGCGAGCTCAACCTGATGGCCACATTGGCAAACCAGGCTGCGGTGGCCATCCTCAACGCCCGTTCTTACGAGCGAGTCCAAGAAGTCGCCGAAGAGATGTCACTGCTCTTCGATGTCAGCCAGGCGCTCTCTTCAGGGCCTCTGGGAGTTGTTGATATCGCCGACACTGTGGCCGGCAATTTCGTAGATGTCATGCAAATCGATGAATGTTCGATCTCTCTGCTAGACCTCGAAAGAAACTGCCTGGAACTTGTCTCTGATCTATATTTTGATGAAGAGCAGAATAAGATTGTCAGGGCTGAACAAATCGGGTCAATCGAATATTTACAGGATTACCCGGCCACTGCACGAGCGATGAAAATTCAACAACCTTTAGTGGTACAGGCCAGTGATCCTGACGCCGACCCGGCAGAACTGGCCTATATGGAGAAGTACGATACAGAAACTCTCGTGGTTATCCCCTTAGCAGTGAAAGGCCAAGCTATTGGCGTGCTTGAATTGGAAAGTTGGGATGAAGAACGCCACTATACACAGTCAGAGCTAAACCTGGCGACGACACTGGCTAACCAGGCCGCAGTCGCGCTTGACAACGCCCGTCTCTATGAAGAACAACGCCAGATCACCGAACAACTGCGCGAGCTAGACAAACTTAAATCTCAATTCTTGGCCAACATGTCTCATGAGCTGCGCACACCGCTAAACTCAATCATTGGCTTCTCTCGCGTGATCATGAAGGGTATCGATGGGCCAATTACTGACCAACAACAGCAAGACCTTTCGGCAATCTATAATGCCGGACAGCACTTGTTGAACATGATCAACGACATCCTGGACATCTCCAAAATCGAGGCTGGCAAGATGGAACTGGCTTTCGAAGATGTTGAATTACCACAAATCATCGAGAGCGTGCTATCTACTACGCGTGGGTTAGTCAAAGACAAACCCGTAGAACTTCACACAGATATTCCCGATACCCTAACTATCATCCAGGCAGACCCAACCCGCATTCGGCAAATTCTGCTCAACCTGCTATCTAATGCAGCCAAATTCACTGATGTGGGCAGTATCACGGTTTCCGCTAAAGAGCAACTTGGAGCTAACGAACGACCTGAAATCTACATGAGTGTAACTGACACTGGCGTTGGTATTGCCCATGAAGATCAGGTCGATCTCTTCGAGCCTTTCACTCAGGTCGATGGCTCAGCCACTCGCAAGACAGGCGGTACAGGTTTGGGGCTTTCCATCACGCGCTTGTTGGTCGATTTGCACGATGGGGAAATCGGTATCGAGAGCACTCCTGGAGAAGGAAGCACGTTCTATTTCACCATTCCCATCTACCCAGATCTAAAACAGACTGTTTTGGCAATCGATGGCGACCCACAAGTGATTGAGTTATACCAGCGCTATCTTGTTGATACAAATTATCAAATCATCTCAGTGCTGCTGCCCAGCGATGCTTTGGAGATGGCGCGTGAGCTGCAACCGTTCGCCATTACGCTGGACATCAATCTTCCCGAACACGATGGTTGGGAGATCTTCCGGACTCTTAGAGAAGATCCAAACACAAAAGATATCCCCATCATGATATGCAGCCTGCTAGATGTTTCCCAAGATGCCGAGAGTGCAGGTGCAGTTGAATTCTTACCCAAACCCATTCTCAAAGACGATTTGGTCAATGCATTGAACCGCATCCAAGTTGATGATGATGGAGAATAAACATTGATTGGATTACCCCTAAAAATAGGGTGTGTGGAGCGCTACACTCACCACAAACCCTTTTATTGGGAATGAAAACCTAAGAATAAGGAGTATTTACTTGTATTCACATGTCATCGCCGAATGCCTTGAATGCGGGCATCAAGGCTCCTACGCACCCAATGACTCTATCTGCCCAAATTGCGGCGGCGGGTGGAGAGAAGCTCGCTATGATTACGAATCAATTGGAAAAAATATCCTCAAGGTGCTTCCCAAGCGACCTTTCGACATCTGGCGCTATCACGAACTCTTACCCATTAAAGACCCACATCCCGTAATCAGCATGGGAGAGGGAGGGACGCCCCTCCTAAAAGCTACCAATCTGGGGACGATGTTGGGAATTCCCAATCTCTACATCAAAGATGAACGTCAAAATCCCACGGGGTCATTCAAAGACCGCCAGGCATCCATAACCGTCACTGCGCTCAAAGAAGCCGGGATCACTGAAACGGTGCTGGCCTCCACGGGTAATGTAGCCATTTCGTATTCCGCGTATACATCCCGGGCAGGGATCAAGCTCTGGGCCTTCCTGACCAGTCTGGTTCCGTCCGAAAAAATGCGCGAAGTAGCGATCTACGGAACCCAGGTGATCAAGGTCACAGCTTCTTATGACCAGACCAAAAAATTAGCTGCGGAATTCGCAGACCAGCGCCACCATGGGTCTTACCTGGATCGCGGTGTGCGCTCGATCCCAGCTTTGGAAGCGATGAAAACCATCGCCTTTGAGATCAGCGAACAACTGACCTGGGCGTTGGGAGCTGACCCGGATGATTTTCGAGCCCCTTGGCGGGTACCAGATTGGTACATTCAGGCAGTCAGTGGTGGCCTTGGTCCCGTGGGTGTGGTTAAGGGATTTAACGAGCTACGAGAGATGGGCTTGATCGAACGCATTCCTGCCGTAGCCAGCATCCAATCAGAAGGTTGTGCGCCCATGGTTCATGCCTGGAAGCACAACAAAGACGTGGCTGATCCTGTGACATCCCCACGCACGCATATCGCCACACTGGCAACAGGCGACCCAGGCCATACCTATACACTTCTGCGGGAACGCATCCTAAAGGGAGGCGGAGGTACCTTCGAGAGCGTCACAGACGAGGAGGCCTTTCGAGCTATCCACGTTCTTGCCAAAATGGAAGGGCTTTCCATGGAGCCGGCTTCCGCGGTTGCATTTGCGGGGTTGATCAAAATGGTGCGCTCCGGGCAGATCAAACCGAACCAATTGGTGGTCGTCAACATGACGGGTCATACCATGCCAGTCGAGAAAATGATCTTGGGAGAGGGTTGGGTGCAGGATGTCGAGATTCCCGAGAAGCCCCCCGAGGAGAGACCCGAAGAGGGTCTGCTCTCAGCACTGAGCAGGATCACCCCCAAACGGTATTCAAGTGTGGCAATTGTGGACGACCACGCCCACGCTCGACGCCTGATCCGTAGGATTCTACAATCCCAAGGCGAATACACGATTTTCGAGGCTGCCAATGGCAGAGAAGCCATCGAATTGGCTCAGAAAGAAGAACTCGATGTGATGGTTCTCGACCTGATGATGCCCGAAATGGACGGCTTCTCCGTGCTCGATGCCTTGAAAGCCGATGAAAAAACCGCTTCAATCGCAGTGATCGTTGTCACAGCCAAGACACTCACATTGGATGAAAAGGCCCGCTTGAGGGGGCGCATTCACACCCTGATGAAAAAGGGAGAATTCTTGGATGAGGACCTGGTTGACGAAATCGACTCCTTATTGAAGAACGAATCAAACTGAGCCAGTATGGCGAACTTACGTACTAAGGGGATCGTTGCAGCGCTGACCTCAGCGGCTTTCTTAGGGATGGCACCTGTCTTCGGGCGGCGGGCAATCCTCCTGGGTGCCGCACCTCTTACGGTTGTGGCAATTCGCACGATCCTGGCAGCGATCATCTTATTATTGATTATCGTCATCTTCAAACGCCAATACCTGTATATTTATCCAGCGGGGCTGCTCGGTTGCCTCTTGGCTGGATTTATCAATGGCCTGGGCTCATTGTTCTACTACAGCGCATTGGGCAGGATCGATGCAGGAGTGGGCCAACTCCTTTACTCACTCTACCCGCTCTTCGTAGCCCTGTGGTTGTTCCTCGACAAACAACGTCCCAGCCGGCTTACGCTTTTCCGGCTGGGATTAACGATCCCGGCAGTTTTCTTACTGACACAAACCGGCCTGAAAGAGATCGATCCCATTGGTGTTATCCAAATGTTGATCGGCTCGGCCCTGTATGCGTTGCATCTACCCGTCAACCAACGCGTGCTCTATGACATGCCCGCACCGACAGTAACTGTTTATACATTGCTGGCAATGAGCATGGTCGTTATGCCTACTCTCTTCTTCGCACCTAACAACATAATCCCCACGGATCTGAAGGTATGGTGGCCAATGCTAGGGTTGACCTTTGTTACATTCTTATCTCGTTTGACTCTCTTCTTGGGAGTAAAGCACATTGGCGGACTACAGACCGCCATCCTGGGTTTGAGCGAAGTACTGATCACCCTGATCATGGCACAAGTTTGGCTGGGAGAACAACTTGGGGTCTGGCAATGGGCTGGAGCACTTCTGCTGTGTCTAAGCCTGGTTCTGGTTGGGGTAGATAAAAACCCCCCAAAGAAAGGCTCTCCGGGGGGCTGGCTAAGCTGGCTAAGTCACCCCACAATTTCCAGTGAAGTTCCCTGGAATCCTCACGAGTGATCTTCAGTCGGGGATTTCAGCGTCAAATACATATCCGATCCCCCTTACACTTGAAATCCATTTCTCTCCTCTGGGGAAAGAAGAAAGCTTGCGGCGCAACCGGCTGATCAACGGTCGCAGGAACACAGGTGCTTCCCATTCTGGCACTTCATACCCTTGCACTAAAAATACCAGGTTGCTATGAGACATTACGCGCCCCCAATTGGTGACAAAGATTTCCAATAGCTTCCCTTCAGTAGGCGTCAAGCGTTCCTTGGTTGGGCCGCGCCACATTTCACGGCGGGCCAGATCGAGACTAACCCCTTCAGGCAGGGGTACTACCTGGCGTTTAGGTTTGGGTGGCGCAGTAATCCCCTCTACATCTTTCAACTGAACAACCGAATCCTCGATCTGCCCTAAAAGCATACGCTTGCGTTTGGTCTCATCGCGCTGGGCTAATCCACTTGCCACGCTGCTGAGCACCTCCTGTCGACTGGGAGGTTTCAAGAGGTAATCATGCGCCTCATAGCGCAAAGCTTCGATGGCAGTTTCCATGGAACCATGCCCAGTCAGCATTACAACCTGAGTATCTGGCGAGATTTCTTTGGCTTTCTTCAAGACTTCAATACCATCCATACCCACCATGCGAATATCTAATAGCATCAGGTCGATTTCGTTAGATACAAGGGCCTCTACAGCCGTTTCGCCCGCGTCTGCAGATAACACATCATATTTCTCATAACGCAAAATCTCCGTAAGCGATTTCCTGGTGGCTTCATCGTCATCAACAATGAGTATCCTAGCTCCCATAACAAACCTCCATATAAAATATATAATAACTGTTGGCTCAGGGAATTAGGGTGGCTATTTCCCATCACCTGTTGATACATTATCTAAGAACCAATAGTGAATTCAACACAACGTTCCATTACATCCTAATATTATGCTGATATTCTCCATTGATATTATATATTAGAATTCAATAATTGGGGTCGGAAATTCACTTTCAATACTGGGCTATCCACTTAAGGCGGGACAGCAGCGGTAGCCAAAGGATCGTGGCTGAT
>CAZUSV010000093.1:0-6027 GCA_964622645.1 uncultured Anaerolineales bacterium
CAGACCTCATCCCAGTTTTTACTGGGTTTGGTTATCGTTGTCTAAAGTCCAATGTAGAGATAGTAGTTGTTGCCCGTGTCTGGATACTGGTCAAAGTTCAGGGATAGGAAGATCACCGCCAAATAACGTAAGAAGCCATCCACATTGAACACACTCTCCAATGAGCGGGCAAAATCTTCGGGAGTGGCATACTCCACCCCGTCGATCACATAACACAAATTGATGATGTCGCTGTAATCAGCCTGGCTGGGATCCTTGTACATCAAGGCATAGGCCAGCTCGCCGCGTGGCTTGGGGTAGTCGGCGATATTCTCACCGTAATAGGCCAGGTCGGCAGCGCCCTCCTCGAACCAGGCATCGGCCTTATACAGGTTGCCGGTGTCGTTCTCGCGGCCAAAGCGGTTGCCCAAATATTTGCGGTCGGGCCGTTCGACCATCGTGTAGACCCCAATGAAATCAGCCGGATGCGCATCGTCGGTGATGTCCACCCACAGCTCGACGAAGGTTGTAAAGCCTCCCGGCACACCGGCAAATTGCATCATATCGTAGGCCATCTTCTCGCGCAGCATGGACGGGTCGCCGAAGTTGTTGTGGAAGAGCAGCATCTTCAAATTGCGGTATTCCTGCTCGGGGATGTAAGCGTTGATATCCAGCTTGAAGGGCTTCTTATCCCCCGGGAACCACAAAGTGCTATTGCCCTTGGGGCTGATACCCACACCCTCGATGCGCTCACCAAAAACCACCGCATCGGCCGGGACCAGACGCTTTTCTTCTGGCGCAGCCATCATGGTGTTCCAGTTGGCCTGGGTCAACTCGACCTGCACTTTACGCACCTGCGACTGATCGAAGATCGTCCAGTAATCGACATTGCTGGAAGCGGGATGCAGTACGTGCACACTCACGCTGGCAGTAGCCGTTGCGCCCTTATCGTTGGTGACTTTGAGGGATATAACGTAATCACGCGGCTTGGTGTAGATGTAAGATGCATAGCCCCCCTGATTGGTCGTATCGGACTCGAAGGAGCCGTTGCCATCCAGATCCCATTGGTAGCGCACGATCTTCCCATCAGGATCATGGCTGCCAAAGGCACTGAAATAGACCGTCAGTGGAGCCCAGCCACGGTTGGGCAGTGCATAGGCGAAAACCTGGATGTTCGCATCGACCTCTGGGCTGGCTGCCGGAACCGAGGAGGCACTAACGATCCCCCATACCAAGGCACCCACCACGAAGATGGTGATGATGGTCATCTCGAAGATGCGCAGGGGGTCGCGGTCGCGCCAGGCTTGTATCATGAGTCAGACTCCCACAGATGAGTTGAACAGTGGCTCTCAAGGAATCGCCGGGGAAGATCCCAGGTTTTGGGGGATGGAGCGTGCTCCGCACGCCCCATCCCCCAAAATCTGGACATTGCCTTCATTATATACGAAGATTCAGAGTCTTATCCGACATCCCTACTTAGAGTGATCTCACATATACCTTTGAAGGTAGGCCACAGAAGCGCCAGAGATGCAAGAGATTTCTTCATCTGAGAATCCGCTTTTTATTAAGCTACGAATATACCAGGAGCGTATGTGTTTGGGTTTAACAGCTATTCCAGCACCATTAAGTAATCGAATTAGGCGCGAGGATATCAAGGCGGGATATCGAGGTAAAACGAGTTCCACGCTTTCATCGACAAGCAACAATGAACGTTGAAGATACTCTCTTTCTATATAGCCAGATATCGGGATTACCCGACTAACATTTCCATCTGATCCCCTAACGCTCAATTTCATTCCCTCCACGTCAAAATCATTCCACTCGATGCGGACAATCTCAGACAGCCGTAGCCCTGAAATAAGTACTGATATTAGTATGTAGTCTGCGAATCGAAATGACATAAACTGGCTTTTTGCAAATTCAGACAAGGTGACCGCATCGTCGTCCTTAAAAACAGCTGGAAATTCTGCTACCTCAAAAGTATTTCTTAGTTCAGATAAATCGTCATCTTGTAAAGGATTATTCTCGATGATGCCTCTCACCAATAGATAATTCAACAAGGCAGTCATGGAGAAGATCTTCACATTGAGGGTAGATCTGCTTGTAACATCCTTGGTAAGTAATTCAATGAGCACAGCATTATCGGCCACAGCAATCGAAATCCCCCGCTGTTGCAAAAGCTTCAGAAATAGACTCGTCTGAGAAAGGATTGTGGCAACAGTACTATCTGAGTAATCTTTCTGCAAATGACGAGCGAACTCCTCAGTGAAGTTTTTATCGATCACCATAACTCCCGTTCACCAACGCAAAAACATAGCGCGACTGCTTTGCGAGCCACAACCAAAGATTGAACCGCGGAGATCGCTGAGTTCGCGGAGAATAGTATAGAAAAACTCTGCGCTCATTGCGCTCTCTGCGGTTAATTTTCCCAGCAACACCCTACAGGAAGACCTCCCATTTATAGCATATGCATGCAACCATCAACATAAGTCCCAGATAGTTCAATAAGTCAGAATCCATTTTCTTCAGCAGGAATATCTCTGGGTTTAATCGATAGTAAGATTCTGACCGCCCTCTCACCACATTCTGAATTGCATTTTCTGGAAACACTTTTCGAACACGGAAAATTGTTTTTCTTAGAATATTGCTTGTTGAAGATAAAGCCTCAGCAGAACATCCATATCCTGCCAGATATAAATCGCCCCAAGATACCCAACCATCATCGCTTCCATCCGAGCCATGAAAGGCTTGGGCAAGCGCCAGCATGACTCCTTTTTGAATGCGCGACAGCATAACTGTACCGTTATCCTTATGGCGAATTTCCCCCCCGTCTAGATCAAAATAACCACCTTCGAAGAATAGCCTGCCCAAGGTTTTTTTCAGATCCTGTTTCCCGCGACTTGTAAGATTCACGATCTGTTGCCAGATTACGGCGGGATCTTGAGGTTTGCGCAAAATAACATCGGCACCATCTTGAAGCAATTTTCCCTCACTATGCTGTCGCCATTGCCCAGTCAAAACAAGGATATAGATCGCATCGCCATACTTGCGCTTAATATGCAATATCGATTGTGTAATATCACCATCTCTGAGTACTATGTCAAGGAGCAACAATCCAGCTTTACTACATTCCAATAAGCCTTCTATCTCACCCACCGAATCAGTCAGGAAAACGACAAGACTATGATACCTCTCGAAATACTCTCTTAATAATACAGCCTGAAATCGATCGTCTTCAGCAATGACGATATTGGTCATAATACGCGCTTCCATAATTTGCCTTCCCATTCTATGTAGCTGATATCACTAACTCGATGACGGAAAACTTTACGTCTGACGAAGACACCTTTATGCGCTCTCTTCAGCAGAAGTAAGAGCCTCTATTTGATCAAATCGCACAAACATAGAAGCGCTCCGAAACCCAATCGTATCCAAATAGGTCGGAAGCAAATTTTTTCTTATCAAATAATAAATCCGGTCAGGAGATAAACCAAACCGCTCAGCGGCAACATCAACAACCATAAGCTCGTCACCAAGTACGCGTCGCAGAGCCCGAAAAATCACCACACCAGTTGGCGATTTCCAGAAATCGTCATGGATATAGGTCGCGCCAAAACCGCGCCGCAGCTTGCTGGCGATATCCCCATAAGACACTGTCAAATCATCAAGCAACACGTCCACTGCATAGAGCACTTCATCTTTCTCGCCAATATTTTCTGTCAGGGCAGTGTCAATGACCATTTTTGCATATCTGGCATACGCCGAATTATTTTTTTCCAGGTTTGGCTTAGCCTGAATCCCAAGACCATCCGCAAGTTTACCAAAAACCTGCAACCAGGGAGCCAGGAATTGATCTGTTGAAACTAAGGTGATCGCCATTGTCATATCTAATCGCCAATCGGCGAATAATTTTCAGGCGGAATTATGGACATTAATTATTATAATATATAAAGTAAATTATAAATATTAATAATTATACGATCCGTTTGTATAAGGCGTCCCTATTAAGTCCCGATTCGATAACTTTTATTGACTTGGTACTCTAAAATCAATATTATTTTCACCACAACGTCATCTCATTACGCCCAGGGGCAAAGCTATCAAGTTCGTCTACAACTAAATTCAGCTCTCTGGGAATTCCCCGTGGCGATGTCCAGATTTTGGGGTGTGGGAGTGCGGAGTAGGCCCCACACCCCAAAATCTGAGAACTACCCCGGCGATTCCTGGAGAGCCCCAAATCTTCAACATGATTGGAAGGGTGTCCGATGTTACTTCACGGCTTTTTGCACAAGGTTTCTGACCTCATCGCTCGCTGTTTCAAGGGCGGAGCGCGTCTGCGCGTTGTGTACTTGAAATTGTTGAACCTTTTGGTTATCGTTGCCATACTCCTACCCGGCGTGTCAGATGTCGCTGCGGCAATGCCCGAACGTGATAAAAGGACTCCCAGGGTGGAATCCGTCTCCTCGGAAGCATCTGAGAAAGAGAGCAAGCTGGATGTAGACGATGAAGAAAGCGCTTACCAACCCCCGATCTTCGAACATCCTGAACCACGCCTGGGAAACCCTAGCGAATCGCAAAGTGTAATCGAGGCCTCTGATATAAGTGGGGGAGTGCCTGTAGATATTTCCAAACCATCTCAGCCAAAAAACATACTGTACGCTCCAGATGTCACCCAATCCAGTGTGACTGCAACAGGTCCGCATCTGGCAGATGGCGTCGATACGGCCACGATCACAGTCACAGTGCGCGATGAGACTGGCGCAGCGGTCGAGGGGGCGGAAGTGCTGCTGGTAGTCTCCGGGAGTGGCACCACGCTGGTCGGTGCAGAAGGCCTCACCGATGTCAATGGCGTGGTTACTGCTACGCTGACCAGCACTGTGCCTGGGGTCAAATCGATCAACGCCTATCTCGTCGGCCAGATCAACACCACGCGCATCAAACAGACGGCCACATCCCTGTTCACCGGGGCCGCGCTGACCGGCACAGTCTTCCTTGACTTAAATGAGAACGGGGTCCAAGATGGCGGTGAAGACGGTGTAGCAGGTGTGGTGGTTCGCTTGCTAGATAATGGCGGCGCTGAGTTGGCAGCCAGTGGCAGCGCTTCTGACGGCAGCTACGCTTTCGAGGGCTTACTTGCCGGGGGATACCAGGTAGTCGCCGAGGCGCAGTCTGGATATACCTTGGTCACCCCGAGTCCGCTTTCCGTTACGGTGACTGGGTTTGAAACCCTCAGCGGCCAGGACTTTGGGGTATTCCAGGGGGCTACCCTTCAAGGGACTGTGTGGACGGACGCCAACCAGGATGGCGTCATCGACGAAAGCGAGAGCCGCTTGCCGGATGTGACCATCACCGTGACTGGCGGGACAATCTCCGCAACCACCCTCACGACAGACGACCAGGGCGAATACAGCCTGACAGTACCGGCCAATCCGCCCGCCGGGCCGGGTAACTTCAACTTCAATGCCGAGGGCTACATCACTGGCGGCGCATTGGACGGGCGGATCAATATCCGGGATTTCGAGGCGGCGCTGCCGCCAGCGGTGACCGACCATGCGCCTTCCAATTACCAGTTCAACGCAGCAGGCTATGGATTGCCCACGGACAGCGCTCCAACCAATTTCCAGTTCGATACTCTAGGATATGGCTTGCCAACGGACAGCGCTCCGGCCAACTTCCAGTTCAATAGTGGGGGTTACGATCTTGATCCGGTCACCAATCTGGAGAATTACAACTTCGAGAGTGGTGATCTCACAGGCTGGACGGCAAGCGGCAGTTCGGTAGGGGTAGCTTTTGGGGGATTTAATGATAGCTATTATGGTTTTGTGAGTAATGAAATTAACAGCTACCTGATCACTTCAGCCTTCACGGTTCCGGAAGATGCGGAAGTGATGCATTGGTGGTGGAAGACCCGCTACACCGATACGAGCTATGTCTACATCCTAGACCCAAGTGATGGCTCTATACTGGAGACGATAGTGAATAGTGGGGGCACGAATGGAGCCTGGCAGCAATGGTTGATGGACATCCAGGCCTACCGTGGCCAGACGA
>CAZUSV010000093.1:6127-24031 GCA_964622645.1 uncultured Anaerolineales bacterium
TCGGCCTTCACAGTGCCAGCGGACGCAGAAGTGATGCAGTGGTGGTGGAAGACCCGCTACATCGATACAAGCTTTGTCTACATCCTAGACCCAAGTGATGGCTCTATACTGGAGACGATTGTGAATAGTGGGGGCACGAATGGCGCCTGGCAACAATGGTCGATGGACATCCAGGCCTACCGTGGTCAGACGATCCAGTTGAGATTCTTGAGCTACCATCCGACCAACTACATCAACGTTGACGATATCCTGATCACCCCATACGGCACCGATACCTTCACCATCACCGAGACCAACCCGCTGGGCTATGGCTCTTCGACGCCGGATGTGGTCGAGACCACCATATATGGCGGCCAGATCGCTACCATCGACTTTGGCGATTTCTCTGTGGATGTAGGCCAATCCTCGCTGGAAGTGATCCCCTTGAGCCTGGTCGCTGATGGCGTCGAGACGGCCCTGGTGACCGTGACCATGCGCGACAGCCTGGGGAACCCCATGCCAGACCGCCAGGCCCAGGTGCAAACGGATGGGGTGAATGTGGTCATCGAGCAAGGCACGATCACCACGGATGCCAACGGACAGGTGACGGCGACGATCCATTCCACGGTGGCCCAGGATATCCTTGTCTCGGCGCGCGAGCTGATCGATGATGTGGTACTGCCGGATACGGAAAACGTGACCTTCGTCGCCGGGCCGCTGGAGGATGTGCAATCCTCCGTCGAGGCTGCCCCCCCCAGCGTGACGGCCGACGACCTGAGCACCGCCACCATCACCGTAACGCTGCGCGATATCAACGGCAACCCCATCGCGGGACACCAGGTCGAGATACTGCCTGATGGCACGGGAGTGACTCTGGAGGTTGCGGCGAACATTTCGGATGCTGACGGCCAGGTGACTGGCACTATCCGCTCCGCTATCGAACAGGTGGTCACCGTCCAGGGGCGCGATCTGACTGCGAATGTGCTGCTTACAGACACGGCAACCGTCGAATTCCTCTCCACCGATCCCGATCTGTCAACGATTTCCATCGACCCGATTTCATTGGTCGCGGATGGGATCGAGACGACGACCATTACCGTGAGCTTGAAAGACCCCTTTGGGGTTCCCTTGCCCGGCAAGGAGGTCACGGTTCAAATTAGCGCGGGCAGCGACAACCTGATCAACGGCCTGCCGGTTGGAAGTGAAGCGGTTTCGATAGGGATTACAGACGCCAATGGTGTCGCCACGGCTACACTGGCATCCACACGGGCGGAGATTAAGACGCTGGTCGCCACCGGTGACGGTATCCCCCTAACCGGATCGGCGCAGGTGAGCTTCGTCGCCGGGCCGGTATCCCCAACGGTATCGACGCTCACAGCCCTGCCGACCACGGTGACGGCCAATGACCTGGCGACTGCCCTGGTGATCGTAACCCTCAAAGATGCCCAGGGCAATCCTGTGGCAGGGCACGAAATCGATATCCAGGTGTCCGGTGTGGCAGCCACGCTGACGCTGCCCGGGACACCAGTGACCGACGAGAACGGCCAGCTGATCGGCACCATCCGCTCGACCGCAGTGGGCCAGGCAGTCTTGACCGCCGACGATATTACCGCAGGCGTGGTGCTGGCACAGCAGGCCACGGTCACCTTTGTGGCCGGTCCCACAGACGCGGATCACTCTACGATCGTCGTAGAGCCGGGCACTGCCACGGCGGATGGCAGCGATAGCGTTACCGTCACGGTGACCTCACGGGATGCGCTGGATAACCCTGTCGCCGGGCATGTCGTCGATCTGGCCGTTTCGGGGACAGATAATCTGGTCAGCGGACCGGCGCCCGCCGAGACGGGCGCTGACGGTGTGGCCGTCTTCACCCTGGCGACGACCAAAGCAGAAACCAAAACGCTGACGGCCAGCGATACAACCCAGGGAATTACCCTGTCCAACCAACCCCAGGTGGTATTTACACCAGGCGCGATCAATGCAGTCGTGTCGGATGTATCGGCCAGCCCCCCTGAAGCCCCTGCGGATGGCCTCACCGAAGTGACTGTCACCGTCACGGTGGTGGACGCCTTTGGCAACCCCATCCCGGGAGTCGCCGTGGTTCTGGCTGCAACCGGGTCGGCGCTGGTCACCCAGCCCCTCGCCGCCACGGATGTCAGCGGCCAGACGATTGGGGCGATTACCGACGCTGTCGTCGAGGCGGTCACCGTGACGGCCACTGCCGACGGAAACATCTTGACCGATAATGCCCTGGTGCAGTTCAGGGGATCTGATCTGGTGGTTGCGCACTCAGCGCCTGGGGAAGTAGCCGCAGGAGATGTGCTCGTCTATACGCTCTCAGTACACAACCAGGCTTTCCTCAGCGCCCAGGATGTGCTGCTTACCCAGGAACTACCTCCTGGCGTCAGCCTGGTGGCGCATACCGCGGCTGTCGAACCCACCCAGAATGGGGCTGCCTATACCTGGAACCTGGGCACGCTGCACGCTGATGACCAGGTGAATTTCACCGTCACCGCCCTTGTACCCCAGACCGCCGTGGTGGGGGCCACCCTGACCAGCACGCTGACAGCCAGCACATCTTCACACGATGAGAATCCCGCCAACGATAGCGCCATCGCCGAGACAACCGTGTTCCAAGCCTATGAGTTCTCCGCCTCGATAACGCCAGGCACCAGGACGCTAAACCTGGGAGGCTCGACAACCTACACGATCCGCATTCACAACACCGGGCTGTATGCCGATACCTACAACCTGACGGCTAACGGGCTGGATGCCGGGTGGGTTTCCTTCAGCGCTGCGCAGGTTGTCATCCCGGCGGGCGGCTTCGAGGATGTGATCTTGACCGTCACTGTAAGCGATTGCCTGGCGGAACCCACGCAGCCATTCAGCGTGGATGTAGTTTCCAGCGGCAATGGGGGGACGACAAGCCTGGCGGCGGACCTGGACCTGGTGCAGGCCCCGCAAATCTGGATCGCGGCGCCGAATAATGGCTCTACCAGCGGCTCGCGCTCGGTGCTCTTCAACTGGCGCACCAGCCCCAGCAGCAGCGGGGTCTTGACCATCTACCCCCAGGGCGCGCCCGAAGAAGCCCAGACATTTGCTTCCCAGGAACTTGGCCAGCATAACGTGCGCGTGGATGACCTGACGCGCTATGTGACCTATGAATGGATGGTCGAAGCGACCTCAACCTGTGGCGTTGCCACAAGTGCGACCCAAACTGTGACCATTGGCAGTGGCATCGTCTTCAGCAACCCCAGTATGTCCGTCTCCATCGACCGAGATTATGACCAACGGCTTGATGTGACTGTGCTCAACGAAGATTCTCAGTCCCACACGCTGACCGCCTCGGTGATCAACCCCCACGAAGACCTGATCGTCAACTTTGTCGGCAGCGGCAGCATCGACGAGACCATCACCCTGGGTCCAGGCGAATCGCGCCAGCTGACCCTGGCCATCCACGCCCAGGATGCTGCCCAAATAGATTACCAGTTGACCGCGCATCTGACCGCCGACGAGGGTACCGGAACCCCCCTGGAAGACCATGCCGTACTTGATGTGCGCGTATTGTGGGAGGGCGATTTCTTGGTCCAGGAAGGCGACCTTGACCCGCTCACCTTGGGCAGGACCTACGTGATCACCAACCACGGTAAGCCGATCACCGATCTCTCCATTGCCGCGCTCGACCCGGTCACCGGGGAGCCGGCCAGCATCTTCATCCAACCCAGTTTCAGCCACGCCCGTCTGGACACCGACCAATCCATCACTGTGACCGTGTACCCGATCTTCACCGCAGAGGATGCCGCCCAATCAGCAGCTATTGGCAGCGGTCTGCTGGCCAGCCCGGTCTCTTCGATCGAGGATATCCCCTACGATCTCAGGGTGACCGGCGCAGGAGTGACCCAGACCAGCACTTCGGCAGCCACCTGTGGGGCGGGGAAACAGATCTACGCCGTGTCCTTCGATCGCTGTGTGATGGAGTTCGAAACCAGGGACTGGTACTGCACCAACCGCCCTGCCATCGACACGCCCATCAATGTGCCCGCCTTCCTGAACGAGGAGGCCATCGATGGCGCCACCTTGAAGATCAATTTTTCCCAGGGCCAGTTCGAAGTACTCCCGCACTCCGGGCAGATTAATTTCAACGGGGTCGAAGTGGGTGCTTTTTCGAGCACGGTCCCCAGCGGCGGCTATAGTTTCCCGGTTCAGCCATCGCTTTGGAACAGCGCCCTGGGGGGCAATGTCACCCAGAATGTCTATATGACCACCCAGCACTCCAATGGCGGCCATTACACCCGCAGCACCAATTATGTCCTGGCAACCAATGTGGACCAAGCCACTACCTACATGTGCGCCGAGAGCCAGGCGCTGGCCACCCAGGCGGCCTATCAGGCCTATCCCTGTGAGGCTTACAGCGCCTTCAACTGGTTGACGGATATCTTCCCTGGAGCAGTGCGTTTTGGCAATGCGATCAAGTACTCCCAGGGGGGTGATGGGGAGCTATGTCCTGATGAAGGCATCTCCTCAAGCGAGAACCAAGCGCAGGGCTTTGGGGGCGACCCCATCAACACCCAGACCGGGGCCTTCTCCTTCGGTACGGTGGATCTCTCTGTCCCAACGCGTTCCTGCAATCTGACCTTCCAGCCTGGTTATTCATCGGGGACCATCGACGAGGGCCAGGATGGTTTGGGCTATGGCTGGACACACAACCACGCTTTGCGACTGATCTTCCCTGAAGACCCCCAGGGGATGGAGGGCTTCGCGCTCTACCAGGGCATCAGTGGCAACCGTTTTCTGTTCAAGATCGAGGACGATGGCAGCTACACCCCCGGCCCCGGTATAACAGCTACCCTGACGAAGCATGACGGCCCACCAGTGACCTACGTGATCGAGAGCGCTACCCAGAAGGTGTTGACCTTCAATGAGAGTGGAGCGATCCTTTCGCGCATTGATGCCCAGGGGAACGGGTTGACTTACACCTATGATCTCGATGGCCGCTTGACACGTGTGAGCGCGGACGCGGGTTCACGCTATCTGGATTTTGCTTATGATGCCAATAACCAAATTAGCGCGGTGAGCGACCATACCGGCCGCACGGTGAGCTACAGCTACGACCTCAACGGCGATCTGGCTTCCTCCACCGACGTGCTGGGCGGGGTTTGGACCTATGCCTATGACGCTGAACACCGCATGACACAGGTAGTTGATCCACGCGGTGTGGATTCGGTGCAGACGGAATATGATCTCCAGGGGCGCGCCTACCGCCAGTACGACCCCCTGGGGAACCTGCTGGTGCGCATCGTCTACAACATCGATGGCAGCGCCTCGGTCTATGATGCCCTGGGGCGAGCTGAAAGCCATGATTACGATGACCGCTCCACCCTGACCGGGCAGGTCGATCCGCTGGGGGCTGCGACCGGCAAGACCTACGACGCCAACTTCCGCCCGGCGACCATCACGGATGCCTCCGGCGATACCACCTCGCTGACCTGGAGCGCCGATGGCGCCAACCTGGAGCAGGTCGTCGATGCCGCCGGAAACCAGACCGACCTGGGCTACGATGCGCTCAATAACCTGACCTCGGTAACGGACGCCGCCGGGTATCTGAGCACCTACACCTACAGCGGCATCCTGCTGACCGGCAGCACCGATGCTCTCCTGGGCACCACCTCCTACACCTACACACCAGAGGGCTTCCTGCAATCGGTCACCGATCCGCTGGGGAATACAACTTCCTATACCTACGATTCCTTCGGGCAGATGACCTCCATGACCGACGCCCTGGGGAACACGACCTCCTACGGATTTGACGACCTCGGCCGCCTGGTCTCCACCACAGATGCCCTGGGACGCGTAACTCTCAACGAATACGACCCCGCCGGAAGGTTGCTGAAGGTCACCCGCAACTACGACCCGGCGCGCCCGCAGAACGACCCTTCGACGGGCTCAGGGCAAGCCGGTTACTACAACATCGTCACCCAATATCAATACGATCAGGTCGGCAACCAGATCGCGGTGACCGATACCTACGGCAATACCACCTCCTACGGATACGACGATGCCGGGCGCCTGGTAACGACCACCGACCCGCAGAACAACCAGACCACCAACACCTACAACGCCCTGGGCCAGCTGGTCGCTACCACGGACGCCCTGGGCCGCACCACCTCCTACGGATACGATGCCGCCGGGCGATTGGTATCGACAACGGATGCATTGGGCCATCTAACTTCCACAGCATACAACCCCGATGGCACCGTCGCCAGGACCACGGATGCCTTGGGCCGCAGCACTCGCTACGCGTACGACGAACTCAAGCGTGTGGTGGCTACCACGGATGCCCTGGGTAATAGCACCTCTACAACATACGATTCGCTGGGCAATGTGGCCGCTACGACAGATGCCCTGGGCCGCATCACCCGCTACACGTACGACGCCCTGGGCCGCCTGATCCGCACCACCGGCCCTTCGACAGGCTCAGGGCAGGCCCCTGGCGTGACCGAGAACTTTTACGACGCCAATGGAAACCGGGTGCAGACCATCGACCCCAACGGCAATGCCACCACCTATGCCTACGATGAGCTGGGCCGCCTGACTTCGGTGACTGACGCCCAGGGTCACAGCACCAGCTTCAGCTACAACGCGGTCGGGCAGCGCACGGCTGTCAGCGACGCCGCCGGCAATACCACTACGTATACCTATGACGCCCTGGGCCGCCTGGTGGCCACCACCAACGCCGAGGGCGAGACCAGCACCACCAGCTACGATGCCCTGGGTCGCGTGACAGCAACCACGGACCCGCTGGGCCGTACGACTTCCTCGCAGTATGATGCCCTGGGCCGCCTGACCAGCAGCACCAACCCGGCCAATGGCACCACCCGCTACGTGTATGACGCCGTCGGCAACCAGACCAGCCTCACCAACCCCAATGGCGGCACAATCACCACCGTGTATGACAACCTCAACCGGCCGGTGACGGTGACCGACCCCAACGGCAACACCACTTCTACAACCTATAACGCCGTGGGGAATGTCACCGCAGCCAGCGATGCCCTGGGGAACAGCGTCTCCTTCGCATACGACGCCCTGGGCCGCCAGACAGAGATTAGTGACCCGCTGGGCAATACGACCTCCTACGGATATGACGCCGCTGGCAACCGCATCTCCATGACGGCCGCAGATGGGGTGGCGACGCGTTACGAATATGACGGGCTCAACCGCCTGACCGCCGTGGTGGAGAACTACCGCCCGGGCTTCAACGCCGATCACGAGACCAATGTGCGCACCGAGTACGCCTACGACCCCGTGGGCAACCGCCTGAGCATCCGCGACGGCAATGGCCACACCACCTCCTTTGGCTATGACAGCCTCAACCGCCTGACCAGCGAGAGCGACCCCTTGGGCAACACCTGGAGCTATGGCTACGATGCTGTCGGCAACCGCATCTCGATGACCGACGCCAACGGCGCCTCCACGGGGTACATCTATGATTCCGTCTATCGCCTGTCGACGATCGATTACCCGGTGGGCGAACCCGATGTCAGCTTCCTCTACGACGATGCCGGGCAGCGCCTGAGCATGAGCGACGGGCTGGGCACCACCACCTGGAACTATGATGCCCTGGGCCGCCCCACCAGCATCACCGATCCCTTCGGCGATACGGTCGGCTACAGCTACGATGCCGTGGGCAACCGCACCGGCCTGACCCTTCGGCAGGCTCAGGACGACGCCTACCCCGACGGCAAGAGCGTCTCCTATGGATACGACGCCGGGAACCGCCTGACCCAGGTCACCGATTGGGCCCAGGGGGTCACCAGCTACAATTACGATGCCGCCAACCGCCTGACCGCGACCAACCTGCCCAATGGGGTGGCATCCACTTATAACTACGATGCGGCCGGGCACCTGACGACCATTACCCACGAGACGGCTGCCGAACTGCTCTCGTCTTTCCAGTACAGCTACGACGCCGTGGGCAACCGCACCCAGGTTGTAGAGACCATGCTGCAACCAGCCGCTGAAGGCCCGCAGACATACTTCTCTGACGATATGGAAGCAGGTGGGGAGGCCTGGAACGCCTCCGGCGACTGGGCCCTGGTGGAATCCGCCACAGCCCCCAGCGGGAGCCATGTCTGGTCGCTCAACCCTGACGATGGCTACCAGCGCAACACGGATTACGTGCTGGAAATGGCCAGCGCGGTGAGCATCCCTGCCGATGCCGTGCGCCCCGAGCTGAGCTTCTTCGATCCCATCTCGGCGGCCTCGAATTCCACGTTTAATGTCGAAATCACTAGCGATGATGGGGTCACATGGAATGCTTTAACTGCCTACACTGCGCTGGACAACCGCGCCGATTGGATCCTGCGCCGCCTCCCGCTGGATGACTATGCCGGCCAGAGCGTGCGCATCCGCTTCCGCGCCGTGCAGGGCTCTGCTTACACCAGCGATGTCTGGCAGATCGATGACGTGCGCATTGGTGAGCGCGAAACTGCCACCGAATTGGCGTTCCCTTTCAGTGATGATTTGGAAAGCGGTTCAGGGAATTGGGAATTCAGTGGTCAGTGGTCAGTGGTCAGTGGTCAGTCATTTTCCGGCGTATACGCCTTAGATCTCAATCCCGGTAACGAGTACCAGCGCAATACGGACTTCGATTTACAACTTTCTGGCGTGATTCCGTTGCCCGAGGATGTACTACGCCCCGAACTGACCTGGTACGACCAGATCAATATCGCCTCTAATACCACCCTGAGCGTCGAAATCACTGCTGACGACGGCCTGACCTGGGAGACGGCTGCCACCTTCACTGCGGCGAACAATCGCGCGGTTTCGGAAACTGGACAGGCTGACTGGATTCTGCGACGCATTCCACTAGACGCCTATGCGGGCCAGAGCATCCGGGTGCGTTTCCGCGCCGTGCAGGGCTCTGCTTACACCAGCGATGTCTGGCGGGTCGATGACCTGCGCGTTGGCGAGCGTGAAGCCGCGCCTGCCCTGACATTCCCCTTCCTGGATGCCTTCGATGGTTTGGTGAACGCCAACTGGCAGGTGGACGGCCAGTGGGCCATCGTCGAGACCGCGCCCGAGATCGGCGAATTCACCCTGTCGCTCAACCCCGGCGAAACCTACCAGCGCAATACCGACTTCAGCGTTGAACTGGTTGGCGAAATCGCCATTCCAGCTGAGGCCGTGCGCCCTGAATTGACCTACTCCGACCAGCTCAATGTCGCTTCGAACACCACCCTGAGCGTCGAAGTCACTTTAGATGACGGCCTGACGTGGGACGTACTGACACAGTTCAATTCATCCTACAACCGCTCCACTAGTGATGATTGGCTCTTGCGGCGTGTCCCGCTGGACGCATACGCGGGCCAGAGCATCCGGGTTCGCTTGCGCGCCGTGCAGGGCAGCGCCTATACCAGCGACGTCTGGCTGATCGATGACCTGCGCGTTGGCGAACGTGAAGCCGCGCCTGCCCTGACATTCCCCTTTGTCGATGCCTTCGATGGTTTGGTGAACGCCAACTGGCAGGTGGATGGCCAGTGGGCCATCGTCGAGACCGCCCCGCAGAGCGGTGAATTTAGCCTGTCGCTCAACCCCGGCGAAAGCTACCAGCGCAACACCGACTTCAGCGTTGAGTTGGTGGGCGAGATCACCATCCCCGCCGAAGCCCTGCGCCCCGAACTGACCTACTCCGACCAGCTCAATCTCGCTTCGAACACCACCCTGACTGTCGAGGTCACTATCGACGACGGCCTGACCTGGACGACCGCCGCTACCTACACCTCGGCCGATAATCGCGCCCAGCCTGAGGGAGCCGCGGAATGGGTCTTGCGGCGCGTATCCCTGGACGGTTACCAGGGTGAAACCATCCGCCTGCGCCTGCGCGCCGTGCAGGGCAGCGCCTACACCCGCGATGTCTGGCGCATCGACGACCTGCGGGTGGGTGAGCGAGAAGCTGCACCACAACTGACCTTCCCCTTCAGCGAGGACTTCGAAACCGGCGGCGATCCTTCGACAGGCTCAGGACAAGCTTGGGAGTTCAGTGGTCAGTGGTCAGCCGTCAGTGGTCACTCATATTCCGGTGACTACGCCCTGGACCTCAACCCCGGCGAGAGCTACCAGCGCAACACCGACTTCAGCGTCGAGCTGGCCGGGCAGATCACCATCCCCGCCGAGGCCCTGCGCCCCGAGTTGAGCTACTACGCCCACATGGAACTGGCTTCCAACACCACGGTGAGCGTCGAAGCCACGCGCGATGACGGCCTCTCCTGGGAGCCGCTGACCAGCTACACCTCTGCCTACAACCGCCCTTCGACAGGCTCAGGGCAGGCTGACTGGCTGCTGCGGAGCGCGCCATTAGATGCCTACAAGGGAGAGACCATCCGGATCCGCTTCCGGGCTGTGCAGGGCTCTGCCTACACTCGCGATATCTGGCGCATCGATGCCCTGCGGGTCGCTGAACGCCTGGCGCCCATCGATTTGGGCTTCCCCTTCAGCGACGATCTCGAAAGCGGACTGGGGGCCTGGCAGCCCGACGGGCAGTGGGCCATCGTGACCACAGACGCTTACAGCGGTGTCAACGCTCTGGACCTCAACCCGGGGAATGCCTACCAGCGTAACACCGACTTCGCCATCGAACTCTCCGGGAGCGTGACCATCCCTCTCGAAGCAGTCCAACCCGAACTGCGCTACTACGACCACTTCGAGCTGGCCTCCAACACCACGGTGAGCGTCGAAATCACCACGGATGACGGCCTCTCCTGGATGCCTCTGGCCAGCTTCACCGCTGCCGAGAACCGCCCTGATTGGGTGCTGCGCACGATCTCTCTGGAAGGCTATCAAGGTCAAACCGTGCGCCTGCGCCTGCGCGCCGTGCAGGGTAGCGCCTATACTGCCGACCACTGGTACCTGGATGATTTCACCGTCGACCAACACGCCGCCCCGCCCCAGGGCAACTTCCCCTTCAGCGATGACCTGGAAAGTGGTTCTGAGAATTGGGAGTTCGGCGGTCAGTGGTCAGCCGTCAGCGGTCAGGCTTACAGCGGCAGCTACGCCCTCGACCTAAACCCCGACAATGGCTACCAGCGCAACACCGACTTCAGCGTCGAGCTGGCCACGGCGGTCGAGATCCCTGTCGAAGCCGTGCGACCTGAACTGACTTATTACGACCACTTCAATGCTGCTTCAAACACCACGTTGTCTGTTGAAGTCACAACGGACGACGGACTGACGTGGAACGTCTTGACGCAGTTCAACTCACTCTACAACCGTCCTTCGACAGGCTCAGGACAAGCGGATTGGGTCCTGCGCCGCGTCCCGCTGGATGCCTATGCTGGCCAGACCATCCGGGTGCGCTTCCGCGCCGTGCAGGGTTCCGCCTATACTGCTGATCACTGGTACATCGACGATGTGCGGGTTGGTGAGCGTGAGGCTCCCGCCGAGTTGGGGTATCCTTTCGAAGATCAGGTATTGGATATTGGATATTGGGAACCGGGTGGACAGTGGACGGTGAGCAGTGGTCAGTCCTACACCGGCAGCCATGCTTTAGACCTCAACCCGGCGAACGAATACCAGCGCAACACCGACTTCAGCGTCGAACTGGCTGGGCAGATCAGCATCCCAGCAGTGGCCACGCGCCCCGAACTGACCTACTACGACCAGCTCAACATTGCTTCCAATACGACTCTCAAGATCGAAGTCACGACGGACGACGGCCAGACCTGGCAGACGCTGAAAACCTTCAATTCGTCTTACAATCGATCTGATTGGATTCTCCGCCGCGTTTCCCTCGACGGCTATCAAGGACTGACTCTCCGACTACGCTTCCGGGCTGTGCAGGGAAGCGCCTACACCAGCGACATCTGGCGCATCGACGACCTGCGCGTTGGCAATCACCTGACGCCACCTGCGTTGGGTTATCCCTTCAGCGATGACCTGGAAATGGGCAGTGGCAATTGGCAGGCCAGTGGTCAGTGGTCGGTGGTCAGTGGTCAGTCTCACGCCGGGTACAATGCGCTAGATCTCAACCCGGCCAACGAATACCAGCGCAACACCGACTTCAGCGTCGAGCTAGCCGGGCAGATCGCCATCCCAGCCGCGGCTACGCGCCCCGAACTGACCTATTTCGACCACTTGAACATCGCCTCCAATACGACTCTCAAGATCGAAATCACGACGGACGACGGCCAGACCTGGCAGACGCTGAAGTCCTTCACATCAGCCCACAATCGATCTGATTGGATTCTCCGCCGCGTTTCCCTCGACGGCTACCAGGACCAGAGCATCCGCCTGCGCCTGCGCGCCGTGCAAGGTTCTGCCTACACCAGCGACATCTGGCGGATCGACGACCTGCGCGTCGGCGACCGGCTGACTCAAACCCTGGCCTTCCCCTTCGAAGATCAGGTGACTAGTGTATTAGATATTGGGTATTGGGAACCGGATGGGCAATGGACTATCGCCGATACCGGCGGCTATAACGATGTCTTCGCCTGGTCGCTCAATCCCAACGGTGAATACCAGCGGGTCACAGACTTCGCCCTGGTGTTGGGCGGTCTGGTGGCATTGCCCGCGGATACTGCTGACCTGAAGTTGAGCTACTACGACCAGATCACGGCGGCGTCCAACACCACGCTATATATCGAAATCTCTATCAATGACGCCCAGACCTGGGGCACGCTGGCCACCTTCACCGCCACAAACAATAGCGTTGATTGGACACTGCGTGAAATCCCGCTGGACGCCTATGCCGGGCAAACCATACGAGTGCGCTTCAGGGCTGTGCAGGGCAGCGCCTACACCAGCGACGTCTGGCTGATCGACGTGATTCAGATTGCCGCCTTGGAGCCGACCGAAACGCCGACCCCCACGGGCACAGCGACAGCCACAGCGGCGGCAACCGTTACCGGCACGCCGACCGCTATGCTCAGTGCCACGGCAACAGGGACCGAGACGTCCACTTTCACGCCAACCCCGAACTCGACAGATACGCCCACGCCTGTGGAAACCGCAACAGCCACCCAGACCGGCCCACCCGCAGCAACCGCGACTCCGACGCCGGTAGTGACCGCTACCAGTATCGCCACCGCACCTGCCACGCAGACGCCTACCCCAGCGGCCACGGCAACCTCGACACCACCCCCGGCGCCCACCGCCACCGCCACCGCTGCGCTGCCCACCGAGACGCCGACATCCTTACCTACCGAAACCGCAACCTCCCACCCCGCGGCTACGGCGACTGCTAGCGCAGAACCGACTGCCACCGCGACCGAAGTCAGCAATTCCGCCCAAGGCCTCGGCGTGATGGCTAAGATCGTGCCCGATTCCATTGGCTCCCATGCCCCCACGCTCCCCAGCTCCCCCGCGCCCTCAGCACCGGTCACCATTACTTATACCTACGATCCGTTGAACCGCCTGACCGCCGCCGATTACGATAGCGGAGAATTCTTCCACTACACCTACGATTCCGTCGGCAACCGCCTGACGCAAGACACCCTGGCTGGCACGAACACCTACGCTTACGATATCGCCAACCGCTTGACCAGCGTTGATGGCGTTCCTTATGTTTGGGATGCCAATGGCAATCTGCTCAGCGATGGCGTGAGCACGTATGCCTACGACTCCGCCAATCGCCTGTCTTCCGTCTCCGGTCCCCAGTCTGTTTCTACATACGCATACAACGGCCTCGGTGACCGTCTGCAGCAAACCGTCGACGGTATCCCAACCAACTACACCATCGACCTCAACACCGGGCTCACCCAAGTCCTGACCGATGGCACGAATGTTTTCCTGTATGGTGTGGGGCGCATTGGCGAGCAGCAGCCTGAGGGCTGGGCTTACCATCAAGGTGACGCTCTGGGCTCCGTGCGGCAGTTGGTGGATCCGTCTGGGGTTGTCACCCAGGCGCAGAGCTACACGCCGTATGGCGATACACTCTCGAGCGCGGGGGAGGGGGTCAGTGTGTATCAGTTCACCGGGGAAGCACGTGATGTCACGGGGTTGACCTATCTACGGGCAAGGTATCTCGATAGTAGTGCTGGAAGGTTTGTAACGAGAGATACATGGGGAGGAGATAATTTAAGACCACTCTCTTATAACAAATGGAACTACGTTGGGGGAAACCCAATTAACTTGATTGATCCTAGCGGTCTTAGGCTTCCAGGTTGTGCACCAGGAACAGTTCCAGTAAAAGATGCATCAGGTAGAATTACATCTTGTGAGCCTATAATTTGTTTGTGGGGAAGAAATAGTTTATCCGGTAGATGCAATGAGCCGCCGATTCCAATACTTGCTGGTGTAAGTGATACACCAACAACGAGTGTCAATGATACTCTAGTAAAATTGGGAATTCTCACCTGCCTTTATCTTGCGTATCGCATCTTCCAGGACCTTGATTTTACAGATATTGATGTTGATATCGATTTTGATAAAAAAGATCAGAGAGTATTTTATTTTGTTGAACGTGGCGAACATTCTTTTAGAGATAGTCGAAGTTACCGTGTTATTTCGAGAGATTTACAATTTATGTATCATATTTACAATGTTCAGCTTCTGGATGAAGATTTTACTCGACGATATAATCTGATAAGAAATGGAGGAATAATGGTACCATTTTTTAGAGATACGTATATGGGCACTCTGTACGAAGCAGAACTTGCAATTTGGTATTATAGAAAAGGGTATCTCGTTTCGGTTCATCCGAGATCACCCTTATATGATTATCAAGTTCAATTCATTGACCCTATCAAGTATGTTGAGGTGAAATGGTCAAATGAAGCAGTTGATAGAGGAGAAGTAAATGATGTGATAAGAACTCAAGTTGATAATTTACCCCCAGGTACACTACTATTAGAGACTACGCAAATCGCAGATAAGAAACACATTAAGAAAAAAGGTGGTCATGAGATATTACCCGTTTTTGAATAGATAACAAAACAAGTATAAAGAAGGATCAGAGGCAATGGGATTTCGAGCAATGGTAGAAGTTGATAACGGAGAAAGATTAAGAATAATCCGAAATGATGGATTATTAGCTGGAAATACTTTAATTTACTTTGAAAATATTTACTCTGGATACAATGAGTATTATTCAAAAGATTCCCAAGAATATATCTGGTTTAAGAAATTTGAGAATTTTTCAAAATTTGATTTGAGAGTTCTCTGGAATATATTTTATTCAGGCAATTGGGATTATCAAGAACACGAATATGAATACTTTAAACATCGAGAGAAGAATGAATTTATTGAATCGGAAGAAGATTTTATTGAGGCCATTAAGACTTATGATAAATTATGGAAACCTATCAATGATCTAGTTGAGGTCGTTTCTGAAATCTTGCGAATTTTACCAAAAATGGATGGAGAAACTTATTGGTTTTCTCTAGAGGAAACAGTCATCGAATTCCAAGCTTTGCGTGATACCCTTATTTTAGCAAGAAGTAGAGGAGGAGAAGAAATAAGGATAAAGGTTAAATAAGCTAACTCTTGGGATGGTTCATTTTTCAGACGAAATTGGGTAACACTTTTCGTATTGCCAAAGGGGAATCTCGCCAAAAAATGTTACCCAACTATGAGCCACCCCTAACTTTTCAAACTGATAATTTCCCTAAACAATCTTTGTGATGGGAAAAAACGCAGTGCCAATCCTACGCTCCAAGTTGGAACAATGTCAGCAGCAACGCAGGGCATTGTTACCAGTAATAATGGGCCTTTGTTTGACTCTAGACAAGCCAGCCGCATCTCACAGCGCCCCCTGGTTGATAGATAACCTTCGCATTGCCACCACGCCACCAACAGAAACACCAACCGAGACTCCGACGCTGACGGCGACGGCAACTCCAACCATGACACCGACCGGCACGTCTACCGCCACGCTGACCGGCACGCCTACAGCGACTGCCTTCGCTAGCGCTACGGCGACACCGGTTCACAGCGCAACTGTCACTCAGACGTTGGAAACAACACCAACCGTCACTTCCACTCTCGCAGGTACCACACCTACCCCAACGCAGACAGCGCAGGCGTCCGCTACACCCACTCTGGCTGCAACACAAACGCCAACGGTTGCGCCTACGGCGACAGCAAGCGCTGTGCCGACAGAGACCGCCACCTCCGCGCCCGAACCTACGGCAACGGCAACCAGCATGCCGGAACCGACAGCGACCGAAGTTAGCAGTTCTGCTCAAGGCAGCGGCGTGATGGCCATGCCTGTGCCCGTCGTGCAACCCGTTTCCTACGTCCAAACTGGCATGTATGCTGAAGCCAACGAAGTGACGCACCCCGCACTTCGCACATCGCACTCCGCACAATCAACCACAACCACCATCACCTACACCTACGACGCCTTAGGCCGTCTTACCGCCGCCGATTACAACAGCGGAGAATTCTTCCACTCACTACGCCTACGACGCCGTCGGCAACCGCCTATCGCAAGAGACGCTCGAAGGCACCAACACCTACACCTACGACATCGCCAACCGCCTGGCCAGCGTGGATGGGGTGGCTTACACCTGGGACGCCAACGGTAACCTGCTCTTCGATGGGCAGAATACCTATGCGTATGATTCCGCCAACCGGCTGATCCATGTCAGCAGTGCAACTTCTACGTCCAGCTATGCTTATAGCGGCCTCGGCGACCGTTTGCAGCAGACCGTGGATAGGATACCCACCAACTACACCCTTGACCTGAATACCAGCCTCACCCAGGTCCTTGCTGACGGCAGCAACACCTACCTCTACGGCAATGGTCGCATAGCATAAAGCACATCGCACCCAGCACCCAGCACGTCGTACTTCCTGGGCGATGCCCTGGGTTCCGTACGCCAATTGAGCGATGTCAATGGCGCGGTCACGCTGGCGCAGAGCTACGCGCCGTATGGGGAGACGCTGACGAGTGCGGGTAGCGGGGTCAGTGTGTGGCAGTACATGGGAGAAGCAAGGGATGTCAGCGGGTTGACGTATCTGCGGGCGCGCTATCTCGATAGCAACGTAGGGCGTTTTACGCAGCGAGATCCATCAGGGTTGGAAGCTAATCTGTATCTATACGCGGGTGCGAACCCAATAATGAATATCGATCCAAGTGGTAACCTCTATTGTCGTTTTGGTATTGACCCAGAAACAGGATTATGCAAACCTCCTCCTGACTGGTTAGAAGACCTATCTCCCTTCTTGTCTGCATTATTTGGTGAAGTAATTGTGAAACCAAGTGATGCTGCTAAGATTATTGGTATTTGTTATTTCTCCTACTTAATTACACAGATTGCTCCCGAGATTGATACTCTTCCAGATATTGATCTCTATGAATTCTTTAGAGAACAATTTGGTTATTGGGAATATCCAACACCAGAACCTGAACGAGAACCACGATTTATCCCTTGGCCACAACCAACGTCCAGTAATGATACTCCAAAACCAGAAGTTACTAGAACTCCAGAGCCAGAATGGCACCTTTACCATTACACTTCTCACGAAGGACTTATAGGTATTTTGGAATTTGAAGTAATTTGGGCAACTGAGGACGATCCGGAAAACTGGGGAGATGGTCAGTATTTTACTGACATTTCGCCTCAGGAGGCAAGTATTGGTTCAGCTCATCAACTCAGTCGAGCCTTGTTTAATACGCTTTGGAATCACTTAAGGGTAGAAAGGTGGATAAGAATAAATGTTGCTGATCTGCCTATAAAACGAGTAGGGGCTGTTTTCAGCCACACTTATGGCAACAAGTCAATTTATCTTCACCCAAGTAGAAATCCACTAAATGTTTCTGGGCGTATTGAAGATTGGGGCTCAACACCATTTATTAAATAATGAATAATAATGGATTTTGCGCCAAATGATGATTCACTTTAATTGTTTCAAATTACATATTCTTATCTAACCAACAATACCCTCGCCAATTAAGGCGAAGAAATTAGAACATTAACAGGATGAATA
>CAZUSV010000094.1:0-15419 GCA_964622645.1 uncultured Anaerolineales bacterium
TCATGCCCATCCATTTTGGAACCGACGGCTGGCGGGCCGTCATCTCTGATACCTTTACTTTCCACAATCTGCGTTTGGTTACTCAGGCGATTGCCGATGCGATAAATTCAGGCGATTGGCAAGTGCTCAAGAACGTCGGTCGTAGCGTCGATCCTCACAAGATGGTGGTCGGCTTTGATACCCGCTTCTTGTCCGACCGCTATGCTGCGGATGTGGCGCGCGTTTTGGCCGCCAATGGGTATACGGTTTTTTTAGCCCAGGCTGACGCGCCCACCCCGGCGATTTCCTACGCTGTCCATCATCTGGGAGCCATCGCTGGTGTGGTAATTACCGCTTCCCATAATGCGCCACGCTATAACGGCATCAAACTCAAGGCATCTTATGGGGGTGCTGCGCTGCCTGAGCAATCTCATCGAGTCGAAGTTTATCTTAACGACAATGAAGAGCGCGGTCGCGGCCCTAACATGATGGATTGGGACCAGGCCAGAAAGCTAGGCTTGATCGAGCGTTTCAACCCTATCCCTGCTTATTACGACCATTTGCGCACCCTGATCAATTTCGATATCATCGCCGAGAGGCCGCCACGGGTGGTGGTTGACTCGATGCATGGTTCTGGACGTGAAGTGATCAAAGGTATCCTGAAAGGGACCGGTTGCGAGGTGCATGAAATTCGTGGTGAGATGAACCCCGGTTTTGGTGGTACGCATCCTGAGCCGATTGCGCGCAATTTGGGGGCTCTGGCTGGTGCGATTGGTACCGGCTTAGGCGACTTAGGATTGGCCACAGACGGTGATGCTGACCGTATTGGTGCCATGGATGGTCGCGGTCAATTTATCGATCCCCACAAGATCATGTCTATGGCTCTGCGTTATCTGGTTGAAAAGCGCGATTGGCGCGGTCCAGTGGTGCGAACTGTCTCTACCACGCGCATGATCGATCGGTTGGCGGATAAATATGATTTGCCCCTCTACGAAACCCCAGTGGGCTTCAACCATATCGCCGACTACATGCTCAAAGAGGAAGTGCTGATTGGTGGTGAAGAGTCTGGTGGCATTTCCTTTATGGGGAATATCCCAGAGGGTGATGGCATCCTGATGGGTTTGCTTTTGGTGGAAATGGTGGCTGCTTCACGAGCACCACTTCATGAACTGGTGGATGATTTGCTCAGAGATGTCGGCCCCGCTTTCTATGAGCGCAAAGATATGCGCCTTGGCCACCCTGTGGCTAAGGACAAGATGACCTTGCAGTTATTGAACGAAGCTCCTGATGAAATCGGCGGAGAAACAGTTCTAGATGTGCTGACTATCGATGGCGTGAAATATATTTTGTCTGATGATTCCTGGCTTTTGATCCGCCCTTCGGGAACAGAACCAGTTTTGCGAGTATATGCAGAAGGCCGCAGCCCAGAGATGGTCAAAGCATTATTGCGCTTTGGCGAGGATGTTGCTGCTAGTGTGACTTAATCGAAAAAGAGTGTCGGGGTGGCTCTGCCGCCCCGACACTCTTTTCGGTATCATCGATTAGCTTGTTGTGCGCAGGCGTCTGGCCAGGAAGATCACTACTATCATTGCTCCAGCCAGCGCCAACAATCCTGGCAGGCCCACATCATCCGCAAATCCCGTCGAGGGAAGTTGTGTAGACACAGGAGTGACTGTCAGCAGGTTGGCAGCTTGCTGGGTGAAGAGGGCTCCCATCGTGGCAGTCAATTGCGTGTCTCGATCATCTTGAGCCAGCCCAGCCGCAGGAGTATCGGTAGGCACGATCACTGGAGTAGGACTAGAAGTAGGGGATGCCGGTGGCAGAGTTTGGGTAGCAGTCGGGGTTGCAGTCCACAACTGGGCTTCCGCAGTCAGACCGCTCGCCAGAGCTACTTGGGTGTTTTGGGCATTGATTTGGGCTACCTGGGTATTTTGAGCAGAGCGCCGATTAGGTACCACCACCATGGCGTAAACCGCCATGAGAATTAATGACAGGATCAAGATAGCGCCCAGGATTCCAGCTACCAGCAAAAAGGTGCGATTGCTAGCTTCCTCTGGGGGAAGGGAATCATCGAATTCATCTTCATCAAAAAAGTCAAAAGGTTCTTCAGTCATTGCGATCTCCTCAAATTCCCCAAATCTCCTTCGGGATTCGGGATAGAAGCTCAGAACCTATCCATTACCTCATGAACTGGTCGGCCTTAGCCGTTTTTCTGGATAGATGCTTAGACTACTTTCTCCAAGTTGACCAGGGGCACTGTTGCGCGCTTATCATCAGAAAGAACGATTTCAGCGCTTGGCGCACGCACACCACTGGGGAACTGAATTGTTTGGCTGTAAATAGTCTCAATCGTACCTGATTCCCCTTGGTGAGGTGCCCGTACTATGCGCACGTTTTGGCCAGGGGAAAAATCCTCGATGCTCAGAGAAGCATCTTCAGGTTCTCGGGAAGCATCGAGTGGGATGACAATCTCAGGACGGATGCCATGATAATGATCTAGCTGACTGGCATTCAACGAAATTTCGCGGCCATTGTTCGATACGACTAAATTATAGCCTATTGCACTCAAAGGGTGGAAACCAAATCCCTGAAAAACAAGAATAGGAAATTTTGCCTCTTGTGCAATAGGAACCAGTGCAGAATCCATACTGGTTAGGATCAGGCCTCGCAAGGGAATTTCAGCAGCTTTTTGGATTACTTGAGGATCCGCGCAGAAGCCACCTACAATTATTGATCCGCGCAAGCTTACGTCTAGTTCATTCCTGGTAAGTTGGTCGTCAGGAGATTCCAATTTTACCTGCATCAAGCCAAACTCAGTATGGCCATTCCCCCAAACACCCTGGATGAGTGCACCGGTTGCTTCGATGACTGCACCCCGGTCGGGAATTAAATCTGTTACAGTCCCTGGCATGCCGGCTTGAATTTGATATGTAGGACTGTTCACCTGCAAAAGTACCAGCCCATCTCCTGCGACAACGATGCGTCCAGAACGAGGCGCTCGAACGACCCGTTGAGTGAGACCGTATGGCCCGGCTATCAGGTCATCTTTATTGATCATCTCACCCGCTGCACGCTGAATCAGATCATCAGCTTTCTCAATAGATACATTCAGACTACGGGCGATATTCAGCATAAGATGTTCAGGGGCCAGGGTTGTTTCCGCAATTGTATCCAGCGCTTCCACCTTTTGCCCCTGGCGTACAAGCACCTTGCCGGGAACAGGGAGTTCGCGGTGCCGGCGTATCTTGGTAAGTGGAGAGTAATGAATAACAGGAGCTAGCATAGTTGTCTATTCAGGTTGATGCAAGTTCAGTGCCAGTTAATTTCCTAAGGTCCAGAGCCAGCGTTTCATTGATTCACGTCTCAGCTCTGGGTCGGAGGGTAATTGCAGAGGGCGTCCGCGGGCATCGATGGTGATACCCAAATTTCCACCAACAACGCGTACTCGACCCCCTCTTCCGGGTCCTCCCATACCCACATCGAAACGATGCAGGGGCCGCAGTTGCAGTTGCGCAGATTGGCCCGAAGGCAAGGGGATGACCTCGATGGAGCCGAACTTGACTTCGATTTGGGTTTCGGAATTGTCTTCAAAGGTGGCCTGTACCCTGAGGACAGGCATTCCTCTACGGGCTTTGCCTACCGGTGCGATCACGGTGCCCAAGTTGAGAAAAGCGTGTGATTCAAGTACTTGGACAGCCATGAGTGCATTTGCCTCCGCCGCAACTCCCAGGGAGGCCATAAGATCATTCTGGTCGAGGACGACGGTGGTGATCCCCGTAGGCTGAAGACCATCTAAGAGCATCAATAAACTTTGACCAGGGGTTGGTGCATGGCTCAAAACGCTGCCTGACGCTAAGATGGGTTCAAACCAGGGGAGTAAATCTCCCTCAGGCCCCATTATTTCGAATGGCAGTGATGGAATCACCTGAGAAACGGCCACGCGCATCAACTGGCGGGAAATGGCTTGTTCGATGGTCATTTCCTCTTGGGTGACAGGTATGCTGGCTGGATGAGTGGCTTTATTGTATAGATAATCTCGAATGGAAGCTCTGGAGATCTCCTCAGAGACCCAATAGGCAATATGATCAACGGGAATTAATTGGGATAAGTTCTCCAGCTTGGCTCCTAAACCCAGCTGTGGGAAGACTCGCATGCCAAGTTTTCCCTTATGTGCCGTGGCAATTGTTGTAGAAGATGCCCCAATGTCTACGCCTAAAACGCCCTTATTGGGGTCGTAAATCTGGCTAAGGAAGCGCACGATGCGCCCAAAGGCGGTAGATGTTGGCAAAAGACGTCCGTTTGCCCATTGGTCCAAATCTGATACGCCAAACATTTGCTGAGAGCGCACTTTCTTGAATATCTTGGCTAAGGTGACTTGTGCAGGAGTTAATTGCTCGGTATGGATATCAGGACGAATATTTGGTGCGATATGCAGGTCGGTGATCGGTGCAATGGTTTCCTTGATCTCTTCACGGATACTGCTGTTGCCGGCAAATAAAACTTGGGGACGTTGATTGCGCGGTAATAGGAAACATGCTAAGCCAACCGCCTCGAGCAATTTTTGAACCGAATGTGTTGCACCCTGATTGATTCCTCCTGCTACAATGATCAGGTCTGGTCTAGCGCGTAGGACGGCATCGATGCGAGCATCCTGCTGCCGCCGGTCGTTCAAACTGACGATATCAGATACCGTAGCATAAGTGGTCAAGGCCAGGTTTTGAGCGCTTTCAGCGGATACATCTTCTAAGAGGCCAACAGCGACAACTTTGATCTCAGGTCCGGCAGAGAGTGTTGCTGAGACTGCGTCTACTCCAGTACCATCAGGATGGCTGGGGATGAGCATATTTCCATCTGACCCAATTATCAAACGCCCTGAAATATTTTGTAGATTATTGATGGCTCGGGTAATTCCTTCCCGGATATCGCTAAAAGGCGGGGCAATAGTTGTGGGAGCTGAACCAGAAGCAACAAATCGATAGCGCGAACCAACTACATCAAAGAGACAGGCGCGTGTGTTGATTGTGCCAATATCAATGGCAAGGATTGTGTCAGCAGATATAACCGATGAAGTCATTAGCCCTTAGATTTACCTGAATGCGGCTGGCAGCACAAGTTCCTTGACGAAAGTCCACAAGAAAGTAAAGCGTTCGATAAGTGCGGTCAGGGCGGCAATATAAACACCAGCGAATAGTGCTCCAAAGGATACCGCGATAAAAATTTTTCCCAACCACCGCATCAACTTTGTACCTTGAGCAATGGCTGGTCGCTGGGGTCTATCTGCCCTGGTACCAAATTGGAAATATAGAAATGTGACCAGCGTGCCGACGAGTAAAATAGCACCATCGATGAAGTTGTTTGTCTCGAACACATTGATTGAGGCAGTTGTTTGGGGGAAGATCGTTCCAAATATCGCCCCTCCTATGGCTGCTGCAGCACCAATGCCAACCAATATAGCGATGGCGGGGTTTCCTATCTTACTGAAGCGGGGAGAAATTTTAGCTAGCAGCAATATGCTGGGAATCAATAAGCTGATCGTCAGGATCATCTCCTCTCGGCCACCATCGATGAGGGGGAAGATCAACTGAGGTAAGATCACATTATAAATTGTTACGATACTGGCATATCCTGCGGCTGCACCGATGAAAATATGTGTCGCTAAACGAAAGAGGAAATTGTCGCCTACGATGTAGCTGAAGATGAAGATCGTGAACGAAAAACCAAGCAGTAACCCACTCAGGTCAGCCAGGCTGGTATTCAGCGCACCCATCAGGCTTCCCCTTGATTTCTGCTTCTGAATAGGATGGTAAAGATATTGGCGATCCCGCCGATCAAAATCGCTGCAATGGCAGTCATCAAGCCAAAGTTTAATGCATCCCAATACGTGCGAGCTAAGTTGGGCTTCCCAGTAGCTATTTCGTATGCTGCACCGCCAGTTACGCCAGCCACCATGCCGCGCACTTGGGGGTTCTCTCCAGCACTATAAGGCTTCAAGATTGGTTCAACCTGGGCACTGACAGTCATGACCAAGGGAGTATTCCCTATTCTAGGCTCGACCTGTTCAATCCACGAGCGAGCCGTGTCAGGATCATCCGTGATAACGAATATGATTTTGAAATCTGCCAGGGAGTAAACTCCTTGGAGCGGGCGTGTCTCCCAGGCAGCCATACCGTCGAACGAGAGCGGGGTGATGCGTTGTGGCATCTGGACAAAACCAAGCAGACCAGAAGCACCGCCTGGAATAAAGCCCAAATTGATATATTGGCTGCCGCTGGAATATTGATGTTCACTTTGTACCGCTGTGATGAAATGTTCTGCCAGGGCAGGACCAGTTGGGGATGTAGAAACCAGCGTAAGATAGGCTCCTCTAATCATCAAATGATCGACGACCGCCGCGGCCGCAGCACCCATTTCCCCAGATGTGCCTGGCTCGAAATCGAAGGAGACTAGAACTGGGTCTTGTGGTTCTATGGTATTGACCAACTTACTCGTATTGAGCACTTCCGCAGGGACAGATTCGAGGGGTGGCGCAGATACAATTTGAGACTCGCCGGTGACCACCAGACCAATCACAAGGATGAGGAAAAATGCGCTCAGCCAGCGTAGCAAGCCGTGTGATGAGGTGAAACTGGGCTTGGGCAGTTCCTGGGCTTGACCTTCAGTTTCCAATAGATCTTTGAATACCTTGACGTGATTACTCTGCGCCTCGGAAACCTCTAACCTGGAAGAGAGTTTGGGGGCTTTCTTGAGGCGAGCGATTTCGGGCTCTGCCATGAGTACACCACTCAGGCCAGCGAGCGGGCCAGTTTGTTCTACCGCGCCTCGATCGAGTGTGCTATCGCTGTCCTCCGCCTTGTCTACTGGCCGCATGGCCTCCAACCAGCCAGGGAGTTCTGCTGGTGCTAATCCATCAACCTCCCCATCTAGATCCGAGAATTGTGAATCTTTATCTACCTCAGATAGTAATTCTGTGAGTTCGTCAATCTTGAAAAGATCTTCGCTTGCAGGTGTGAGATCTGCATCCCCCGGAATAACATCCTCACCAATCTTATCTACCCAGTCGAGTTCGAGCTCTTCAGCAGGAGATTCACCTTCGCCAGCTTCAGGCCATCCTAAACCCTCTTCCTCCAAACCTGAAAGCCAGTCAGGAGTCTCGGGATCAGGGTCGGCTGGGATGGTGGAAATTTGTGGTTGCTCTTCATCTTCTTCCCCAGACATCCAATCGGGAATGCCATCGTCGACTGGCTTTGCTTGCGCCTCTGGAAAAGCGCTCGGCTCGACATCATCGGACGTCAGCAGCCATTCAGGAATTTCTCCCTCAGCAGATTCCTCTGCGGGTTGGGATTGCGCCTCTTCAGATGAATCCACCAACCAGTCGGGAAGATCGGTGTCTGGATCCTGGGTTGATTCTGGTGTGCTTGGCTCCGAAGGAGGCTCTGCAATTGGAGTAACAGCAAGGTCTTTTCCAGAGTCTTCGATCCAATCTGGCAGATCGCCATCAACAGGCTCACCTGCAGGGGCTGGGTCTTCGGTGCTCTCTGCAGTGGCGGTGAGCCAATCAGGGATTTCCTCATCTGGTTCTTGGGCTGGTGTTGCAGGCTCTTCCTCATCAGAACTGGAAAACCACTCGGGTAATTGGCTTTCACCGACTTCAACAGGTTTCTCTGGCTGATCGTCAGACTCAGGCTGTTCCTCAGAAGCCGCCAGCCAGTCTGGGATGCTTGCGCCTGGTTCTGCAATTTCCTGATCCTGATCAACTTTTGGAGTTTCCTGCTCAGAAGTGGGCTCTCCACCATTTTCGACCATCCAAGCGGGTAGGGCGCCATCGAATATCGATGATGAGTCGTCTTCTTTGGGGGCTTGCTCTTCGAGGGTCGGCTCTTGCTCGTCTGCGGACATCCACGAAGGTAGTTCACCATCGAAAATCGAGGATGAATCAAGCTCATCTGGCGGTGGGGGTTCAGCATCGGCGTCGCGCATTTCTCGAACGCGCTTTAGCCACTCCTCGTCTTCTGGCTCTTGAGAGGTTGTCTGCTCTTCGGAGGCAGAAATATCTGTGGGTGCAGAATCACTCTCTACTCTAAGTTGGGTCAGCCAGTCATCCTCACTGGAATCTGCCTGTGGTACAGATTCAGGTTCGGGTGGCGTTTCATCCTGCTGGTCAGCTCGCAGCCAATCCGGCAGCCCATTGTCACCATCACGGGTGTCCTGGGGTAATCCTTCATCCGAAGAGATAATTAGCGGTTTCAATCTCGCCTGACAGTATTGGCAGATTTCTAAATCTTGGGGGTTGGGTTTGCCACACATAGGGCAACGAATTTCTTCCATGCGTTAACCCCTGTATGGACGATCGCTACCCGAAAGGATGCGGACACCAGTAGCGATGGTCCCTAAAGCTACACCTAATAAGATACCGCGCGCGCCGGCCATTGTGGGAACTCGCAGTATCCATTGGCGGATTTCAGCTAACAGAGGCGCCCACGCAGCGATTTGTGGCGCTGCGCCGATAAGCAGCATCAATACCACTCCCACAAATACAACGGAAATCAAATTCATTCTGCGTGCCAAGAGTCGCGCGGCAGCATAGGTTAGAGTGATTGCCAAGACGGCCATCAAGCTGGTCTCGATAGGAAGTTGAATATACGTGAATATCCAATTTATGCGTTGGAAATTTAGTTCCTGGTCCAGGAATGTTTCGATGATATCGTATAAACCGACCCCCAAGGTGATCATTAAGGATATCAGCAGAATAAAACTGTATAATGCTTCTTCGTTAGCGCGAATTTTACTCAGGTGAACTGATGCAAGATTCACGATACCAACCAACATGGCTACAGCTGCCCAAACGATGGCTCCTTGCAATAAGAAGGCACGTACCAACCCCAAGGTCGTCGAATCACCGCTGGGATCGCCACCGAAAAAATAGCCCAACAGGACGACGATGCCAACTCCAATGGCAATCGCTGTGGAAACAGGGGATTTGAATTTCAGGTTCACAGAAGTCCCCCAAAGAGATCTGTGAAGATCTGGTCAATGCCAACCAGTTTGAATAGTACGCCAAGGATGATCACAGCAACCAGCACCCAGCGGAATACATCCTGCGCTCTTAAGCTGGCAATGTGCATGGCGCCTGCCTGGAGATATGCACCAACAGCGTAAACTTCCTCGCCGATTAGTGGCTCTTCAGCAGTGGCATATAAGATTGCCTGAGCGGGAAGGTTATCTGTGCCAGTTAGCGTCAGAGCGCTACTGCGTTCTCCGGCATCTGTGATCAGGGCTACTTCGTTGCCAAAATGGCCAATCAATATGTGAGCAGTAGTTTTTTCGTCTTGGATGATTGGTAACGTTCCTGCTGCATAGGAGAAGGGAGTAAATCCAGCTAATTGGCCAGTGTTGGGATCGAAATGGTCGATATTGCCGATATCCTGGTAGGTGCTGCGCAGGGTATCCCGGGTCAGAATTGCCAGGGAGGCATCGCCCGTTGTGGCAACAGGTGGGTTGTCCCCCGTGGATGCCGAACGGATCGTCGCTTCCAGGGCGCTCAACCCGACGAAAGCGGCAGCGCTTTCAGGTCCTGTCAGGTTGCCGCGCCCGATGCTGATGTGCAAACGTGAGCCTGCTTCGACGGTTAATCCAATTGCCCGCCGTAGTTTAGTAAATGCAGGAATCTTACGCAAGCTTTGCCAAGGTTGCGCGCGCTTTGCTGCCGTGAAGAGAATGATGAGTCCAGAGAAGGCTAGAATGAAAACCAGGCCAATGAGACCAGATATGGTCACGGCGAATTACCTCCGACTTCCTTCGTTGGATATGGGTTATGTGCTCCGATCCGTCTGGCGCAAATAGGCGCTAAAGGCCTGTGTTTGGGAAGGGTTTTCCAGTACATCAGCCAGAGCATCCCAATGGCCCTCTGGCAATAATTGTCCCAAGAAGGGTTGACTCAAATATACAACCTGGGCACCCAACAAATTGAGCGGTCCCATGGCATCAAGTACCATGGGGACAATGTCATCCAGCCCCCAGCGGTGCAGGGCTTCGTTCCATGATTGCCAGATATGCTGGTTGCTATTCACACGACAAGTATAGCATAGAGATAATTCCGAAAAAAGGGTGTAGGCCATGCACCACACGGCCTACACCCTTTTTTCAAATGATCGAATTTTTGATTCTATTCTGCGAAGGGGTCGTAATTTGGATTGGTCCCAGCGTAGATACAACTTGGGCGTCCATCCAAGTTACAAGATGTGCCTTCGGAACAACGATGCCCTACCACGCGCGGGGGTTGATCGGGCAGCCATTCAGCGGGATGCACAACCTGAGCCTCCAGGCCGACCTCTTTCCCAACGTGATGGCAATAACTTACTTTGATAACTTCCCATGTTCTCTCTGTCATCGCGATACCTCCAAATTTCATCCTCGTGTAACTACCTTGACAATGTCACATGCCACCCCCTATTTCCGGAGGTTCTCGTGAAGGTGACATTGTTGAACTACTCACAAGTATATCGAAGATGATGAACAATGCAATAGTGTCAGGCATCGTAAAATCATATGACAATATTCTGGGTAAGATTTGTCTCAAATAAACTGATGAGCAAAATCTGGGTAGTGCCACGGGAATTCCTAGAGGCCCAATAGAAATGTGAGTGGTAGAATCGCCCCCATGAAACGATGGCAATTTTGGCTTGGAGTGTCAATTAGTATCCTGCTCATGTACCTGGCGTTGCGCGGCTTGCACCTGGGTGACGTGGGCGCGGCGTTGCGAGAGGCCCGTTATTGGTGGTTGATCCCCGGTGTAGCTGTTTATTTCATTGGCGTGTGGGCGCGGGCCTGGCGCTGGCATTACCTATTGCGACCGGTGAAGGGCATTCCTACGAAAACTATGTTCCCCATCGTGGCTATTGGGTATATGGGTAACAATATCTACCCGGCCAGGGCGGGCGAAATTTTGCGGGCAGTGGTGCTCAAACGGCGAGAAGATGTCCCCGTTTCAGCCTCTCTGGCGACCATCATCGTGGAGCGCGTTTATGATGGTGTAGTTATGCTGGCCTTTGTCTTTCTGAATCTGCCAGAATTAGCTCGCCTGACGGTTGACTCTGGTTTTGTGGGGGATATTCAGACTCTGGCTCTATGGGGGGCTGCTGCTTTTATTGGCGTGTTAGTGATCTTCTTACTGGCAGCCATGTTCCCAAAACGAAGTGAAGATCTGACTAGATGGTTTGTACAACGTCTTGTTCCTGAGCATTTCCGCGAAAATGTTTTGGGGATTGCCTTGCGTTTTTTGGGCGGATTAGAGTCCCTTCGATCCCCGCGCGAGGCTTTGATGGTTTTTCTCACCTCAGTGGTGATCTGGCTGTTAGAGACTGGCAAATATTGGTTTGTGATGCATGCCTTTGATTTTCAGGTCAGTTTCTTTGCCTTGATGCTGATGAACGGTATTGTCAACCTGGCTACGACCATACCTTCTGCACCTGGCTATGTGGGCACCTTTGATGCTCCGGGAATTGCTGTGCTAAAGGCTTATGGTGTTGATGGTGCGGTCGCTGCTAGCTATACCTTAGTGTTGCACGTAGCTTTATGGTTGCCTATCACCTTATTGGGCGCCTATTACTTGGCGAAAGAGGGCATCAAATGGGGAGATGATGTGACCTCCCTACAAATCGAGATTGACGAAAATCCTTATGGAGGGGATCCTCATGGCTAGACGAATTCTCTTTGTGTTGATCATTTGTGTTTTGGCCTTGGTGACTGCTTGTACTGAAAGAACGGCTGAAACCCCTACCCTTTCTGGGGAACCCACTGCCGAACCCTCTCCAGAGGCGATAGAGACTCTCGAGGTCATCCCACCGCGAGTATTTATCAGTGAGGTGTTGGGCGGTCTACAGGGCAATAACAATTATGAGTTTATCGAGTTGTACAACCCAGGTAACTCAGCGCCATTCGATCTCAGGGGTGTATCGCTGTGGTATAAGCTGGTCGAGGGAGAAGAAGCACAATTGGTTTATCAGTGGGACGATCACGCACTAATACCACCCCTGGGGCATTATTTGCTTGGGCGGGCTGGTGAAGAATATCGGGTCGCAGTTGATGCGATCATACAGATCCCCTTGGTGCCTCAACGGGGTGGTTTGCAACTGCGAGATGCGCAAGGCAGCGTGCTGGACAGCCTGGGCTGGGGAAGTGGAGGAGGCGACTTCACAGAAGTTGCTCCCGCGGCAGCGATGCAGAATGGTATCTCACTGGAGCGCGCGCCTACCGGGGTCTCTGGCAATGGACTAGATACCAATAACAACAGCGCTGATTTTGTGATCAAACAGTATCCGAATCCACAAAACACAGGTAGCCCGGTCGCACCAGCTTGGGACGAATCTTTGGCGATTTCCTTGGAAGCCCCTGGATCCGTCGAGCCAGGCGAAGAATTTGCATACTCGATTTCTGTAACCAATCGGACTGGGGGAGCAGTGCACGATGTAGTCGTTCAAATCCCTATTCCCAAGGTATTCGAAATCATCGAGATCGGTGACGCCGAAGGCATGCAGATCAGTGAACAGGCTGCTTTTTGGGATTTAGACAGGATCGGTGAGAACAATCAACTTGTTTTGTGGTCGCATGATAGTTTGGATGCAAATCAAACCCAAACAGCCTCGATCCAGGTCAAGGCACCCTGGACGTATTTATCCGTGGCGGCAGCGAATACCTCTGTGCAAGCCTCAGATTGGCCTCAGGCTGGCTTTGGCGGAACCGTATGGACAGAAGTGGTAGGCGGTGCCATTCCCATCGGGATAGCGCGCACCTTTTTGAATGAAGAGATCATTATCGAAGGCATTGCCACTATGTATACAGGCGGCTACTATGCTGGCAGTGGTAATACCAAATTCTATATCGAAGATGAGACCGGCGGAATCCAGGTTTGGGTAGATGACGGCGAGGGTGAAGTCGAAGTATCTCTTGGGGATCGCGTGCGCGTCCAAGGGGTGCTACTGGCGTATCGTGGGGCCATGGAACTGGCGCCTGCCATTGATGGAGTCGAAGTCATCGAGAAAGTCAGCGATGTCTCTCAATGGACACCTTCACAGGCCAGCGTGGAGCAGGTCTCTAATGATATTTTGAACCTGCCGGGGAAGCTGGTCCAGGCCGAGGGAACAGTAGCACGCGTAGAGGAGTTCACCTACAGCTATGAGATCGACCTGGTTGATGAAGCTGGTCATCTGGCCAGGATCTATATCGACAAGCTGACGGAGATCAGCGTAGAAGCCATTGAAAGCGGCGAGAAGTACCGCGTCACCGGTGTCATAGAGGTGCGTGATACCAGCCAGCAGATGTATCCCCGCGTCCAAGAAGATTTAGTGAAAGTTTTCCCGCCTGGTTTGTATTTGGAATTGGGCGCGCCCAACAATGTCTCAACGCGCGAGAACTTTTCCGTCTCGCTGACAGCGACTAATCACACCTCGGAACTGCTCAGTGACGTGGTAATCACCGCTCCGCTGCCTCTATATGACTTCAGGATCGAAAGCATATCAGATGGTGGTACGCAGACCGACGATGTCATCACTTGGACGATTTCGGAATTGGCAGGAAATGGGGGCTCGGTGACGGTTTCCTTTGAGGCGAACAGCATCACCTCAGAGGCTTCCTTGCGGTTGGATCAAGCCCAGGCTGTAGCTGCTGAACAAAGTGAGGCAGCGACCAGCCAGACGCACTATATCTTCCTGGGTGAAACTGTACCTATTTGGGCAATCCAGGGTGAAGGGCCGCGCTCGCCGTATATCTTCAACACAGCCACGACCATCGGCGTTGTCACCGGGGTCTTCCCAGAGCTAGAAGGGTTTTGGATCCAGTCACTTGACGCGGATGCGGATGACAATCTGTTGACATCTGAGGGGTTGTACATCTTCACAGGGGAGATGGAAGTCGATGTGCTGCCTGGTGACTGGGTTCAGGTGACAGGAGTGGTAAGGGAGTCCTATCAACAAACGCAATTACAAGTTGCAGCACAAGAAGACATTCTTGTGCTAAGTTCTGGCAACACTCTACCGCTCCCCGTAGAGCTTGATCCGCCTCCCCTCGAAGTCGATTCGCAAATTTACTTCGAAGCTCTGGAAGGCATGTTTGTGCAAGTCACCGGTCCGGCGGTGGCTGTGGCGCCGACTAATCGCTATGGTGAGTTTGCCCTGGTACGTCCTGAACATCAAGTCGAGCGGTTGTGGCAAGGTGGAGAGAATGGCATCGCTATTCTGGTGGATGATGGCAGTACCGCGACGCATGACGATAGCTCGATGTTGGACTATGCCATCAACACCGGCGACCAGGTCAGCGGCCTGGCAGGCCCATTGGCATATACGTTTGGCAGCTATAAGCTCGAGCCGGTCACTATTCAGAAGGTTTCGCCTGTTGAATCTGATCTGCCCAGCCTGCCGCCGCTAGCGAGCGATGAGTTCAGCCTGATGAGCTGGAATGTCGAGAACCTGTTTGATTTCCAGAGCCCCCATCCTTCTAGCCCTCCTATGCCGGGCATTGATGAGTACAAACTATATATCGAGAAAGTTGCCAATACCATCGTGGCTTCTGGGCTGCCTACGATCGTGGGTTTGCAGGAAGTGGAAAATATCGGTGTTCTTGAAGATATCGCCGAACATGCGATTCTGGCCAAGTATGAATATCAACCTGTATTGATTGAGGGAAGTGATAGTCGCGGAATAGACGTTGGCTATTTAGTGCGCGGGGATCATGCGATTGTGATACGAGAATTTCAGTATGTCGCACCCGAAGGTCTGACTAGCCGCCCTCCGTTGCTGGTTGAAGTCGAAGTGACCACTGATGCTGGATCAGCGACGGTCTTTGTGCTCAACAATCACTTCACCTCGATGAGTGGTGGTGAGGAAGCCACCGAGCCGCGCCGCAACGCGCAAGCAGCTTGGAATGTAACCGTCATGGAAGAAATCCTGGCTGAAAATCCCGGAGCCTACCTGAGTGTGGTGGGTGACCTGAATTCATACTACGATGCTTTGCCGATTGACACCTTACGGGAAGCTGGGTTGGTGCACGTTTTTGAAGAATTGCCTGCCTCCGAGCGCTATACTTATATTTATAGAGGCGCGTCCCAGGTATTGGATCACATCCTGGTGACTCCCAATTTGATGGAGCTGCTGCGGCGAGTGGATGTGCTGCATGTCAATGCCGATTTCGCACCTGCAGTACCTGGCGATAGCTCTCCTCAGCGAAAGTCCGATCATGATCCGGTGATCTCGGTATTCTCTTTATCACCCTGAAGGAACTTTCACTTTCGCAAAGTAGTTCTCTCTCACAATCTTTGAGTTATACTGTGAGTTATCAAATACCTATTTCTTCCGCGAGAAGCTAAACTTCTGTAAGAAGTTTAGCTTCTCAGCCCGAAATATCTGATCACGAATGGCAACGAAAGGAATTCCCGTGGTAATGTCCAGATT
>CAZUSV010000094.1:15437-23700 GCA_964622645.1 uncultured Anaerolineales bacterium
GGGCGCCCCCCCCCCATACCCCCAAATCTGGGAGCTACCCCAGTGATTCCTGGAGAGCCAGAATAATAGTTTTTCTCCTCGTGATTCTGGGATAAATACAAATTGAGAATGCTAGGTCGCTGAGATAGGTGGTGTATTAATGAGGAAGGAAGACACCATTCCCCACGAAAAATTGCGCGTGCTGATCGCTGATGATGTGCAGGCGACCCGCAGAACTACGCGCTTAATGCTAGCAGAACACCCCCTGGTTGAAGTGGTCGCCATCGCCCGCGATGGTGAAGAAGCTGTCAAACTTGCTCGCAGGCATATGCCGGATATTGCCGTAATGGATATAAATATGCCTAAGATGGATGGTCTGACAGCAATTCAAGCCATGACTCAGTTCCATCCCAATATCGCCTGCATCATTATCTCTTCTGAAAAAGATGAACAGACCTTGCGCGAGGCCATGACCATCGGTGCTCGAGAATACCTGCTCAAACCATTTACTGTGGAAGAGATCATTACGGCTGTCAACCGGGTGGCTAGGGCAGTGCTAGAGTATCGCAAGCAGGCTGCACAAGATGTTCAAATCCGCAAAGAGCGCGAAAAATACCTCAAGCAGCTTGCTCACGAGTACGCCAAATCTCGCCGGGTTGATAATGAGGCTATGGATGTATTCGAACAACTGGCTTCCAACCCCAATTGTGAGCTACACTGGTTGATGAACCTGGCATTGATATATCTCATCCGCAGGAAGTGGGGCAAGCTAAAAGAACTCGCGGCACAGTTGGAGCAACAAACCCGTAAGCCGGTTGACCCCAAAAAGACAACCTAGCGAAGTGAATCCAGACAATAGAGAGTGGTGTATATCCCCCTATTTTCTGGAAATTCTGTCAAAGGAGCATAATGAATATTGCCATTATTGGCGCGGGGATCGCTGGAATGTCGGCGGCATATGATTTAGCCCGCGCAGGAAAAAAAGTCACTATCTACGAAGCCAGTGATCGAGTAGGAGGTTTGGCTTCGGGATTCAAGGAGCCTCATTGGGCCTGGTCAGTAGAGGAGTACTACCATCACTGGTTTGCATCCGATAAGCACATGCTGGGATTGATCGCAGAGTTGGATTTGAGTCACAAAGTTCTTTTCCCGCGCCCCTACACTGTGCTCCTTCATAACGATAAATGGTATCCCTTCGACTCCATTCTACAGGCATTGTTGTTTCCTGGATTAGGTTGGGGGATCAATAAAATCCGCTTTGGTTTTGTGGGGTTGTATCTACGCCTGACAAAGAATTGGCATCCCCTCGAGAAGACTACCGCACACGAATGGATGCTGAAATGGGTTGGGAGACGCGTCTATGAAAAAATGTGGCAGCCGCTGTTGATCGGTAAGTTTGGGCCTTACTACAAAGATGTGCCCATGGCATGGTTCTGGGCCAGGTTGCATGCCCGCACCACCCGGCTGGGAACGTATCAAGGCGGCTTCCAGGCTTTCTGTGATGAATTCGCCGGTCGGTTACGAGAGTTAGGTGTCGAGATCAAGCTTGGAGTATCAGTTTCACAGATCTATCCCGGCGAGGAGAATTTTCAGCTCTTGCTCATGGGTTCAACTAGCCAATCTTACGACAGTGTGTTGTCGACTACTTCCCCAGCATTGATGGCCAGGATGGTCCCAGATCTGCCACCAGAATATCTTCAGGGATTGTTGGATCTCAAATCCATGGGCGCAGTCGTCTTGACCCTTTCGCTGAAACACCAGCTCTCTGAGCAAGGCTATTACTGGTACAACATCCCTAAGTCAGCTGGATATCCATTCCTGGCGCTGGTCGAGCACACCAACTATGTTTCCACGGACAACTTTGGCGGTGATCACATCATCTATTGCGGGGATTATTTGGAAACAGATCATGAGTACTTTGAGCTTACAGAGGCAGAACTATTAGAGTGCTTCATCCCTGCCTTGGAACGATTCAACCCCAAATTCCAGCGTAATTGGATCCGCAAAACCTGGCTGCACCGCACCCGCTACGCGCAGCCTGTGCCATTAGTGAACCATTCACAGAATATCCCCGCCATTGAAACACCTATTAACGGATTGTATTTCGCCAGCATGAGCCAGGTATACCCCTGGGATCGGGGGACGAATTTCGCCGTCGAGATCGGACGCCGCGCGGCTGGGAAAATGACGACATCTGAGTAGGATTTACACTAACCGATCAGGACGCGGATGAACGCGGATTCACTCTAATTCTCATTGTGATTCTTCGTGTTCTTCGTGGTTAAATTCTGGCTTTGTTGTTGATAGCGGTAATTTTTACAGCGAGTGCTTTCTAATTGCCTCGATAATCGATTTGGTGCTCCAGTGGACGACTTCCAGCGCTGATTTCTTGACCACCTTTGGAATGCGCTCATTACTGCGCGGTAGGATTCCAATAATCGGTTTATCATATTTTTGAGCGATGAAAATTTCCCGCCTACACCATGCTTTTCGAGCAATATACATGCCACATATTACCAGAACACAGTTTGTCGGCCGGATCTGTTGGTCGATTTCCTTGATCAGCCTGAGGCGACGAAAAATGAGTGTGTAAAGCCCTAAGACGGGTTTATCTTGGGGCACTGAATAGTTATGCCAGTTGAAATGGGGCGCCGAGTCCAGCAAATGTACCAGCCGCTGATAGTCATCAGCATAGGCCCAGGCATGGCTGATGAAGATGTTGTAAAGCTTTAGTTTGGGCATGTTGATCTTACCGCACCTATATTCTATCCGAAAAATCCAGCATTACAAATTCGAAGCAAAAAAACACGAATACATAGAATTGGCCGAATTTCACAAATGACTCTACTGAAAAAACTACGTGAGCAGGATACCATGCGGCATATATGGGGGTGTATGCCGCTCACACACCCCCATATATGCCGCATAGACCTCTCTTCTTTGGCTTTTTTCAGTGGAGCCACAAATCAAACCAAAAATTCGTGAGTCCACTGAAAAAAGGTCTTTTCCACCGCAGAGACGCTGAGAGCGCGGAGATTATTAAAGTTTTTTGAGAAATTTATTATGGGCAGTAACACTTTGAACAAGCTGAAACCTCGCCAGCTGTGTCATTGCGAGTGCTAGCGAAGCAATCTCCGCCAATATCTGGGGATTGCATCGTCGCAAAAAGCGCTCCTCCAAAGACACAGCTGTTCAAACCCCTGTTGCCCATTACAGTTTTTTTGAGAAATTCGAAGAAACTGTATTGGTCAGATACATCTTGAACAATATCCCTTGAAACCTTTTTCATGAGGAAACCAGGAACTCAGGAATAAAAAGAAAAAAAATTCACGCCTAACGGCGTTCCTGGCTTCCTTATAAAATACAGTGTTCAAAATACCGTTACCCAAGACATAAATTCGAAGAAACATTTGCAATTTGAATAATACTTTGCATCTCTCTTTCACATTTTTGCTCTGCGTACTCTGCGTCTCTGCGGTAATGTAGTTTTTTCAGTAGACTCATTCGTGATAAAACCTTAATGCAAATTTGTGAAGCTGATTTTGGTTAAGAATGACCCAGACCAATTTTTCATGGTTAAATACGCCCCATGGATGATAAAAGAACACACCCCCTTCGGCGCTTGTGGAGTTATGCCCGCCAGCACCGGCGCGCTATGGTGATAGCGTCGCTGTATTCCATTCTCAACAAGATCTTCGACCTGGCTCCACCTATGCTTATCGGCGCAGCTGTAGATGTGGTCGTGCAGCAGGAAGATTCCCTGGTTGCTCGCCTCGGTGTACCCGATGTTTCCCAACAATTACTGGTGCTCGCCGGGCTGACAGTGATCATCTGGGTCTTCGAATCCACCTTCCAGTACACCTATCAGGTTGCCTGGCGGAATCTGGCGCAATCCATTCAGCATGATTTGCGCATCGATGCCTATGACCATGTTCAGCACCTGGAATTGTCGTATTTCGAGGAACGCAGCACGGGCGGGTTGATGGCCATTCTGAATGACGATATCAACCAACTAGAGCGCTTCCTCAATGGCGGTGTCAACGATATCTGGCAGGTGCTCACCACGGTGATTGTCATCGGGGGGATTTTTATCTACACTGCCCCTTCAGTATCCTGGATGGCAGTGCTGCCCATGCCGTTGATCATTTGGGGATCGATCCGCTTTCAGCGTATGCTAGCCCCCAAGTATGCCGTGGTCCGAGAGATGGTCGGCATCCTCAACGGGCAGTTGGCTAACAATTTGGGCGGGATCGCTACGATCAAGAGTTTCACTGCTGAAGAACATGAACTAGCCAGGGTCACCGAGGGGAGTGATGATTACCGCCTGGCCAATCGTGATGCCATTGCTTTGAGTTCGGTCTTTGTACCCCTAATCCGCATGGTGATCATGAGCGGCTTCATCGCTATCCTTATCTTCGGCGGTCGCCTGACCCTAGCCGGACAACTTGCCGTGGGCACCTACAGTGTCTTGGTATTCGTTACCCAGCGACTTCTCTGGCCGCTAACGCGCTTGGGTGACACCCTCGATCTCTACCAACGCGCCATGGCCTCTACCGACCGGGTTTTGAATTTATTGAATACAGATGAGAGAATCCCCAGCGGTGACCTTGCCCTTGCCACAAAAGATGTGCGCGGTGAAATCAATCTCGATCACGTCACCTTCGAGTACAAGAGCGCTGAACATCGCTCGGTGATCCGCGAGTTGTCGTTGCATATGCCAGCGGGAGAGACGATAGGGATTGTAGGTTCAACCGGCGCAGGCAAGACCACCCTGGTCAAGCTATTGCTGCGCTTTTACGATGTCCAATCTGGCAGCATAACCCTGGATGGGCATGATCTGCGCGAGCTTGAGCTTGGCGATCTACGCCGGGCAGTCGGCTTTGTCAGCCAGGATGTGTATCTCTTCCATGGCACGGTGCGAGAGAATATCGCTTACGGTACTTTCGATGCCACGGATGAACAAGTCATCGAAGCAGCGAAAAACGCCGAAGCGCACGACTTTATCTTGGGGCTCCCCCAAGGCTATGACACCATCGTCGGAGAGCGCGGCCAGAAACTCTCTGGTGGTCAACGCCAGCGCGTCTCGATAGCTCGGGCTGTGCTCAAGGACCCCCCGGTGCTGATCCTCGACGAAGCCACTTCCTCGGTCGATAATGAGACCGAGGCCCTGATCCAACGTTCTCTGGAACGCATCGCCGTAGGACGCACAACGATTGTCATCGCGCATCGCCTATCTACTGTGCGCAACGCCGACCGCATTTTCGTGCTGGAGCGCGGCCAGCTCATCGAACATGGCCGTCATGAGCAACTGGTCGCCAGCGGGGGTATCTATGCTGGATTATGGGGGGTTCAGACTGGGGTACGCAAAATGAAAGAAGCTAAACTTCTGGCAGAAGTTTAGCTTCTGCGGTGCTCGACCATCATGCAGCGGTCCATGACCACATCCAATCCGGCTGCACGCGCTTTTTCGGCGGCTTCCTGGTTGATGATGCCAAGCTGCATCCACACCGCCTTTGCGCCAATCTGGATGGCCTGCTCGACAAAGGGAGGCACGGCCTCACTGCGCCTGAAGATCAATACCAGATCAACCGGTTCGGGGATGGAGGGCATATCGGTGTAAGCTCTTTCTCCCAGAGCTTCTTCCAATTTTGGGTTTACTGGGATGATGCGGTAGCCTTGTGCTTGCAGATAGGCAGGAACGTAGTATCCGGCTTTCTCGGGTTGTGATGAAAAGCCAACTACGGCGACAGTTTTGGTGTCTCTCAGGTTTCGCAAGATGGTTTGTTGTTTTATTGACAATGTATTCAAGGTAGTGCTGGTGTTAAATAAACTCGGTATGGTTTTTCATCTCGTCTGCATCCAGGACTTGATAAATTAGAACCAGGCCGCGGATGATATCTCCAATTGGAGTTTGCTGATGAGCATAAACAATCCCCGCATGTCCTTCCACATTTGCATGTAGTCGTAAAAAATCGTCATCTTGTGTGAAGATAACGCGCCCTTCTTCTCGAGCAAAATCGAGGTGTTCTCTATCTGATGCACTGAGTTTTCCAGCTTCATGGGTGGTGAGAACATTTATACCTCGTCGGCGTAATCCTGCCACGACAGCATTTGATACATGTTCGTCAGTATAGAATTTAATATTCCCCGGCATTTGAAGGATGTATGATTTTCGAAGGAGTTTGATTTCGAAGTTCTTCTAGGAAATCTTCACTTTGCCTAATGTTTGTATCGATCTCATCTTGATGACTATAGTAATATGCTAGAGCCGCGTAGATATCTGTCAGCGTAAGCTGGTATTCTGTGGCAATTTCGTCAGCACTTAGGCCCATCCACTCATGCCAGATAACGATATTTTGTACCGTAATCCGGTGATTGGCAATGCGGGGTTTCCCTCCAGATATTCCGGGAGTAGTTACAATATGTTGATCGAGGGTTTTTACTACCATCTCAGGCTCCTGGAGGTTATCATACCATGATTTGATTAATGTACTTGATAGGTTTGTAGTGACGAGTGTACCGCAAAAATGTCGGTAAGGTATAGAAAAAACCGCTCTGAGCGCCTCTCCACAGCATTGTTGTCATTCCGCGGGAGCGTCTTTTTGCGACCAAGGAATCCCCCAGGCGTAACTTATCAGGGATTCCTCTTCACCCTGCAAAGAACGCAGGGCTCATCGGAATGACAAATCTCGGAAGGTATTTGCTAAGGCCACCTACACTTTTGCGCTATACTCTGTAGTGACGCTCGGTGGTGCGCTTTCGCCACTGTTCTGCGCGCTCCAGAAAATAAGCAGCCTACGGACTCTACAACCTTACAGCCAGAAAGGGCACTAACATTTCCTCTGCTGTCAGTCCACCATGACGACCGCGCAGGAAGTTGTCTTTATCTCCCCACCAAAGGTAAGCATTCTCATGGGGAATGGCAATCAGGTCGCCCATGCGCTGGCGCAAATTGGGATGCTGCTCGCCAGGCCCAAACAGACCACTCTCAATTGCCTGGTCTGGAGCGAGCAATGAGAATTGGTCTGGCCAGGTCTGATTGAAATAATCTTCAACAGCATTCAATTTCCCGGGCTGGACATATAAGAACATCAACCGGTTCTCACCGGTGGGTTTGATGTGCAGCATTTCATCGAGTTGAGGATGATTCTTGTAGAAGTACTTGGGGTCATCGAGGGTGTTGATTTGGCCATGATCCGCGGTCAGGATCAGCAAAGTATCTTTGCGTAAAGATGGCCTCAGTCGTTTGAGGAAGAATTCTTCGAAGGCGAAGCTGAAATTGGTGAACTCTGCCAGTACGCGTTCATCATCGGGTTCGTAATAATGTGAGAGGCCGTCGACATTCCCCCAATAGATCCAAGAATACAGACGTTGCTCTGGTTTATCCTCGATGAGTTGACGCACGTTTATCCACATTTCCGCGGGGGTGCTGAAGGGTTTGATTTCTACATCTTGCATAAACATGCGGGAGAGACCTGAATGGGCGATATGATGATGTTGGAAGGCATACGCAGTGACGCCGTGGGCATGCAGGTGTGAGCCTAGCCTTGGAACCGTGATGAACTCTTCAGGTTCAAAGCCGGCATGCTCCAAGCTGCCCAAACCCCCACCGTGGAAGCTCATTGGTGTGTGCAGGATCATATTGGCAACCAGGCCGTATTCTTTGAGAAACATCTCATAGCCGATGACGCCATGGGAAGCAGCGCTATGTCCTGTCCAGAGAGTGGTTGTCGCTGCGCAGGTTGTGCTGGGCGAGATCGATGTCAAGGGAGCCAGCAGACCGTCATCCAGCAGCGCTTGCCAGACAGGAAGATCCCCATTCTCGAGCCAGCTCTGGAAACGGTGCAGCGAAAGCGCGTCCATGAGGATCAGGAGCACGCGGCGAATGCCATCCCCTGGAGGCAGAAGAATCTCCGGGCGCAACGCACCAGCACCGACCCCGAAGGGGGGCGCGTTCAGCCATCTGCATATACTGGAGGGAATGTTGAGGATGGATTGCCCCTCATATTTTGGATAAATGAATTCAGCCCCCAAATCCAAACCGGGGAGGCGATGTTCTCTGAGATCTGCGAGTAGTTGGGGGTGCAAGTTGGGCATCGTCTTCTAATTGGTTGTCTTTCTGATATAATTTCCATTCCAATAAACGTACAAGAGAGTTTTGGAGGTCGAGCGTGGAACGACGACGAATATCCAGCCGGCGCATCCGAGAATGGCGGGAATATATTACCGCATATTTGATGATAGCGCCTGCAACGATCCTGATTTTCACGTTTGGAATTTTCCC
>CAZUSV010000095.1:0-3545 GCA_964622645.1 uncultured Anaerolineales bacterium
ACAAATCTCGGAAGGTATTTGCTAAGGCCACCGACACTTTTGCGCTATACTCCTCGTAGGGGTATTTCCGATTTCAAGGAAGACGAAATTATCGCTACTGGGATTGGCGCGCTCAGCGTTGGATTGTGAAATTCACCGCTGCGCTGGTCTCATTTCCTGTGAGATCAACAGCTCTAATTGTTAGTGTGTGTTCTCCCAGGCGCGGCAGCCAGGGAAGGGCGAAGGGGGGTTGTGTTTGCGTTTCGATGAGTTCATCGTCGATGAGGTATTCAATGAATTCGAGTCCAATATTGTCGCTGGCTTGAATTTGAAAAGTAACCGGTATTCCAGCTTGGTTCTCGAAAAGTTGTCCATCTTCTGGGTAAGAAATGGAAACCTCTGGAAGCTGGTTATCGACGGTCACTTGGATGGTGTTGGTCTCGATATTTTGTTCGCTGCGGATCACAATCAGTTGCAGGGCATAGAGGCCATTCAGGCTGCTAGTATCCCAGGTCCCCAAAGTGCCATTGACCACGGGAGTTTCGATATCCTCACTGATCGCGACCCAGTTTTGGGGATTCAAGCCTTTGCCGACTTGTAAACGATACGAAACGAAATCGCTCCCCGAGGCGGTGCCTTGGATGCTCACTTCCCCTTTGGTGTTGGTGAAAATCTGTGGAAAGGTGATCTGCGCATTGGGAGAGGGACTTGGTGCATAGATCACATCGTATGAATCTGGCGGAGTGGGGATTGCGGCCTGAGCGGCCCATTGGCTGGCTTCAGGTGGAACCAGCATGTACACTCGTTCTTCGATCAATTCTGGAGGCGTAAAAACTGTCGCCAAGCGCCCCGTTTCGCGATTGATCTGATAGCTCTGATACAAATTATCTGGCTGGGTGGGTTCATGGCCGCTGAGAAAGACCTCGCTGACAACCGTGGGGCAGTCTTGCGTAGGTAGCATCCCCGAAGGATCACAAACAGTCAAGGTGTTGATGGCTGGAGGCGCTCCCCAAGTCCCCGCCGGAAGATCCTGGGTGGCGTGTTTCATGACCGCATGCCAGAGGGCAGAGCTGACCTTTGGGGACAGAGACCCACCCTGAAAGGAGTCTGAATCTCCGGTGCCTATCCACACACCGGCGACGATTTGGGGGGTATAGCCGATTGTCCAGCTATCCTGCCCGGATGCAGTGCGTCCCATTTTCGCCGCAACAGGCTGTCCAATTTCGAGAGGGTTCGGGTGCCCCAGGCTCTCCCAACGGGCTGATTCATCACTCAAAATGTGATTGATCAGATAAGCAAGCTGTGGGCTGGTCACAGGTTGGGTCGTAGGCGTCTCATCGATGATCCATTCGCCTCCATGCAGATCACTCACACGCTGTATGGTGATTGGCTCTAGGTTGAACTGCTCTCCCTCAACAGTAACATCCCCAACGAAGCTTCCCAGGTTGGCCAGGATTGCATAGGCGTGAGTCATTTCCAGGAGTGTGACCTGGCCTCCATCCAGAAGGTATTCACAGCCTGGACACTCTGGGATCGTATTCATTTCTGAAAATACAGGCAGTGTGATGCCAAATTGTCCCACTGTGCGCAGCACATTTTCAGCCCCGATCTGATTGACTGTTCCCAGCGCGGGAGTCAGGTAATCATTGGCCAGAGCCAGGCGCAGGCGCATCGGTCCTTGGAAGTCGCCATCTGGATTGGTGATCTGGGTGAGGGCTTCGCCAAAAGTGGATGGGATATCCCAAAGCAGGCTAGCAGGGTTGAAGCCGCGTGTGAAGGCCGTCAGGTAAGCAAAGGGGGTCAGCAGAGAACCTGGTGAATGTCCTGGGGGATGAGCGGGATCTAGACCTGGGGTGGTCTCCCCGACCATAGCCAGGATTTGCCCTGAGAGCGGGTCCAAAATAATGATATTCGCTGCGAGATCGTCGTAAGGACCGCCATCCAGCGCCAGGGAAGGGAGTAAGCGCGCCGCTTCGCAGTCCTGGTTTGTAAAATCAACGCCGGCGAGCTGCGCGAAATGGGCCTCGACTGTACAGCTAACTTGCTCTTGTAAATCGTAATCCAGCGAGGTGAAGATTTCAAAGCCGCCCCGTTCCAACCGCGAGAGGGGGATGTGCGGCGACAATTGCTCCCAGACAAGATTGATAAAAGCTGGTGCAAAGCCCGTTTCTTCTGGTGAAGCTTCCTGGAAAACAATCTCTGATTCTCGAGCTTTGAGGGCATCCCCAGAGGTGATATAGCCCTCCAACAGCATGGCATCGATAACGGCTAGGCCGCGTTCGATGGCCGTATCAGGGGTATCAATGGGGTTGATGCTGGGAGCCGCTGGGATTGCAGATAAGATGGCAATTTCTGCCAAGCTCAGATTTTGGACTGGTTTTCCAAAATAAACCTGTGAAGCCGAGGCGACACCATAAGCCTGATTGCCGAAATAGGTGCTGTTGAGATACCATTCGATCACCTTATCACGCCCATATTTGCCGGTGATTTGCGCCGCCAGCAGACGCTCTCTCAGATCGCGCTGAGTGCCTGGGGCTTCATCCCAAAGTAGCAGTTCAGCGACAAGCTGTTGGGCGAGAGTTTTGCCAGTTTCCGGATTGTTTCTGATGGTAGTGAAACCTGGGTGCGTCCAAAAGTTTGGATCAGAGTAGGCTACGGTTGCCTGAATGAGTTGCTCGGGAATCGATGAGCTAGAATTCGAAATAGGCAGGTATTCACGCGCTGTGACGGCGGGGTTCTCCAATTCGAGCAGTATATGGCCTCCGGCGCGGTCGTAAAAGCGAGTTGGTTGCAGCAGCAACCCATTGGGAGGTTCTAGCAGGTTGGGAACAATCTCTAGTGCAGGAAGCTGACTGGTCAGGGATGAATACAGCAAAGTTCCCCCTATAAAGAGTATTGCTGCCAGCAAACTTAATGAGGTTGAAAAACCTAGACCTGAGAGCCTAAGGGAAGTGTTGGCGTATTTCTTGCGGCGACGCTGACGCGCCCGTAAAATCTGGGGGATGTCGGGCATATGAGCATTTAAGCTTATTGCGTATGGCTATTCTAGCTTGACAGTGTCAACATTCAGACGAGAAGCTCGAAAATATGGGGTTACGGGGGTGCGGAGCACCCCCGTAACCCCATATTTTCGGAAGTTCTCGCGAAGTTGACATTGGCGAAGAAGTTATCGTAGCAATTGTAGCATGAATTCCAAGTGCCTCACGTTTCGGCTCTCTAGGAATCCTCTTGACGTGGGTTATTTACAATGCTACACTCTCGCCAATATGTTGATCCCAGGAATTGCGAGTTTGCGAAATAATCGTTCTAATTACCCACCCCTCAACTTGGGAGGTCGGGCATTCGTGTTTGGGTAATCAACAGAGACACACCATTTGCTCAATTTCGTAAGAAAGCCCTCCTTCCCAGAGGAGGGCTTTTTGTTTCTAAACCGTGTCATTGTCACTTTGAACTGGGAGTATCTTAACAATGTCAACTTACACGATGAGACGCTCCGAAATTGGGGGTGCGGGGGGGGGGGGGGAGACCCCCCCCCCCCCCCAAAAGGGGGAAAAAAAAATAATATG
>CAZUSV010000095.1:3555-23556 GCA_964622645.1 uncultured Anaerolineales bacterium
CCTTTTTGGGGGGGGGGGGGGGGCCTTTCCCCCCCCCCCGCACCCCCAATTTCGGGAAATCTTTTCTAAGTTGACATTGTCGAAGAATTAAGTAGAAAATTGTGTCTCGTTACAGTTTCAAATCTGTCGATAAGATTTTTTGGCCAATTCTTCGGAGGAGATTGCCTAATCATATAATCCCCCGAAGCACTTAGAGGAGTTTGATTATGGAAATTACATTTGGAGTTCTGATCCTGGCCGCGGCCTTAGTTGGTACGCTGATCGTCTTATATGAATTTCGTATTCGGAAACCGGATGTTTTGCTCCTGCATGAATCCAAAGGTGAAATCAGCATTCGAAAAGGATTGATCTACCCTCGACATTTTAGTCTACCACTTGAACGAACAACATGCCCAATTCATTTGACAATCTCGGCAACTGCAATAGGGAATTTAGATGTTCACATCAAATTAGTTGGCTCTGTTGTTCCTTCACTCGACCATATTCAAGCGCTAGTTTTTATTGGGGGGTGGAATCATGATGCTGTTGTGCATGCTGCTGAAGAAGCACAAGTGGCGCTTCAAACCTTGGTAAAAGAATATGTCGAACAATGTGAAATCCATTCGCTTTCATCAACGGGCATAATCAACTATGTAAATGGTAAATCGAGCTTGGTACAAGAGAAGTTTGGTGTCGAGTTGATATCTCTGGCTGTTGAAACATTGGAACCGACAGATCCTACGATTAGTGATGCACTTCGCCAGCAAGAACAGGCGCGCTTGCTTGAGCAAACGGAGCGGCTGAAGCATCAGGCGCGAACCACGGCTGCGCAGGCAAAATTCCAGGCTGACGAGGAAATCTCGCAGATGGAACATGAACTTGAATTGAAAAAAGCTGAGTTGAAAAAGATTCAGCTTGAGCATGAAACAATCCTGACGAATCTTAGCCTCGAGGACGAATTGAAACGCAACAGGATGCGTCTAGATTTTGAGCGTGAAGAGCTTGATGTCCTCAAAAGCAGTCCCGAATTGCTGATGTTGACCCCGCAGGCTGCCCGTTTGGCAGAAGCCAGCCAAAATCTAAAGAACGCTCGGACGATCGTATCTTTTACACCTCAAGAGCTTGCCCAAGGATCAGAACTGATGGGTCTCTTTCAAAATTTGTTACAAACTGCCTTAGAAAAGAAAAAGGCCGAAGCGGAAGAATAACCCAGTTACTTAGTATCAGGATGATTTTGTTTTGAAAGGTGGTTTGATGGCAGTATATCCCTCTGACCCCCAGGCTGCTCTGCGGTTGAAACCGATCCGCGTAGCGCGTGTGTCCGAGATAAGTGAAATTACATCTGCAGCGTCAGTGCCCGATCAGCAGCGCGTCAATTTCCATATTGGGAACCCAGTGCAAGATCCAATACTCAGCGCTGCATATTTGCGGATTGCGCTGGGAATAGATATTCGTCAGGAAAAACTGTCTGACGCTGACCTCAACACGCTCTTGGAATATCTTGGCTGGGCTAGCGAAGATATGCACAAACTCAGATTTTTGGCCCAGACGATTCAGAAGAGCGCGCCTTATATGCCTCGGGGGGGGTACTCTCGAACAACGTCACATGCGGTTGTCGATGCATTTCGGGCGTGGTTAGAGGACCAGCAAGAACCTCTACATTATGATACGGGAGAACAATCAGGTAAGCGGGAGATCATCCTGAGCACGGGAGGCGTTCATGAGACCTTGCGAATTATCCTGTTTGCTTTATCGTCCTATTTAGAGTTCACCCCTGCGCAAATACTGAGTTACCATTGCGAATTGCTCCCCCAATTGAAGTCCATCCCAAATCTATTATTCGAAGATTTGGCAAACGATCAACATGTAGCCTGTGAACAGATTCAGGCAATGTTGGACGAACTGCCGAATATGCCCGTGTTTGTGTTGATCGGTAGCTTGATGGGTGAAGAAACGCGGCGCAAACTACGCCTGATGAGTATCGAGCGGCCGCTATTTTTCATCGAAGCCAATAATGCCCCCAATCATCTTTCCCTTGCTCGTGAAGCCAAACTTGTACAGCGCGTAATTCGTTTGTTATCGCCAGCCGTGTTTGCAGAACAATTGCATAACCTGGCAACAGTTTTTATCGCTGGAAATGCCGAGTTCCTGAGCGTGATCGAAAATGTTCATTTCAATCTCAAAGGAACGCCTTCTGTTTCTGAGGCTGAGTTACTTGACTACTTTCTGACGCAACATCTGGTAGACCCGAATGCAAAGTTATCGGAGGAAATCCCTCTCGTGAAACCTCCTTTCGAAGGCCTGGCACTGGGCGTTTCAGCAGAAAGGGCTTTGCCAGCTTTGGCCAGGCGCACAGAGAGCCATCTCGAAAAGTTTGTGGAAAATCGTCTTCAGGTATTGGAACATTCCTTGACTCATTTGGATGAGAAAATTTCTGTGTTCTCTCGAAGAATGCAGAATGCATGGAAGGAGTATATCTATGATGAGTTCGTGGAGTTGCAGGCTGACGAAATACTGGATCTGCTTATCAATAATATCCACCAACCTGAGTGGGTACAGTCCCTCGAGCAGAGCTACCTGAGTGCTTTTACCAGACACCAACCCCAGTATCGACCCAATGCCTGCGTTGTAGTAAGCGGCTCTTCCCGGACAGCGTTAGGGATCCTGGGATTTCATTGCGGCATCTCCGAAGTGGTTATCCCAGATCTAAGTTGGTCTTACGAACATTGTTTTACCAAAACCCATTCAGTCGCACTATCTGCCTCACTAGAGCTTGATGTTGAAGCGATGATCGAAAAAGTAGAGCAACTCTGTCAGCATGACCCAACTTGGCCGCAGCGGGGTGCGGTGGTAATCAACAATCCCCATAACGCAACAGGAAAGATCTTCGAGGAAGATTCCATCCGCGGGTTGATCACATATTGTTTGCAGCATAGCATCTATATTATTGACGATCTTGCATATCAAAATGTGGCTCCTATCCAAGACCTCCCAGAAATCAGGACTGTCCGCCAGATTGCCTCCGAACTAGTTCGTCAAAGTGTTGTCAATGAGAATCAGGCTGATAGGGTAATCACGGTTCATTCCCTGTCCAAGACAGACAGTTTTGCTGGTGCTAGACTTGCAGTCTTAGAGATTCGTGACCGGCAAATCCATCAACAATTTAAAGAGATAAACTCACGTATCCAACCCAATGTTGCTGCGATTTTGATAAGTTACTTATTCTATCGAAGTACCCCACTGTGGACTAGAATCTATTGGCAGTTACGCAATTCGATCTTATACCAAAGGGTGCATGCCCTTGTGCAATCAGTACAGAATCTGCCCCTGGATCGAAATCCTTTTGGGTTAGAAATCATTTCGCCTAGAGGGGGTTTGTATCCACTTTTGCATGTCGAGCGATTGCCGTCTGGTCTATCCCTGGATTGGCTGGCTACTTCTCTGGCTCGTGGGGGGATTGGCATGTTGCCCTTGGCGACCTTTGCCCGCACAGAAAAGGGATTCGAGACAGGAAGAACTACCTTCCGTCTGACATTGGGGGGCCAAGATAATGCCGATGCGCTTTTGGGAAAAACCCGGCGTCTGCTCATCGACCTGAATCGCTTGATTTCAGAGCAAGATGCCCGTTATAACCGGAAACCATTGTGGATTCACCCTTTGGGAAGAAACCAAGATCGTTCAGATGAACTCCGTCGTTTGTGGAAGAGCTTTGAGCAGCAGCTCCTCCAAAGTTGTCAGAACAGCCGGGTATGCCGACGATTGACGTCTCTACTTCCCCTAGATGGTGATCAATTGTGTAAGGAATTCCTCCATTCATACCTTCCTGAACGGTTAGAAATATTTCGCGGGCGACTGATTGATCAGGCGATGATCCACGATGAACTGATGAGCAAAGCATTGGACGACAGAGGACAGTGGCTTGTAAATCGGTTGGACCGAGAATTTATGAAAGATTCTCTTCAAAGGCGTCAGGAATCATTTCGTTTACGTACCTATGATCGCACTGTACATCCAACCCAGTCTTATTCACTGCAAGCTGAAATAGTTCTCGACAAGGTCATAAATGCCTTGATCTTTCGCCAATCGATTGCACCCGAACTTATCGAAAACGCTGTCCAGGCTTTGCTGAAGGAACATATCGGGTTGAATGTGCCCATCAGCTCACAGCAGGAAGTTGATGAAATATTATTAGATTTGGCTTGCCTCATTGCAGGTGAGGAATTTGCAGAAATATTTACAGATACTACGTTATCGCCATTCTTGTCATTTTGGAGTGATTGGGATGGGAGTAACAGGCCGTCAGGACAGGGGCATCGCTTGGTGGCTGCGGTTGTAATGGAAAACGTTCGCCGAATGGCTCGAATTCTGCGAATCTTGCAGCGTGTTGATCCATCGATACCTGTGAGCCCCGAATTGAAATCTGAATTGGTCAGGCTTCCTCGTCGGAATCAGCGTTTTACGAAACTGTTGAATGAAATCACGAATTTAACTCACCAGTTGGAGCAACGTTATCGAGGAATCCTTCCGTATTCGGTCGAAACTACCCCCTTAAGACGGTTGGCTACAAAGTTTCATCTACGCCGTGACCCTGCGCGGATTCTCTGGCAGCATAATGATCGCTTTGAGCGAAAAATGTTCGAACTTCGACAGCAACGCAGCTCGATGCTGGAGTTTTACTTTGCTTTGAATAAAGATTTACGCAAGCAACTACATTCTCTGATACCCATAATTCAGAGTAACCGCGACTCAGCACCACTACTACGGGAGGTACTTGGATATCGTGATATCTTGCAACGTGTGGTTCTCACACCACGAATTAACCAGGGATTGATCACAGCGCGCGATCAGTTTGCCATTGATACGACAGCATACAATCTGCATGAGATCAACACGATTGCCGGAAAATATGGCAATCCTGGGATGACTCTGGCGTTACAGATTAGTTTAGCTTCGAAACCCGAAGGATTGATTTCCCTTGATCGTAAGATGCGTACCCAACAGGATCAGATGCGCAGGGACTATCCGGCGAGCGAGCTTGCCTCGATATGGCTAATTCCATTGTTCGAGGATATCGACACGGTAAGAAATATCCGCGCTTATCTCGATCGGGTTTGGGATTATGCCACCCAAAGCCGTCACTCATCTCAGTCTCCACAAGGACGATTTACTGAAATCATCTCGGAGGTCTTCATTGCGGGCTCTGATTTAAGCCAGCAGGTTAGCCAGGCAACTGCTGCCCACTTGTACCGAAAAGCAAAGTACGAAATCCAATCATGGCTGGCCGAACACGGGGTCGCGGAATCTGTACGTATCAAGTTGGGCAGCGGTGAACCAATGCAGCGTCAGGGAGGGTATCTCTCTCATGTTTCTGGTCAACCTGCATTTGAGAATGGGCGCTCTGACGAACGCCGATTTGCCAAATATCTTCCTGCAGCTGCGCGCAAAAGTACCTTCTATGCTGTGACGCCTCTGCAGGGTGTCTTCTTGGGTGGAGACTTGAGAACTTATCAGAGCAACCTATCGGAACAGCTACGTTTCTTGTCTGTACGCGATTTTGTCGAGATTCAGAATCATGTGAAGCAATCACAACACAACCATCGCGATGATCTAATCCGCGCTGCCGAAACCATTACGGAGAGTCGCCTGGGTGCTCAAGACCGCAGTATCCAAGAGTTGGAGCGGTTGACCGTGGAAACGAATGATGTTCTGGTTGAGAGTTTTCTGGACGAATTGACAGATAATTATCGACATATCCTTTACGGTCGTGAGGAAGATGTTATTGGTATTCATGCCATATCTTTTTTCATTGGCAGATCCTTGCCTCAATTGCGAGACCGACCAACCTCGAGACGAACGCCTGGTTCAGGTGTTGAGCGCGGGCAACAAATTCTAGCCAATATTGCTGAGATCATCCCTTTTGCTAAGCAAGGAAGCTTGCTGAGGGCAATCGCGCATAATCAATCGCAATCGGTCGTGCTTGGCGTCAATCAACTCACGACCGGACTGTTTCGCGCCCTGGAACGGTTTGCACAAAAATCCTTTGCAGAAGCTGAACATGAACGCATGGTTACCGAACGATTGTTGCCAAGTTTGCCTGTGTATGAAATCTTGAGTACATTGCGTAACTATCAAGATATTAATGGTGAATTTCTGAAATGGAACGAAGCTGCATTCCCGGCTGGAAATTCAGCTTTTGTTGCGTTGCGTGAGGATGCCGATGCAATGTGGCACTATATACCCCTTTTCCAACAGGAACTTCTAAGACGTCATGGTGTAAATGTCAATGATTTCTTTGAAAATGGAGTCTTTATTCAAAACCTGCTCCCCACGCTTCGCCCTGATCTGGCAGTGCTTCTGCAAGAAAATCTTTTCAATACAGATATTGATCAGTTGATGCAGCACATTTCCGGGAAGGTCCCCCATGAATGGCAGATGCATGTTGCAAGATTGCTTCAACTGCCTAATCAGATTAATTACTGGCGCTCGATCATTTGGGATGTGCTAGGCGAATCGATCTACCAATGGGTGCAAAGTTTTGCTGAACTGGCAACCGCATTATACGCATTTTCTGCTGCCAGATCGTTCGATGCGCCTCCTGTGCTTGCCAGGGATACAAAACTGTCCCCCGCTCTGGAAGGGTTCTTCCGCTCCGCGCGTGTTGATGACGAAATGCGACATTTTCTCATTGGGGCTATTGATTATTTGAGTTCATTCTCTGGAGAGAATATTGAAGTGCCGGTTAGCATCATCAGGGCGATGAATGATGTGGATCGGATTGCCCAAATCGAAGAAAGTGCTCTTCCCCCTGAAAAACAAGCTGTGATACGCTATTGTATGCTCCAAATTGCTCGTCTGACTGGTGAAAATGGGTAAGCGGGAAGCAATCCCCCGAAAAATGGGTGTGCGCTGGGGGGCACCCCCAGCGCACACCCTTTTTTCGGGATTGTCTGTTACTGTAAGTAATGATGTAAGACCTGAGCGATGGAAGTTCAAGCTGTAGTGCGTTGTTTGGCAATTTCAAGGATATCGCGCGCTGAAAGGATGGTGCTATCGCTGACCTCGCCCAGCATCTGCGCCAGTTCGTGCAAGCGCTCTTCTCCATCGATAGGCTTGGCCTGGGTCGTGGTTCTGCCATCCAAGATGCTTTTCTGGACGCGGTAATGTTGGTGGCCAAAGGCGGCAAGCTGCGGAAGGTGGGTGATGCAAAATACCTGGTGCCCTTGGGCCAGCAGCCAAAGTTTGTGCCCAACCACAGTGCCCACTCTTCCACCGATGCCCTGGTCGATCTCATCAAAGATCAGTGTAGGGATATGGTCAGCCTGCACGAGTACGTTTTTCAATGCCAACATCAGCCGGGCGGTTTCACCGCCAGAGGCAATTCTTACCAGCGGCTTGAAACCCTCTCCAGGGTTGGTCTCGATGAAAAATTCGACCTGCTCGTGGCCGTTGGCATCGAAGGCCACCCGCTCTCCATTGGGGAGAACGATTCCATTGGGGTCAGGCTCTTGTTGGAAAACGACCTGAAAGCGCGCTCCTGACATGCGAAGATCGGCCAACTCCGCCTCGATGGCATTTTGCATTTTCTCGGCGGCTGCATGGCGTTTGTCGCCCAGAGCTTGGGCGCGTGCGCTCAGTTCAGCAAGCAGTTTCTCTTCTTCGATGACTAACTCTTCGATGCGCTCACTGGCATGGGTGATGGCAGCTAAATCCGCTTTGGCTTTGACGCCAAATGCCACTACCTCTTCGATACCAGGGCCATATTTGCGTTTTAGCGTATTGATCAGATTCAGTCGTTCCTCGACCTGGTCGAGCCTCTTGGGGTTGAATTCTAAGTTTTCTAGGTACACTCGAAGAGTGTGGCTGATCTCGGTTAATTCTTCGAAGGTCGTTGTGGCCTGGTCGTTGAGTGCCTTTTGGCTGTCATCGAGTTGGGATAGGTTGGTCAGGGCCTCGGCAACTTCCCCGAAGCGGTCTGTGATCGACGCCTCCTCGGGGGAGCTTTCATCAAGGATGATCAAGGCTTTTTGCCCCAGGGTGGCAAGCTTCTCAGCGTTCGCTAGGCGGTTGCGTTCTTCTTCGAGTTCCTTTTCTTCCCCTGGTTTAAGGCTGGCAGCCTCGATTTCGTTGATCTGGTAGGTGAGCAGGTCAGCGCGTTGAGCAGCCTGGCGCTCATTCGCTCTCAGGTTATGCAGTTCCTGGCGTACTTTCAACAATTCCTGGTAGGTTAAGCGATATTGATCGAATGTTTTTTGCAGGTTGGCGTAGCGGTCGAGCAGCCGGAGATGCTGTTTCACGCGTAGCAGTGAGAGATGCTCCGACTGGCCATGGATATCGACAAGATGTTCGCCGATCTCACGTAGCAGGCCGACATTGGCCATACGCCCATTGATGCGCACAATATTGCCGCGGTCCCGGCGAATTTCTCGTCCCAGGGTGACGAAATTGTGATCGTCCAGCATGGCTTCGCGGTCTAGGATGGCAAGGATGGCTTCACGTGCTGCGGGGGGAATGCGGAAAGTGGCCTCAACCAGGGCACTCTCCGAACCACTGCGAATGAACGTGCTGTCGGCGCGACTGCCTAGCAAAGTGTTCAACGCGTCCATGATGATGGATTTGCCCGCGCCTGTCTCCCCTGTGAAAGTGATCAGCCCGGGTTTGAAGCGTAGTTGAAGCTTATCGATGATAGCGAAGTTTTCGATATGAAGTTCAGATAACATGATTCGTTCGATCGTTACGATCAGTCAGCGTCTGAAGGTCAGTCCGCTGATGCGGTAGTACACAGTCGAAGTGATGATTATCGCATAAGCGATGTGCCAGATCGATGAAAACAATATCCCAAAAACAGATTCGAATTGTGGCATAAAGATCAGTAAACTGATAATCTGTCCCAGAACTGTTGGGAGTGCGCCTAACAACGCTCCTGCTGCAATCGTAAAGAATAAATATTTGGACCGGCGTCTACCGGTAACAAAGCGCGTCCCTTCCGCAATGATCATCCCGGCCACGGGAGCGAGGAAAAGGACAAAGAATCCTAGCCTGGGTGCGATCAGGCTGCCAAGGTAAGAGAGCAAGGCAGCGACGATAAAACCGAGCGGATAATCGTACCACTGAGCGGTTTCGAACACTTTTTGCTGGTTGCGTACGCAATCGTTGCAGCGATATCCCGTGGGAGTATGGATGGCGCATTTGCTGCAAATCAATTTTTCACAGCGGTTACAGCGCAGGTTGGTTTCGATATTGGGGTGGTTGGCACAATAGTATGTAGTTGATTCAGTCATGGTACTTTATTTGCGGCGGGGTTATTGTACATATGCGGTGTAAGATTTCTATAAAAATATCCAGGGTCCTGGATGCGCACAAATTGAACGGTGTAATCACTGGCGCGTGCATCGACGCGGTCGCCATCTTCAAGATGAATTGGAACCTGACCGTCTATGCTGATCACAGCCTGGTGGTCGGTGTGCACGATGATGGAGACGGACGAGCCCTCCGCCAGGACGATAGCCCGGTCAATGGAGAGGTGCGGGGCAACTGGCACTAAAAGGATATTGCGCAGCTCGGGGGGCAGTATCGGTCCGCCAGCAGCCAGGGCGTAGGCGGTCGAACCGGTGGAAGTAGCCGCGATCAATCCATCAGCGACGTAGGTGGTCAAGAAGCGACCATCGACGCTGGCATCCAGGTATACCGGTCGCACAATCTCACCACGGCTGACCACTACTTCATTGAGAACTTCGTAAGTGCCCATCTTTTGGTCTGCACGCCAGTGTTCAATACACAGCAGCATACGGTTTTCGAGCCAGGAATCACCCGCTAATAACTTATCGATAGCAGATTGCCATTCACCGTGTCTGAACTCCATCAAGAAGCCAAACTTGCCCATATTGATGCCAAAGACCGGCACACCATAGGGAGCACACATCTGCCCTGCCCGGAGCATGGTGCCATCTCCACCTAGGGCAATCATCAGGTTGACTTCCCCATTGCTGATGCCGTCATGGAAGATTCCCTCATAGAGATTGCCGTAGATCGCTTGCCTACCGCGCTCCTTGAGATGAGAAGCAATTTGCGCGGCTTCCTCATAAGCCTGAGGGATTTCAGGATGTGCTGCCACAGCAATGGTTTGGAAAGCTAGCGAAGTCATCATTAGCAAATTATATCGGCATCAGCCTCTTGTGAATAGTTCAATTCTGATTATTCTCTAGGATCTACCGTGGTGATCTCCAGAATTGGGGGTATCGGCGTGCGGAGCCCGCCGAAACCCCCCGAATAAGACAACATCCAGGGCGATTCTTGAAGGGCCATTCGAAATACTAAAGCCGCTGATCGCATGTAGAACGATATCCACAGTGATCACAACGTCGAACAGACTCATGCGAGCGGTTGATTTTTCGCAGGTGTCCTTTGGTACGCATCTCGACCACCAGTTCGATGAGTTCGGCTTCCAGTTCTGGCGTGTATTCGATGCGATAGGTGCGGTTAGGGTAGTGCAAAATCCCATGGGATGGCCGTGTTCCATAGGTAGAGCCAACCAGGTAACAGTATGCCGCCAACTGGAAGATGTGGGAGTCATAAGGCGATTCTGCTACCCGTGATGATTTCACCTCCACAGGGATCACCATCTCCCCTTGCTTAACCAGGTAATCGGGTTTGCCGGATAGATCTAGTTTGGCATCATAAAGCGGCTCTTCGACTGGCCCCCATTTGCGCGTATCGGCGTAAATGACTTCTCCGCCAGGCAAGCCAGTGGTTTTACGCTGCTGACCAGCCCTCCAGAGTAAGATAAGCCCAATCAAGAGCAATGAAAAAGCCAGAAACGCCATAGATGCCTCTAGAGTATCTGCATCGTCAGGTATATCGCTAATAGAATCAGTCCAGCGAGTAGCAGGGAATAGGCCAAGGTTCTCATCACCCCGCTGGCCAATACGCTGCGTCCATGCTGCTGGTGTAACTCTCGTCCACCTGCAAGCTCATTTGTGTTCTCTGAAGCGATGCCTTGTTGTCGATACCACCAGGCGCGCTGGCAATACAAATAGGAGCTTATATCGGAAGCGCGAATTTTACGCATCAATACCCATCAACAAACTTTGTGTTCCTTCGTGACCTTTGTGGATTATTTTTGTTGCTTTCAAATTCTCGATCACTCGTCTTTGTTGGTAATTTCTGATACCTGTTCTTCGAAAGCCTGTAAGCGTTTTTCCAGACGCTGTTGTCGCAGACTCATCGTCAAATCGCCGCGCGTGCGCTCAGTGACGCCGCGCACAATATCCGTGAGTCGGCGCAGCCCGCCGGTGATGGCATCCGAATAATCCATGGTCACCAGGGCATCGTAGATATCGTCCATGTGCTCGAGCAGTCGGTCCGCTTCGGCGGAATCTCCTTGCCTGAGTACATCCATACACCTTCGCCGAAGCTCACCCGCTGTCTCAGCCAATCCCTTTATGTAAGGCACATAATCCAGGTTGAGATCGTCTGGGGTGGGAAAGGGGTCACCGGTTACTAATGCAAAGGTTAGATTGGCCTCAGCGAATTCTTTGAGCGCATCTTGAGTATAGCCTGCGTAAAAGAAATCCGAATGATCAACCGAATTGGCGCTCAAGGCTTTGGCCAGCTCCTGGGCTTCTTGGATCTGCTCCTGAGCCAAAGCGCGCTCCCCACGGTGGATCGCCCGGATGGCTTTGGCGCAATGACGCGTCAGCATGCGCGCCTGGTTGAGCATCTGATCGCGCACTTTTGTGCGGATATCAAAAGACTGGTGGATTTGTTCGATAATCTCGTCTAGTTGCGGCATGGTCATTTCTGCGGAGGGCGGAACAGGTGCTCGGCTAGAGAACTCCCGCCAGGGATCTTGATTTCCCCAAATTTGGCCTCGAATTTGGATAAGTTTTCTCCTAGTGCATTGTAGAAAAGCTTGGCACTTAGGGGGCTCATTAACACACGGGTTTTGACATTGGCTGGCCCTGGTGTTCCTGCGGGAACCATGAGCGCAAAATCTAAGATCATTTCGGATGGAGAATGGGTTATCCGGGCAAGATTCACATATACGGGGGCAAGATCATCGGGAATGTTGAGCGCGATTTGCTGTTTCTCGGGTTGCGGTTTGCGCGAAGTCATAAAGGTGCTCCTGTTCTTACAGCGGTGACAGTCACCCTGCTTCCTGCGCTTCGCTTGGAAGTGCTACGCAAGTGACTGTCACCTGGTTGGCCTATCCTCTTTGGAATTAGAAGGGGATATCGTCTTCAGCTACTTGGCTGGCTGGTTGGCTTGCTTGGAAGGCCTCATCTTCCGCTCGCGTGGAGAGGAATTGAACCCAGTTAGCTGTGAGATCATAGGATGCACCTGGTGTACCATCCTGGCGCGTGAAAGTACGCGGCCCGCCCGTAGCTAGATCTGGCCTCAAGCGACCTTCCACTAACACCCGGCTACCCTGGCGCAGGTATTGGTTGCATGTCTCGGCTTGACGCCCCCAAACTGAAACACGAAACCAGGTCGTCTCTTTGACTTGCTGATTATTCGAATCAGTATACTGACGGTTGGTTGCAACCGAAAAATTGGTCACAGCCTGGCCGCTGGGTGTGTAGCGCATTTCGGGGTCACCACCCAGGTTGCCAACGATTACGATTTTCTGATACATGATACTACTCCTTTCGTTGAGGTGAGCGGCCTGTCTTTAGTTTCCTGACGCTTACCGCCAGGGGCAGAGCCTGTCTGCACTCACCGGACTATTAGAACAATTGTACTCGAAATTGGCCGAGTCGTAAATTAAAATGTTCTAGGTCTTCCAGATTTTGGGGTATACAGGGTGTGCGCAGCACACCCTGTATACCCCAAAATCTGAGACCTCCTATGGAGATTCGTTGTTCTAAGTGAAGATTATGAACTTGACCAGGCTTTGGCTTGTTCGAAGAATCCCCTCAAGGGATAGAGTTCTCTTATTGGCAGCGCTAAATTCGGCGTGCTGGTGCGCGGATACTGAAAGACGCGACTCCCGGCAGGCAAGTGCGAAGCCTTCGCCCGGAACTCTCCACGCCTCATGTACCCGGTGTAAATGATCTCCATCCCATAAATCCAGATGTTCCCCCACTCGAGGGGGGCGATGATCAGAGTCTCATCGAGAACAGGACTATGTACACCCACAGGACCATCTGGAATGTCAGGGGTGTGCAGGTAATACAATGCATGGAAGGTTCCCCGCGCAGATGTGCGCATCCCTGGTCTGAGTTTAATGCTTTCTGAAAGCGTTCTATGCTGCCCATCTTGTCCCCCAAGCTCGAGTTTGATTTGTCTGGCAGCGTCACTTTTCAAGACCAACCTACCCAGAGGTGCCCATATAGCCGGACGGGCCCAGGTTTTGGGCAGAGGGTAGATCATATAAACGGGTTGCCCAGCCTGACGAGCCTTCTTGAGCGCTTCCTGGTTGGGCGTGAGTAATGCGCTTAGAAAAGCGAAGATATACAGGTCTTCGTCCCCTAGATGGGTAGAGGCCATTTGGTCGGCAGGCACCAGGGCCTGGGCATCCAGGAGTTGGGCTGGGTTCTTCCTGATCTGACGGATCTGTTCTTTTTGGATCAACAAGTAACTTTTGAGATCACAACGCCGCCCGCCGATGGCAATATCATAGCGGTCTGGATCGGTGAAGGGGGTTGCGCCCAGGTTGTCGTGAGGGACATTCTCCTGGGTGAGATAGCGCCGATAGGCTAACTCCACAGCCACACCGGCTACAATCCTCTGCAATCGTTTGAAGTGCGAAGTGCCCATGCGGTTGTAGGTATAGGGCAAGGACTTGCAGGCGTAAGCGATACCTCCCTGGGTCATATCCGGGGTGTAGGGGATAGTAATGAAGTCGGCGGATGTAATCATGGGACTATCGAGGGTAGGGAGTATGGAGTAGGGAGTATGGGGTAAGGGATGGAGAAGCTCCTCTACTTCCTACTTCTTTACTCCATACTTCCTATCCCTTACCCTACTCATTGCGAAATTGCAAACAATAATGATGGAAAGTGTTGCTCACCCAGGCATTGCCCATACCATAAGGGAACAGGCGGATGTTGTCCTGACACCAGATGCGTTCATCTTTCAGCGCATATACTCCATCTAGTCGCTTGCCGAGATCCCACGCCAGTGGGTAGATCTTTCCGCCCTTCTTGACGTTTTTCACGATAATGGTCAGGTAGGCCTTCGCTTTCAGATAAGGTTTCAAGCCGATGTAGATGTTCGTCAAATGTTCCAGGAATTCATCATAATCAGCGATATTGCCCAAATCGTCCGGATCATCCGAGTAAACCACGTCCAGGTTCTCATCCTGCCGCCGTTGATTTTGTGTCTCAGCCCCTTTAGCATGCAGCATATCCCAATAGGGAGGCGAGGTAATCATGTAATCTATGGGGGGGATCTCATATTTGGAGACAATTCTGGGGAACTCAGCGGCATCCCCGTTGATGATCTGTGTGGTCAGGTGGTCGGCGGACCCCTGGAGAGATTCCCGCTCTTGGAGAATCACATCCTTGGCGACCTCTGCGTACCCAGGGTTGAGTTCAATGCCATAGCTGTGCCGGCCAGATCGCATGGCTGCCACAATTGTGCTGCCCGTGCCGACCATAGGATCGAGGACGACTCCCCCCAGCTTGGTGAAGAACTCGATGAACTCCTGCACCAGTGTCTCCGGATATTTGGCGGGATGGTGCAGCACATCATCCTTGCGCGGTGGCGGGTTGTGCACAAACCAGGACTTCTGGAATTTGAGCCATTCTTTGGTGCCGAGGTCGTTCAGACGGTTACGAAATTCACGTTTACTCATAGGTTGATTCCCCGCACTACTCTTTCTTGGTGGTGAATACCTGAGAGCTTAATGGAGCGGCCATAGTATTGGTAATACTAACACACTGATCAGCATCGTCAGCAAGATCAACGGCAGACCTACTTTGATGTAATCACCAAATTGATAGTCTCCCGCGCCCATCACCAGGGTGTTGGTCGGCGAGGCTACCGGGGAAGCAAAGGCCATCGAGGCGGCTATAGCCACACTCATCATAAAGGCGTAGGGCTGTACGCCTAACTTTTGGGCTGCTGCCAGGGCAATCGGGGCAATCAGCACGGTTGTGGCGGTATTGGAAAGCACCTGGGTGAATAGCGAAGTGAGCAGGAATAATGTGCTCATCAAGAACAGCGGACTCATGCCCTCGAAGGTCAACGTCAACCCCTCGGCAATGCTGCCAATCAGGCCGACCTTTTCCAGCGCAGTGCTCATGGGTAGCATCCCTGCGATGAGCACCAGGCTTTTCCAATCTACTGCGGCGTAGGCATCATCGATGCTCAGGCAGCCGGTCAGGATCATCAGCAGGGCGGCTAACATGCTGGCTGCGGCAACGGGCAGCGTATTGGTGATCAGCAGTGCCAACATGCCCATCAAGATCAGCAATGCCAGCGGTGCTTTAGCACGCGTTTGCGCTCCCAGCATGCTTTCTGGTTCCCCCATGACCACGAAATCGCGCCTTCGCTGTCGGAGAGCGAGAATATGTTCCCAGGAGCCTTGCACCAACAGGCTATCACCAAAACGCAGGCGGGTCTCTTTCAGGTTGATGGGTTTGTTGACCCCGGGGCGGCGGACACCCAAAACTGTCAGGGTATACAGTGTCCCAAAGCGCGCCTCCACAATGGTTTTTCCCAGCAAGGAAGAACGCGGCGGCAGCAGCACTTCCGCGACCCCAGCTTCCTGGCTGATCAGGGTTTGGTTATCCAGGCTCTCCGCGGGTTGGAGGGCCAAATTCAAACTGGCTGAGGCATGGTTGACATCGTTGTGGTGACCTTGTGCGATCAAGATGTCATCCGCATGGATGGCCACATTGGGATCAGGAGAGATCGACTCCAGCCCCTCTGAACCCAACATCAACCTGCGCTCGCCAATTTTAGCCAACTCGATGAGTTCGGGATCGCGCAAGATTTTCAGAATAGAGATATTGAAATTTTGTCGGATTTGGGCTTCTAGGAGAGTCTGCTCGACGAGGGCTGAGTTGCGTCGGACGCGCAGTTTGAACAGGTTCTCTGGCAAGCGGTAGATATCGACCAGTTCGGCTGGAGTTTCAACTCGCTGAGGCTCCTGTTGATCCTGCCTATCTGGGAGCAATCGCATCCCGAAGAGGACCACGAAGCCAATTCCTGCAATCAGCAGGATGAATCCGATAGGGGTGTAGTCGAAGAATTGGAAGGGGCGCAAGCCACTCTCGGCGAGCATGTCGCTGACGATGATATTTGGAGGCGTGCCGATCAGCGTTGTAGCACCCCCTAACAACGCGCCGAAAGAGAGCGGGATGAGTAGCTTCGCGGGAGGCAGTTTTGCCCTGCGGCTCAGGCTGATGATCGCCGGTAAGAGCACTGCCACAGTGCCGGTGTCGCTCATGAAACTCGAAAGCAGAGCCACAGTACTCATGATGACCATTACCAGGCGGTTTTGCTTATTCCCGGCAATGGTCAGGATGTGTTGCCCGATGGTTCCCGCCAGCCCCGTTTGTAATACGGCTCCTCCGATGACAAATAGCGAAGCGATGGTCAGGACGGCTGGATTCGAGAACCCTGCAATTGCCTCCTGGACGGTCAGCACATTGGTCAGGATCAGCGCCACAACCACCAGCAAGGCAACGATGTCCACTCGCAGCCATTCGGTGATGAAGAACATTATTGCCGCCGCCAGGATGCCCAGCGTGATCCACATCTCGAGGGTCATTGTTCGATGCGATATACAATTAGATCGGAAAAGCTGATCGTAACGGCATTCTCGCCTCCCGAACGCACGAAAACGCCCATTGCACCGCTGGGCAAAGCCCGGTCGGTGATGGTGAATTGATGTTGGTCGTTGACGAAGAAGCGCATCTCCCTGCCTACCGCCCAGACACCCAGGCGGGATGTGCTGGGAGCAGCGGATGGTACAGAGGTGGTCACCATCCAGGGCTGAGGGGAGGAGGCTGTGCCCCCCACCAGGCGGTCTAATCTGACTTGCCCGTTGCAGGAGAGTGAGTAGCGATAGAAATTCCCTGGCGATTGATAGCGGATCAGCATGCCATATTCGTCAAGGCCGCTGCAAAGGTTGGGGCTGGCTGTGATCTCGGCATAGAAATTGCTGAACAAAGCCCCCTCTCTGACACTATAGAGATAGCCTTTCTCGCGTGAGAGAACCGCGGTCAGCTCGTTGTTGGCCACAGAGATGCTGCTCGAAGCCGTTTCAGTTAGCGTCCAATCGGTGGGCAAATCGAAATCATCGCTGAATAAGACCCCCCCGACCCCGGGGCGCAGTTCCGGCGTCGGTGACGGGACAACCGTAGGTAGCACGGTAGGCGTCTCAGTAGGAGGGAACCAGACGATCGTGGGAGTCAGGGTATGCGTGACAGTGGGGGTTGCCGAGGGGAATGGCGTCAGCGTGGAACTCGGCAAACACGCGGGCAATAATACAACGCTCAATAGTAGAAGGAGTTTTTTCATAAATGTTGGAACGTTAAACGTTGAACGTTCAACGTTTAACGTTTGATCACCTGATCCCGTTCTGGGCCGACAGAAATCAGGCTGGCGGGCACTCCGGCAATCTCCTCGATGCGCTGAATGTATGCCTGCGCTGCCTGGGGTAAATGCTCCCATTGGCGAACGTTCATAATATCGGCTTGCCAGCCCGGTAGGTCTTCATATTCCGGCTCATACTCGAGATCAGTTGGCCCAAGAGGTAAATCGTGATATGTCCTCCCGTCTGCTTGATAGCCCGTGCAAATCTGCAAAGACTCCAGGCCAGAGAGCACATCGAGTTTGGTGATGGTCAGTTCGCTGATGCCGTTGATCTGGATGGCATAGCGCAACAGCACGCCGTCCAGCCAACCGACCCGACGTGGCCTCCCCGTGGTGGTGCCAAACTCATCCCAGGGTTTATCGCCAGTGCCGCGCAAGTGCTCTGCGATCTTACCAAATAACTCCGTAGGGAATGGCCCCTCGCCTACTCGGGTTTGAAAGGCTTTGGTCACGCCGATCACGCGCCCGGTTTGGCCCACGCCCAATCCCAAACCGACCAGGGCGCCAGCAGCCGTGGGGTTAGAGCTGGTCACATAGGGGTAAGTGCCATGATCTAAATCCAGCAGTGTGCCCTGGGCCCCCTCGGCTAAGACATTTTCCCCATTGCGTAGCGCTTCTGTCAGCAAGTATGAGACATTTTCGATATACGGAGCCAGTTCCTGGGCGTAGCCGACATATTCTTTGGCGATCTCCAGCGTATCCAATGGATCCGAGTTGTAGAGATTTACCAGGGCTTGATTGACTCCTTCAACCTGCATGGCGACCGCTTCAGCGAAATCTTCCAGCGAGAGCATGGCTTCCATGCGCAGGCCGGAGCGAGCGGCTTTGTGGTTATAGGCTGGCCCAATGCCTCGCAAGGTTGTGCCGATCTTCTCGTCGCCGCGGGATTGTTCGCGCGCTTTATCCAGCGCCAGATATGCGGGCGTGATGACATGGGCGGCGTGGGAGATACGCAGCCTTTCCGGCGTAATCTCCACCCCAGCAGCGCGTGTAGTCTCGATTTCTCCGAGCAATACCCTGGGATTGACCACCAACCCGTTGCCGATTACGGCAGTTGTGTGGGGGTGGATGATCCCCGAGGGGATCAGGTGCAGCTTGAAAGTCTGCTCGCCGACCGTAACGGTGTGCCCGGCATTATCGCCGCCGTTGTATCGGGCGACATAGTCTGCCTCGGCAGCTAACAAATCCACCACGCGACCTTTCCCCTCATCACCCCATTGGGTACCAACGATTATATGTAGAGACATCTCTTTCTCCAGTATCGTAAACTGACAACTGTCAATTGGCAATCGGTTTTCGAGTATTGTAAAATAGATTGCGACTTAGCCAAATAAATATTCTAGCGACTGAATTTTACTTTTTCATTCTAGCACAATTCCATATCTATTAAAAGGAGCAAAGAATGCGCAAGAAAGCGATCTTGATCACTGGCGCGGCTGGGGAAATTGGTCATGCCTTGATTGAAGCATTATCGAAAAATGGGAAGACCCCGCTGCTGACCCTAGACCTGGAGCCTCTTCCAGAAGATATTCAGCATTTGACTACGCATATGGTGGCGGATATCCTCGATCAGAAACTGTTAGATCGGTTGGTCAGTGAGTATGAATTCGAGGCCATTTACCATCTGGCAGCTTTGCTCTCGACCAGGGGGGAGTTTTCGCCTGGAATTACTCACCAAGTCAATGTCAATGGCACTATGGGATTGCTGCGCTTGGCTGCTGAACAGTCGGAATGGCGGCAGAAACCTGTGCAATTCATTTTTCCCAGTTCGATTGCCGTTTATGGATTGCCTGATTTAGAGACCAAAACTCAATATGCCCGCGTCCGTGAGTGGGAATGGAATTATCCCCGCACCATGTATGGCGCCAATAAGCTGTATTGCGAGTTGTTAGGGATTTATTTCAGTGAGCACTATCGCCAACTGGCTGCAGAGCAGCCGGTGATGGTCGATTTCCGCGCCATCCGATTCCCCGGGTTGATCAGCGCATTTACCGTTCCCAGCGGTGGGACCAGCGACTATGGCCCTGAGATGCTGCATGCTGCCGCCAAGGGTGAGCCGTATGCCTGCTTCGTACGCCCCGATGTGCGCATTCCCTTCATGGCCATGCCAGATGCTGTCAAAGCGCTATTGGATTTGGCCGCTGCCCCAGCCGAAGCGATCAGCCAACGTGTTTACAATGTAACCAGTTTCAGCCTCTCGGCAGAGGAGTTCAAGGGCTGGGTATTGAAATCTTTCCCTGAGGCCCAGATCACCCATGAACCTGATCTAAAGCGCCAGACGATTGTGGATAGCTGGGCTGCTGATATGGATGACAGCGCCGCCTGCCGGGATTGGGGTTGGGAACCTGACTATAATGTCCAACGGGCCTTTGAGGAGTATCTAGTCCCCAATATCACCAAGCGCTATCAAAGTTGAGAGTATCGCGTAAAAGTGTCGGTGGCCTTAGCAAATACCTTCCGAGATTTGTCATTCCGATG
>CAZUSV010000096.1:0-23169 GCA_964622645.1 uncultured Anaerolineales bacterium
AGGAAATCCACCAATTGGGTACAGGTTTCGGCGCGGGAGAAGGTGATCTGCTCCTTCAGGATCATCTCATAGCGTTGCCCGACACGCCGGGCCAGTTCGTAGGCGATGGCGTAGAAGGGCAGGCGGTTGCCGCAGACCAGCAGCCGCACCCCGCTGGTGAGTGCCAGATCGATGGTCAGGTTGAAGGTGTCTGCTTTGGTGATGCGGTAAATTTGACCGCGCTGCAGGTCGCTGGGCTGTTTCATGCCCCCAAGATAGCCGAAAGCGGGGATTCGATCAATCCCTTAGCGAGTGATTTTAAGAGTGATTTAAGGGGTAACTCTGCGGGGGATGCAGATATGGGGGTGGGGGAGCTGTCGAGACCCAGATAGGGGTCAGCCGGGGCCTATTCGTCGAATTTGCTGAAATCCCACCTTCGGAGGGTGTAGCGCAGTTGATGGCGGCCGCGCACATTGAATTTGCGCAGGATCTCCTTCATATGCGTTTTGACCGTCTCCAAAGAGATATCCAGCCTTTCGGCGATTTCGGCATTGGTGTAATCCAGGCAGGCCAATGCGGCGACTTCCTGCTGGCGATGCGAGAGGCTCTCCCAATAACCCACATTCTGGTTGCTGGCCAGGTAGCGCTCGCTGACCACTTTCTTCAACAACGTTCCCGCCAATTCCCCCACGCTGATTTCCTGACCGTGGGCTAATTCTTCCAGCATCGCTAAGACATCTCCGTCAACTGGAACCTGGACGGTCGTGGAAGAGCGCCTGAGAGAAGGGAAAAGGTTATCAAAGATGTAGTCGAAGCCGCTGGTCATGGGGGTGCCTGCTATAGCTTATGTGTAGTTGTTCAGCCATGGAACGGATTTTCCCGAAAAAAGGGTGTACGCACGCAAAGCGGGTACACCCTTTTTCGGGGGACCCCCCGTTTGGCTGTATTGTTACACAAAAGTACTGTAAAGATTTATAGAATTTATGTTCTATTATAGCATCAGGTTCATATGCTTGTATAGAGAAAGGCAATAGTACTTTGGTCTTATTAGATTTTGCTCTTAGAAAGCGCTTGAAAAGTAAATTCTACCAGCCAGACCCCAGGGGTTTTGTCCATCATGCAGTTCAAAAAGGTGTTTCGCAGGCTGTTGTTTCAGTGGCAAAGGCATTCTTCTGGAAACCCCTGGGGTCTTTTCAGACAGTTTCTTATGGAGTTCAACTTCTCAGTGCCACTACGGGTGTCATTGCTATGATATACTCAATTAGAGTTCACTATGCTCAAAAGCTCTCGTTTGGATAACATTCAAGCAAGTTAGCAATGTCTCGATCCCTTATTACTGACCAGCTTCCTCTATCATTGAAACCCTTTTTTCAGGAATATGATTTTACACAACTGAACGTACAGAGTTCAGCTGCTACGATCATCGAGCGCGTTTTGGTTTACGGGAATCGCAGTGAAATCCGCTGGTTATTCCAGGTGTATTCACACCAGCAGATCAAAGCTTGGATAAAGCAGTGGGGAAATTATGCTCTATCTGAACCTCACCATACGTTTTGGAAACTGGTTCTTGGTGTAACGGAGATCACCCATGAAAGCTGATCCCAGCCCGCTATTTTGGGAGACGATTTCCGATGAAATGCGCCAGGTGATAATGGTTTTCGCTCGCACAGAGGTTAGCACCAGATTTTATCTGGCTGGCGGCACTGCCTTAGCGCTCCAGTTGGGCCATCGCCGGTCGTATGACCTGGATTACTTCACACCCAGTGAAGATGTGCCCAGCATACGCGAACAACTGGCACAGGCTTTAGATCCATTCGAACCTGTACTGGCAGATACAGCCTGGGGAAACCTGGTTTTCCTGGCTGGCGGGGTTCGAGTAGGATTTTATGGCTATGGCTACCCGCTGGTTGCGCCACTGCGCGTTGAAGAAGATGTTTCTATCGCCAGCCTACCCGATATTGGCTTGATGAAACTAGACGCTTTGCAAAGCCGCGCCAGCCGCAAAGATTTTCATGATCTTTATGCCCTCGGCCAACATATGACCCTGAGGGAAATTCTTGACCTGGCCTCTCGAAAATACGCCGCAACGCGCGATTTCGAAGCACAGGTCATCAAGCGGCTGCCCTTTTTCGAGCGCGCTGATGCGGAAGCCCCCCTTCTTTTGATTGAAGATGTGCCCTGGGAAGAGGTCAAAGCGTACTTCCGTAAGCAAGCCATCGAACTCAGCCGGGATTGGTTCGAATGATCAGGATTTGCTCTTGCGAAAATCCTGCATGAACTCAACCAATGCCTCTACAGCCTCCATCGGGCAGGCGTTGTAGATCGAGGCTCTCAGGCCGCCAACGGAGCGGTGACCTTTGAGTCCGATCAACCCCTGTTCGGTAGCGCTCTTCACAAATGCGGCCTCGAGATCGGTTGAGGGCAAACGGAAAGTCACGTTCATTAGTGATCTACATTCTGGCTGGGTGAGGCCGAGGTAAAAACCGCCGCTCTGGTCGATGGCCTGGTAAAGCAGTTGGGCTTTGGTTTGGTTGCGCCTGGCGATCTCTGGCAGGCCTCCCTGGTCCTGCAGCCATTTCAAGACCAGTCCCAGCATATAGATCGAGAAACTCGGGGGGGTGTTGTACAGCGATCTCTTTTCCACCATCAGCCGGTAATCTAGCATGGCGGGCAGATTCTGCGGGACGCGATCTAACAGGTCATCACGCAAGATCACCAAGGTGACCCCAGATGGTCCGGCGTTCTTCTGCGCCCCGGCATAGATCAGGCCATATTTGGCGATATCGATGGGTCGGCTGAGGATGTCGGAAGACATATCGCAGAACAGCGGCACACCGTTGGGAGCAGGGGGTACCTCGCTCCACTGGTTGCCATGGATGGTTTCATTCGAGGTGAAGTGCAGGTAAGCTGCCTGGGGGTTTAGCTCAGCCTTGCTCAGGTCAGGGAGGCGGTCGAAATGGGTGTCTTTCGAGGAGGCCACCTCTCGAGCGTTCCCTAGTTTGCGCGCCTCTTGCAGGGCCTTCGCTCCCCAGGTTCCGTTGACAATATAGTCCGCCAAGCCGCTTTCAGGGAGGAAGTTAATGGGCAGCATATCGAACTGCAAACTGGCGCCTCCCTGTAAGAAGAGCATCCTGTAATTGTCGGGAATATGCAACAAATCGCGCAGATCGATTTCTACGCCTTTGATCAGGTCATCGAAAGCAGCTGCGCGATGGCTCATTTCCAAGATGGACATCCCTGATTGGCGGTAATCGAGAAATTCTGCCTGGGCCTCTTCCAATACCGTCACAGGTAGACCGGCGGGTCCTGCATAAAAGTTATAAACTCGGCGCATATATTTTTCCTTAGAAGCCCCCCCCAACCCCCCAATCTGGGGGGAGATATCCTTAGGTTCCCCCCAACGCCGCAGGCTGGGGAGATAGGGGGGCAAGTGCGTAACTTGTGTAACTGAAAGATATCCTATCGTGGCTTAGGCCCGCCTGTGGCGTGACCGTGCCGGGGTGACTTGGTCGGCGTCGAAGACGGGCCTTCGGCCAGAGGGGATGATCCTATCCTGAAACGGAATTCCAGAAACCTCCCGCAGGATAATGTTATTTAGGGAGAAAACCAATTAAGTTACCAAATTAATTCTATCCGAATATCCCCCAACTGGCTCGATTCTTGCGTATAGATATTGACAGCCACAAGCCTTTCAATCACCTATCAGCGATTTATCTTTGAGTATTCCTTGCCGTGAAATTGCTATAATTAATGCGCAGTACGCCCCATCCCCCAAATTGATGAGAAATTTTGGGTAGAACCATGTGCTCGTTATCCTCCAATAGGAATGACAGGCTATGAAAGATGAACGAAAAACCAAGGTGCAATTAATAGAGGAGCTGGTGGATTTGCGCCAACAAGTTTGCGAATTGAATAATTCTGGGCATGCAGATGGCAAGCACAAACTTCGGCAGCGCCAAGGAACGAGCCTGCGCGACACGGAGTCAGCTTTGCGCGAGTCCGAACTTCGTTACCAGCAATTATTTGAAAGAGTTCCTGTGGGTCTATTTCGTTCAACGCCAGAAGGTTATTTCATCTCTGCTAATCCGTGCCTGGTCGATATGCTGGCATACCCGTCTCTGGATGATCTTCTGAATACACCAGTGACAGAGCTCTATTTGAATGTCGAAGATCGGCAGCAGTTGATGGGAAAGATGCAAACTCAAGGTGTTGTTCGTGCAGAACCGATGCAATTGTTGAGACATGATGGCGAAATCATCAATGTGGAGATCTCATCACAGGTTATTGAAACGGATGAAAGCTCCCCATACTATGAGGGGGTGCTTGTCGATGTTACTGACCGCAAAAAGTCAGATTTGACGCACAATCAATTATTGGCTGAATTCGAGCATCGCAACTTGTTGCTTCGGACAGCTGCTGAAGTTTCCAAATCGGCGAGCGTAATTTTGGACCCCCATGAATTGATCCAAGAGACGGTTGATCTCATTCGAGAGAGATTTGGCTATTATTATGTGGGCATATTCCTGGTGGACAAAGAAGGCCAATACGCTGTTTTGCGAGCTGGTACTGGCGATGCGGGTAAGCGCATGCTGGCCGAGGGCCATCGCCTTGCCGTAGGCGGCGAATCCATGATTGGGTGGAGTGTTGCTAATGCCCAGGCACGCATTGCCCTGGATGTTGGTGAGGAAGCGGTGCGTTTCGATAACCCCCATTTGCCTGAGACACGTTCCGAAATGGCTTTACCTTTGGTTACTCAGGGAAAGGCAATTGGGGCACTCACAGTCCAGAGCGTTGAAGGGGCTGCCTTTTCGGAAGCAAATATCGCTGTCTTGCAAACTATGGCCGATCAACTTGCCAATGCCATACAAAATGCGTACTTATATGAAACTGCCCAAACTGAAATTGCTGAACGAAAACGCGCCCTCAAAGCCTTGCAAGAATCCGAAGAGCAGATCCGTCTCCAGGCTTCAGCGCTGAATGCTGCTGCCGACGGCATCATTATCGTCGATGCGGACAATGAGATTATCTGGGCCAACCCGGCCATGGAAACTTTATCGGGTTATGCACTCGATGAAATTATTGGTGCCAGTCCTGAAATTTTCGGTTCAGAGATTCAGGATGGAGATTTCAATACAGAACTCGATCTGGTTTTGCAGAAGAAGCAGGTCTGGCAAGGGGAGATCGTCAACCGGCGCAAAGATGGCCAGTCTTATTTTGAGGAGCAAACCATCACCCCCGTTCAAAATAATGGCGGAGATGTCACGCATTATATTGCCATCAAACGCAATATCAATACACGCAAAGAAGCCGAAGAAGCCCTCAGGTCCTCAGAGGAAAAATTCGCCACTTTCTTCCACGCCAGCCCGACTCCGATGGCGATCACTGCTTTCCCTGAAGGTCTGATTGTCGATGTCAATAATAGTTTCTTGGATTATCTGGGCTACCAACGCCAGGATGTTGTCGGCAGAGTGGATCTCGAGCTTGATATTTGGGATGACTTGGATGATCGCCTGGAGCTGACCGTCCGGCTTGGCGAGCAAGGCCATGTCAGAAATTTTGAAATTAAATATCGCACCCGTAATGGAACCGTAAAGACAGCCTTGTTATCGGCGCAATTCATCCAGATTGATGAGCAGACTTACCTGCTGAATTCCATGCAAGATATCACGGATCGCAAGCATGCCGAAGCTGAAATCGAAAGACGTTCAAGGCAGTTGGCTGCGCTGGTTCAAATGGGTCAAACGGTTGCCTCGACATTGGATCTGGATGAAGTTCTTGATCAGGTTGTCAATAGTGTGCCTGCGCTGGTAAATTCCGAAGCGGTATCGCTCTTGATGTTGGAGGGAGACGATGAATTAGTGTTTTCTGCGCTTAGCGAGGGTGACGAAAGTGGCATGCAGGAAAACTTGCACGGTCAGCGAATGCCTGCCACTGCTGGGGTTGCGGGGGAAGTCATTCGGAAAGGCAAATCGATCCACGTCAACGAAATTGGGGATCATGATCCGGTCTATCGCCAGCTCGAGGGACTGAGCGGCTATCACACCCAATCGATTTTGGCTGTGCCGCTCATGCTGGGAGATCAGATCACCGGCGTGATGGAGGCCGTCCATTCACAGCCAGGAGTGTTCAGCGCTGACGATTTACAGATGATGGAAGCTACATCCCAGTGGGCTTCGATCGCCATTAGCAATGCCAGGCAGCATGAACATATCCAACAGCGCTATCAAGAAAGCCAGACAATGACCATGATCAGTCAGGCGCTCACAGAGACGCTGGATCTTGAAGAGGTGCTGCAATTGATCGGCGAATCTGCTTACACTGTGATTGCATCCACACAGCAGGTTGTGATCCATTTGTTGAATGAGGAGATCCAGTCACTTTGGCCTGTTGTTGCCATTGGGTTAGATCAAAAGGGTCAACCCCATTTCAATATGAGTGTTGGAGAAGGCATCGCTGGCAAGGTGATCGCTGAAGGCAAGACGATCAATGTCGGCGATATCGATAACGACTCCCGGTATATATCGTTAGACACTCCCAGTCGTTTGCGATCCTTAATGGTTGCGCCAGTAATTAGCGGAGAGCATAAGTTAGGCACAATCAGTGTACAGAGCGAGAATTGTGATGCCTTCTCGGCCGATGATGAACGTTTGCTAACTACCCTGGGTTTTCAAGCCGCCCTGGCAATCGAGAATGCACGTTTATTCAAGGCCGAGTTGCGGCGCAGTACGGAACTGGAGAAGTTACGCCAGGCCAGCCTGCGCATCACTTCGACCCTGGAGTTGAAACCCATTTTAGAAACCATCCTCAGTTATGCCCAGGAGCTGGTTGGTGCGGATGATGTGCATGTTTTCTCCTATGATGGCGAAGTGTTGACCTTTGGTGGGGCGCTCTGGGCTGGAGAGTACCAGCCGGCGCCCTTTTCTGAACCCCGGCCTGATGGGGTGACCCATAGAGTTGCCCGCAGCGCAGAGCGGATTGTGGTGCCGGATCTTGCAAACGACCCTCTTTTCGAAGATACACAATGGAATGGTGCCATCACTGGACTTCCGCTGTGCATCAGTGACAGAGTGCTTGGGGTGCTGAATGTTGCCTTCGTAGAGCCACATGATTTTGATGATAACGAGTTGCGCGTCCTGGAGTTGCTGGCCGACCAAGCAGCTGCGGCTCTGCAAAATGCGCGTTTGTTCGAGTCTGAACGCTCTCGACGCCAGGAGGCCGAAACTTTGCGGAGTGTCACAACTGCACTGACTTCATCTCTGGAAATGGAGCGAGTTCTCGATCTGGTCTTAGCCAATCTCGAACAGGTAATTTCCTATCATAGTGCTGCGGTCTTCCTCGAGAGAGAGGATGCCCTGGAAATCATGGCTGGGCGTGGTTTTGAAATGCCAGAAAACATCCTCGGAAGAAAGCTCCCCAAAAACTCGCTGCTCTTCCCGGAGCTCGAAGAGAAGAGAGCACCGCTGATATTCGAGGATGTCACCAAGGATTCTCGCTGGCAAAAATGGGAAGACGCAACTGAGATTCATGGTTGGATGGGGGTTCCCTTGATCGTCAAACAGCGCGTCATCGGATATGTCACCTTTGATAGTCCCGCTGTGGGTGCTTACTCGGAATCAGATGCCTCACTGGCCCAGGCAATTGCCAGCCAGGCTGCTATGGCCATTGAAAATGCGCGCCTGTTCGAAAGCTTGCAATATCGTTTGAAGGAAGTCAACACCCTTTTCCGCATAAGCCAGGAAGTGGTTGCTTCTCTGGAGGAATTCGAAACCCTGAAACGTGTGGTTGATCTGCTGCAGGAGAATTTTGGCTATTACCATGTGCATGTCTATCTGTTCGATCCAGAACGCAATTTCTTGGTCACTTGCGAGGGCAGTGGTCAGGCTGGCGAAGTGCTCAAATCACAAAACTACGCCCTGGCCCTGGATGAGGGCATCATTGGGAATGTGGCCAGTAGCGGGCAGGAATTGGTTACCAATGATGTTTCCGAAGTGGATTTCTTCGTGAGAAATCCACACCTGCCCGATACAACTGCAGAGCTGGCTGTCCCTTTGAAGATCGGTAAAGAGGTTATCGGAGTGCTAGACATCCTGCATCAACACCCCAATATCTTTGATGACAATGATCTCCGTTTGGTATTCACAGTTGCCGATCAATTGTCTGTGGTGCTGCATAAAGCCAAGATCTATGCTGAACTGCAAGATGCACTAGAAAAAGAGCAATCTACACGCTCTCAACTTGTGCAGGCGGGTAAATTGACTGCCCTGGGACGCATCGTTGCCTCCGTATCTCACGAGTTGAATAATCCCTTGCAAGCTATTCAGAACGCCCTCTATCTGGTCAAGTTGGAAGATAGTCTATCTGATCAGTCGCATGAAGATATCGAAGTGGCTTTGTCTGAAACGACTCGCATGGCGAATCTCATCGCCCGGCTGCGCGAAACCTATCGACCTACCACTGCACAAGAATTTCAGCCGGCCTCCCTGAATGACCTGGTGGATGACGTCCATAAGCTGATAACAACCCACCTGCGCCATAATAAGGTCGGTTTTGAATTCAGGCCTGATATCGATTTGCCTGAGGTGAAGATGGTCGCTGACCAGATCAAACAAGTGATCCTCAATATCTGCCTGAATGCTATCGAGCATATGTCCCAAGGGGGGCGCTTAAGGATAGTGACTGAGACCCTGAAAGAAGAGATTCTCCTGGTGGTGGCTGACACCGGAGCTGGTATCAAAGGTGAAGATTTGGATAATATTTTTGAGCCTTTTTATACAACCAAAGAAGGCGGCACGGGTCTGGGTCTCTCGATAACCTACGACATCATTCAAAAACATTCGGGACGCATTGAGGTCGAAAGCGAAGTGGGCCAAGGTACGATCTTTAACATCTGGCTACCGAGGAGACGCTGATTTTGTAATCAAAGGTGGAATTGTATGAGCACGATTGGAAGAGTATTGATCATTGATGATGAAGAGAGCCTGCGACGAACGCTGGCACGCATACTGAAAGGCGCCGGCTGTGAAGTGACCAGTGCGGGCGACGGCCGTGAAGCCCTAAACCGCCTGGGCGGAGGGACATTCGACTTAGTTTTCCTCGACATTCGCCTCCCGGATACCAGTGGCTTGGAGATCCTCAAGGAAATTCGTCAAGCAAGCCCGGATCTGCCGGTGATCATGTTGACGGCACATGCTTCTCTTCAATCTGCATTAGAGGCCCTCAGGTTGGGGTCCACTGATTATCTGCTCAAGCCGATCAATCCTGATACGCTGGTTTCTCGAACCAGGGTAATCCTCGAAGAGCAGGCTGTCCGCCGCCGCCGCCGAGAAATCCAGGAGCAGATTTCTTCGCTGCAAGCAGAGTTGGAGGCGCTGGAAACCGTCGAAAAGCTCGAGGACTCAGCTGTGGCTTCGAGCCTGAGTGTGCCAACTCCTGAAGACCGCTTCTTACAGGTTGGTCCGCTGGTGCTAGATTTGCACTCGCGCAAAGCTACCCTGGGTGAACGTGTGCTGGTCTTGCCGCCAACGCCTTTTGATTACTTGGTCGTCTTTGCCCGTCATTCCCCTGATGTTGTCGATTATCAAACCCTGATTATCGAAGCACAAGGCTATGAAATGGACCGGCGTGAAGCTCAGGAGCTTGCTAAATATCACATCCATGTTTTACGGGATACCCTGGAGCCAGATCCTAAGAATCCGCGTTTTATCCTCAACGTGCGCGGTGTTGGATATCGTTTGTTGGTGGATTGAAGGTATGATCTGTAAATTACCGGAAAAAACAGATTCCTGGCAGAAAAATCAATACTTCCTAACTATTCCTAACAATATCTCACAAAAGCAAACCGCAAAGATTGCCAATATGTATCAAAATGATGCCATGAAAACTACATCAAATTCAGTGGGAAGTGGACCCGCACGCATTCTGATTGTTGATGATCATCCTAATACTGCTTCCATGCTAGCCAGGGCACTGGAGCGCTCAGCAGACGACCTCGACGTAAAGATTGCACATAGCGGAGAAGAAGCCTTCGAACTGATAGAGGAAAATATCATCGATGTGCTGATAACGGATTTCATCTTGCCTGGCATTAGTGGCCTCGAACTGATCCGTAAGATCCGGCGTGAAATCACCAGCGGCCCCGAATACATCATCTTGATGACTGCCTATGGCAGCACCAAGCTGACGGAGGCAGTGCGTTATTTACATATCAACGATTACCTGGTCAAGCCTGTTTCTCCGGAGAAGATCGAAAGCATCATCGGCACGGCCATCGAGGGCATGCAGACGACCAGCCCGGCAATGGCTGAAGCCACAACCGATAACCCATTCACGATCTTGGTGGCGGATGACAATGTAGATAATCTGCGCTTGCTGACCAAGCGTTTGGCCCGGGATGGCTACCAGTTTGTCACCGCTGCTGATGGGGAAGAAGTAATGCAACTGCTGCGTTCTGAGGCCATCGATTTGCTGCTCCTCGATGTGAATATGCCCAAGAAAGATGGCTTTCAAGTTTTGGAAGAAGTCCGCTCAGATCCAGAATTGCAGTATACGCCGGTAATCATGATCACTGCTGCCCGCATCGACTCGCGCGATATCCGCACTGGCCTGAGCCTGGGTGCTGACGACTACGTCACCAAGCCCTTCGATTGGCGGGAGCTTATTGTGCGAGTACGCACCAAATTGCGCGTCAAGCAATTCGAAGACTCGCTCCGTCGCCGGAACTACCAGTTGAGTATGTTGCCTGAGATCGGTCAGGATCTAAGCGGGTGTACAGATGTCGATGAGATTGCGGAACTATTGTTGGACCGCACTTCGCGAGTTTTAGATGCTGCTGCTGCACACCTGGTTTTTACTTCTGGGGCTCATCCTCAGCATCGCTTTCATCACAATCGCGATTCCATCCTCAATGACTGGGAAATCATCCAGGGACAGCTCAAGGCATCCAGTTATTTCAATCGCATCGCCGATCGGCGAGCAGGGGATGTGGTTGAAGACACACTCGCAGATGCGCGTTGGTCTTCAGAGATCAACGCCACGATGCGTGCGGTGATTTGTGTGCCCCTATTGGGACAGCGTGAGGTGATTGGCGTGTTTTCGCTGTTTCACGAACTGGAGGGTCATTTCGACGATGAATCGCTGACCTTTTTGAGGGCGATTGCCAGCCAGGCTGCCATCGCCATTGAAGATGCCCAACTGTACACCAGAGAGCGCAAACGCGCCAACGAGTTATCTGCGCTGCATTTGCTCACCCAGGAATTGAGCGGCATCAATCACTTTGATGAATTAATCGACCGCTTTCCCGAATCCATTCAAACGGGAATGAATTACCCCTTTGTCGCCCTGTGGGAAGCTGGCCAAAACCAGCCTCAGTTGATTTGCCAGGCTGGTGAAGAGCAGGGTTTTGACATCAGTGAACTGGTCTCATGCCCAGTCGCTGTCTTCGAACAGGGTCATGCGGTTCTGCTTAATCCGCTTGGTGCGCAGGCTAGCTCAAATGGAATCCATACCAATGGGCATCATGCCGGGGTTGCTGTCCCTGTTCATACCAATGGCGAATTAGCCTATGTGCTGGCTGTTTACAGCCAGCAGCGTGATCAGTTCGATGACGGCGACCAGGTTGTGCTAGAGATGTTGGCTGCACAGATATCGGCAACATTGGAACGCATTCGTCTGTTCGAGTCTGTCGAAAAGGAGCAGAATCGCCTCTCGGCGGTCTTGCAGGCTGCGGCAGATGCGATCCTGGTCTTCGATCGTGAGGGCAATTTGCAGCTGATCAACCCGGCTGCTCATAAACTCTTCACCGATGTGGATACCACGATTGGGCGGCCCTTACCCTTGAAGAAGGGCTACGATGATTTACTCGAAATGCTTTCTATGGCCCGCAAGGCAGATAATACAGAGCAAGGCAAGATCCTCTGGCCAGATCAACGCACATTCGCGGTTCTGATCACGCCTGTCGAAGAAGGCGGCCAGGTGGTTGTGCTACATGACGTATCCCAGTTCGTCGACCTGGAACGGGTGAAGAATGAATTCATCGCCATGGTTTCCCACGATCTCAAGAACCCTATTGGAGCAGTGCTGGGCTTTAGCGATTTGATGGAAAAAGCCGGACCGCTGAATGAAGAGCAGAAAGATTTCGTGGGCCGCATTCGACATGCTTCGGGGCGCATGCATGAGCTGGTGCTCAACATGCTGGAATTGATTCGTATCGACCTGGGCGTAGAATTGACCTTAATGCCGGTTGATTTGCACGACTTGTTGAGCAGCGTCAACCATGATATCCAGGCACAAGCGCGTGCCAAAGAGCAGGAGCTCATTGTGGAACTCCCCCAGGGGCGCCCACAAGTACTGGGTTCAGTATCACGCCTGCGCCAGGTTTTGTACAACCTGATTGGCAACGCCATCAAATATTCACCACCCGGCGGTCAAATCTCCGTCGAAGTCGATCAAGAGGGATCCAAAATTTGGATCAGCATTTCAGATACAGGCTACGGCATCCCCAGTGAAGATCTCCCCTTCATCTTCGATAAGTTCTACCGCGCCTATTTGAAAGAAACCAAGGATATCGAAGGCAATGGTTTGGGGTTGACCATCGTCAAAGCCATTGTAGAACAGCACAAGGGCGAGATCGAGGTCGAAAGCGTACTGGACGAGGGCAGCACTTTTCGTTTCAGTTTAACCCAGCTGCCAGATGATATTGCGCCATTTTCAGGAGCGGAGAAAAGAGCGAGTGAAGTTAGCAGTGATGCCTAGGGGCAACCTGATTACGTTTGCGGGAAGGAGTATGCTGTATGGATAATCTATTGCGGAATGAAACCACAGATACAGACCAACCCATTGTTAGGAATGCCTTAATCGGCGCGTTCCTGATGGGTTTTGTTGGTCTGTTCGCGGCAGGTTTAGGCCTGATTTTGGTTGAATTGACCACCTGGCACGATTATGTTTTGATGGCGTCTGCTGTCCTTTTGATGATCATGGGATTTTGCAGCGTACTCATTCTGCGGCGCGGTCAGATCGACCTGGGTAGTGGGATCATATTTTTGGCCAATCTGATTGTGTCAGTTATGGTGACAGCTATCCAGAGAGATTTCGGCTGGATTGCTCTTGTCTACACCGTAGTCTCATCCGGATTGTTAATCATGATCTCGATGCCGACACGTTCGAGAAAATGGTCGATAATCCTGGCGATAATTGCCTTTTTATTGATTGGGGGGATAGAATTGATCGACCCTGCCTTCCGGGTTGATCCTCTCGATCAAATTCTAAGCATTGCAGTGGTGACAACGGTCATATTGGTTGTGGCCTTTGTGCTCCTGACCGGCAGGCGGACCCGGGAAGGGGCTGAAGATGCCGATCCTATCGCTGCCCGGTGGTTTGCCTTGGTAGTGTCCGGCAGCGGCCTGTTGTTCATTGGTTTCGGCATCTACCTGATGGTGGGGGGCATGACCTCCTGGAAGTTTCTGGTCATATTTGCTTTGACGGTGTTCTACACAGTGGGCGGTATAGCAAGTTATTTCCTGACTGAACGCAGCCATGAACTAGGTATCTTGCAGCGTGGTCTCTCGATCCTGTTTCTGATCAATATGCTGCCTCCGCTGGCGGCGGGGGTTCTCATCAGGGATATGGGCTACCTGACAGGGACTTATATTCTGGTGTCTTCAACTTTCGTAATCTTCGAGATCTTCCCCAGGCAACTGCGCCTTTGGGGAAGCATTACCACGATTATTGCCATTTTGATCGCCATCATACCTGGCTGGATTGGTTTAGACATTCAATTGGTAGTGCCGCAGGCGCTGGTTTTCTCGCCAGTTGCGATCGGCTTGATGATGGTGTCGTTATTGGCCCTGATCGTCCGCCGGGCGATGCTTGGCAACATTCGCCTCAAGCTAGTAGTTAGCTTTGTCACGATGACCGTTGTCGTTGTGATTGCCTTGAGCGCTGCTGCAACCCAGATCATGCGCTCCGCGGTCACTGAACAGATAAATGAAGTCTACGATCATGAAGTGCTCAATCTGAGCCAATTGGTCAGTGCCTTTTTCGAAGTCAAAGTGACCCAGGTCGTGGCGCTCACCGTAACCGACTTAGTCAAAGAGATCGTGGAGCAGCATAATGAGAGCTACACAGGGGATCAGGCTGCCATCCTGTCCCAAATCCAAACCCTGGACGCGCAGTGGGTGGCCGCCAGTGATGCTGATGCGTTAATCCAGCGCGTGATCTCGTCCGATCCGGCAGTGAACCCGGTGACCTTTCAGTTAAAGGATTATCTGGCAGCATTCCCTGACCTGACCGAGATCTTCGTCACCGACCGTTACGGCGCCACGATCGGCGCTTCGGCCCGGCTTTCCGACTACTACCAGGCCGATGAAGATTGGTGGCAGGCAGCCTGGAATGACGGAGAGGGCGCTATATATATTTCAGACCCGCAATACGACGAGAGCGCGGGTGTGCTCGCTGCTCAGATCGCAGTACCAATCATCAGCGAAGAGACTGATGAAATCCTGGGGATCGCCCGCGCTGCCCTGGTGCTGGAAGAGTTATATGAAATCATCGATTCGGTGCATTATGGTGAGACCGGACACGCGCTGCTGTTTGATAGTGATGCCGAGGTGATTTACGAACCACCTGGATATGAAAGTTCGGTGGATTTGGACCTGAGCCTGCGCAGGCATTTCGTGAAGATGACCCACTTTATGGTTGCCGCGGATGCCGATGGGGATCAGACGTTCTTCGCCCATACCCCCATCTATACCCCGGTTGAATTAGAGCATCCCATCGAAGCCGCCATCCAGCAGGCTATCGATAGCCTGGGGTGGGCGATGGTCATTCGGCAGGATGTCTCGGAAGCCTATGGCAACGTTGAGCGAACCACTCGCACTATAGTGATATTTGCTGTGATCGGGGTGGGTTTGAGCGCTGCTGTTGCTCTGGCCCTCTCCCAGACCTTGGTGCGCCCTATCTTGCACCTATCCCAGGTGGCCGAGAAGTTCGCTGCCGGGGATCTGAGCGCCCGGGCCGAGATGCGTACCCGAGATGAGGTCGGCATCCTTTCAGAGAACTATAACGAGATGGCTGCTCAAATGGGCACCTTGTTAGGTACCCTGGAGCAGCGGGTTGCCAATCGCACCCGGGCGTTGGAGATCTCCACCGAGGTTGGCCGCCGCCTGTCAACCATCCTTGACCAGGATAAGCTGGTCGCAGAAGTGGTCGAACAGGTACAGCGTGCCTTCGATTATTACCACGTGCATATTTACCTGCTCGATGAGGCCAAAGAAAATCTGATCATGGTCGGTGGTACAGGGGAGGTCGCGCAGACCATGCTCGCGCGCGGTCATATGATCGAAAAAGGCCGGGGATTGGTAGGTCGGGCTGGCGATACGAATATGGTTGTGTTCGTACCCGACGTATCGATTGACCCTGACTGGCTGCCCAATCCCTTGCTGCCGGATACCGTTTCTGAGATTGCTGTACCGATCGCAGTGGGTGATGAAGTGCTGGGCGTTTTGGATGTGCAGGATGAACTGGAGGGCGGCTTGAGCCAGACGGACGCTGATCTATTGCAGTCTATCGCTGCCCAGGTGGCTATCGCCCTGCAGAATTCTCAGGCCTATCTCAACGCCCAACGGCGCGCCGAGCGGGAGACCCTGATCGGCGAGATCGGCGGGCGCATCCAGAGCACCACCAGTGTCGAAGACGCCCTCAAAGTGACCGTGCGCGAGCTCAGCCTGGCATTAAAGAAAGATACTTATGTGCGCTTGGCACCGGATGGTGAATAAAGCTGGGTTTTTAGGTCGGCATCGATTTTGCAGTCATAGTTTGAAAATGAACTGTGAAACCATAAAATGGCAGCAAGATTGAATTTTTTGGTGTTGGAACCAAGTTAGGTAGTGATATATAAGGAGATTCAAAATGTCACGAAAGATGTATGTTTTATTCCTGCTGATGGTTAGCTTAGCCTTGTTGGTTGCTTGCACACCGGGCGCAGCGCCAGAAGCGGAGGAACCAGAGCCAGAAGCAGAAGTCGCCGAGGCGACGGAGCCAGAACCGGAAGTAGAATCCGCAGCCACGGGCGTCATCGTCTTGGCCGACGTATCCGACGAGCCCGCCAAAAAGATTGCCCGCTTCCAGCCGCTGGCCGATTATCTGGCCGCCAACCTGGCGGAATTCGGCATCGGGGTTGGCGAGGTCAAGATCGCCGGGGATATGGACACGATGGTCGAATGGTTGGCCGCAGGGGAGGTCGACCTGTACTTCGACAGTTCTTACCCCTCGCCGACCATCAGCGATCAATCCGGCGCGCAGCCGATCTTGCGCCGTTGGAAGGGCGGCAGCGGGGAGTATCATTCGGTCTTTTTTGCCCGCGCAGATAGCGGCCTGACCTCCCTGGAAGAGCTGCAAGGCCAGATCATAGCCTTAGAAGAAAGCGGATCCACCTCAGGGTATATGCTGCCCCTGGCGCACCTCTTGGGTGCCAGCCTGACAGCCGTCGAGGCGAGTGGGCCGGAAAGCGCTGTCGCCGCCGAAGAGATCGGTTATGTCTTCTCCGGAGACGATGATAACACCCTGCAATGGGTGATCAGCGGCAAGGTCATCGCCGGGGTGACCGATAATCAGAATTACGAGGACCTCCTGAAAGATAGCGATATTGAGTTAGTCGTCCTGGCGGAGACGGAAGCCTTGCCCCGACAGATGGCGCTTGTGCGCCCGGGTATGGACCCTGAACTGCTGGCGGCCATCAAAGCGCTGCTCTTGGGCTTACACGAGACCGAGGAGGGGCCGGAAATCCTGGATACTTTCAAGACCGCCAAGTTCGATGAGTTCCCCGGAGGCTCCGAGGCTGCCCTGGCGCGCATGCGCGAACTGTATGAATTGGTGCAATCCAACCAATGATCAACGCTCAGATTTCCCGGCTGCGTTTTGCTTGCGTACTGCTCACTTTTTTGGTCGGCGGATGTGCCCTGCTGCCGGTCGCCAAGTGCGAGCTGCACGACGGTACCCTATCCGTGCAGGCCTGGCCGGGAAATCCAGAAGGCGTGAATTTTACTGAACCGTCCGGAATCGTCTACCATGAGCGGCGTGGCAGCCTGTTCGTGGTAGGCGATGAAGGCCATATGGCTGAATTTGGACTCGATGGCCAGTTGGTCAAGCGGGCGCATGTGCGCTTTGCGGATTTTGAAGGCATTACGTACAACCCCGAGACCAATTTGCTATACGTGGCGGTCGAGGGTGAAGAGCTGATCCTGGAGGTATCTCCTCAGGATTTCAGCCTCTTGCGCCAGTTCAGCATCGAGCGCTTCTATGGCGATGAGCTGCTGCTCAAACCGGGTGGCCAGGGCGTGGAGGCAATTACCTTCGTCCCCGACCCAAACCACGAACAGGGCGGCACCTTTTACCTGGCCAACCAGAGCCTGGGTGATGACGAGGACCTCTCGCTGATCATCGAGGTTGTAGCACCTCTGCATAGTGATGCTGCTGAGCCATTAACAGCGCAGGTCGTCAAGGTGCTCCCGATGGATACGCTGGATCTATCGGGATTGCAATACGACCCCGCCTGCGGTCATTTGTTGGTGATCAGCGACAGTGCAAATACAATCTTAGAAGTGACATTAAGTGGTGATGTTTCTGGGGCTTATACCCTGCCGGGGGTAGACCAGGAAGGTATCACGGTGGATGACTTGGGTAACTTCTATATTGCCCAGGATTCCGGTGAAATCAGGCAAGCTAAATGGGATCAATAGCGTGAAGGTGGATGACCTATGGGTAGATTGAAATGGAGAAACTGGCCGTTAGCTTATAAAGGGGTCTCGGTGATTGCCCTGCTGGTTGTTGTGACGGCTTTGACGACCACGCTCCTTGCCATCATTCGTTTGCAGGAATCCTTTCGCAATGAACTTCAGGAGCAGGCCGAGTTGCTGCTCACGACCATAGAGATCTATTCGCGGGATGATCTTTATTACCTGGATGTAGATACGATCAATGATGTCATGGAAAATCTGGGAGAAGAAGAATTAGTATTTTCCTTTGGCCGCGCTTACGACCCCGATGGGCGCATCCTGGCTGATGCTTATGATGAAAGTCTAGGTTACCAGGATCATATCGATCCCTTTGGGAAGCACTTGTTGGAAAGCGAGGGCATCGTCTTCGAATGGCAGGCGGATCAGCTGCTGGCCGGTGTGGCAGTCAGGGTTGGTGCGCAGCGCTTTGGGGCTGTGGCGATCGGGCTGCCCACCGCGCCGCTGGCGGACAAGATCGCCGATTTGCGCAACCAGGGAGTTGTAACCGCCCTGGCGGCGACCTTGGTAGGCACGCTGGTAGCAGTGGCCATCAGCCGCACGATCACCAACCCCATCCGCAAACTGACCGATGTGGCGGGGCAATTGTCGCAAGGCGACCTGGCGCAGCGCGTCACCACACGCAGCGGGGGTGAAATTGGGCTGTTGGCGAATACTATCAATCAGATGGCTGATGAGCTGCAGAAAACCCTGGCAAAATTGGAGCGACGCACCCAGGAACTGGAAACCTCCGGGGCCGAGCGCTCATTATTGCTAGATTTCAACCGGGCTCTGCTGGCCGCGCAATTCGATGTGCATGAGATCAGCGATGCAATTGCCAAAAACTTTATTGAGTTTGCCGGAGGCCCAGAATGTTCGGTTTCTCTGCTGTCCCCCGATAAGAAAAATTTGATCGTACACAGCGATTATGAGTTCGATGAAGGCGCGAGGTCAATTTACGAAGAGGGAATTGGGGAGGTAATGGTCCTGGACGACTACCCGGCAACTGCTCGTGCGATGGAAACGCTGCAGCCTTATCAAGTTCTGGCCAGCGACCCCGATGCAGATCCCGCTGAATTGGCCTATATGAAGGAGTGGGATGTCAAAGTCATGGTTATTTTGCCGCTAGCGGCCAGAGGGGAAGCTTTCGGTATCATCGAACTGGAATTTCCGGGTGAGGATGCAGAATTAAATCAGGCGAGAATGGACATGGCCATGAGTTTCGCCAACCAGAGTGCGTCGGTTCTGGAACATGCTCTGGAATTTCAATCTGCCCAAGAGGATGCCCGCCGCGAGGCCCTGATCGCCGATATCGGCCAGCGCATCCAGAGCACCACCGCTATCGACGAGGCCTTACAGGTGGCTGTGCGTGAGATCGGCCGCGCCCTGGGTGCGGAGACCAGTGTGAAACTTAGGACGAAAAACAATGCTTGATCGAGTATTACCTGTTGTAAAAACCTTTCTAGAGGATTGTTCTCCCTGCGAGAGTTTGGTTTATGGATGCTAATATCCCGCCCCTGATTCAGCAATATGTCTTCCATGGTGTGGCGCTTGTGCAACTCATCCTGGCCGTTTATTTCCTGGTTTTCAATTTCAGGAATACCATCAATCGCCATGTGGCCTTTTTGTTGTTCCTGTACACGCTCAATGGGGTGGCTACGGGATTATTGGTCACCACAACCGATATTGACAGGGCACAGGCCATCACTATGATTTTGGCCGCCACCGTACCGGCGATTAATCCGGCAACGCTTATCACCTGGGTGGTTATTCTCAAGCCCGACTGGTTGCGCAATCGCTGGCGTCGGGTTTGGTGGATCGTTTACGGCTTGATCCTTTTGCCCGCCTCATTATTGATCCTGGATAATTCCTTTGGGACCCAGATTTATTACACTGGTCTTGATCCCGCAATATATAGCGGTGGTTTTGTGCTGCTTTCTGAATACGCCAGAGGCGTGATTGCTTATCCTATCCGTCTGAGCGTTAACCTATCCGTCATCCCTGTTTTTTTCATCATCATCATCATGGTCTTTCGGGATAAAGAGAGTTCTATCCTGAACCGTCGCCTGGCATATGCCTTCCTGGCACTCCAAATCATCCCCATTGTCTTGTTTTCGATGAGCGGCGTGATCGGCCCGGTATTGTCCACACTAATCATCAGCATATTATTCACGGTTGTCTTTTCCTATATTGTGTTTAACCCTTCGATTTCCACTGGGCGAGAGGTGCGCGGCAGCTTACTGGCTCGATTAACCTTGTCCATTGTCGCGGTTACCATCCCTTTACTGATTGCGATCACAACCTTTTCGAGCGTCAGGGTTGGGGCACTGTTTGATGAAGCTGCGGTCTATGGGCAGGCGACGCGCCTGGCTGAATCCATCCAAAGGTTCCAACAGATAACCCTGGTGATGGTTGTGCTCAGTTTAACTGGATTGCTAGTATTTATCTGGTTGACCTTACGGAGAGCACTTCAGCCGTTGAATGAACTCACAGCTGCAGCAAGGCGCATCGCTGAGGGCGATCTGAGCCAAATGGTCAATATCGCCGGATCAGACGAGATGCAGGTGCTATCGCTGGCCTTCAACCAGATGACGACTCAACTTCAGGAGATCGTTGGTAATCTTGAACAGCGCGTGATAGAGCGCACCCGTGCGCTGGAGGTTTCGACGGAGATCGGCCGCCGTCTATCGACCATCCTGGATGGCGATCAACTGGTGCGTGAAGTCGTCGAGCAATTGCAGGTGGCTTATGGTTTCTACCATGTGCAGATCTATCTGCGTGACGAGGCCCAAGGGAAGCTGGTCATGGTGGGCGGCACTGGCGAGGTGGGTGAAAAATTGGTTGCTGATGGCCACAGCCTGCCCCTGGGGAAAGGGTTGGTAGGCCAGGCTGCAGAAACGAATTCTGTCGTGCGGCAAACGAGGGGTTTCCGTGGCACTGGCTGGCTACCCAATCCCCTGCTGCCTGAGACCGAATCGGAATTGGCCATACCCATTACCCTGGGCGGTGAAGTGCTGGGCGTGCTGGACGTGCAGCACAATCTGCGCAATGCTTTTGGCACGGAAGAAGTTTATCTGATCCAGTCGATTGCCTCCCAGGTGGCGATCGGCTTGCAGAACGCCCAGGCTTATAGCAATTTGCAGAAACAGGCTGAGAGAGAGGCTCAGTTGGCTGCCATCAACCAACGCATTCAAGCGGCTACGACCGTGGATGATGCCCTGCAGGTCGCCATCAGCGAGCTGGGCCAGGCCCTGGGCGCCAAGATGACCCAGGTGGAAATCGGTTTGCCGGTTGAATCGCCGCGCTGAAAGTGGAAGTAAATGCGATGATCTCACGTATGCAGAGTACCTCAATTGCGGGCATGCCGATTCGGAATGCACAAATCAATTGATTAGATGGAAAACAACATGAGCGAGCAGGATAAAGCAGATCTTGAACCTATCGGGGGACTAAGAAATTTTTGGGTTGCGATTAGAGGCTTTTTCGCCCCACCTTCTTTTGAGGATCAAGATAAATTAAGTCAAGCCTACATGTTGAATTTCGTCTCGCTGCTCTTTCTGAGCGTGCTTTTCATCGGGATTCCGGTAGCATTCATCGTCGCATGGGAGTACGTCACCGTAGAAGTCATCCCTTATGTGTTGTTCCGAACCGTTCCCCTGATCATCCCTATCGCCATTGCGCAAGTTTTGCTGCGGCGGGGGTATGTGCGCCTTGGGAGCATCGTTTTTTCTACGTTCCTCTGGCTGGCATTTATTTACATGATGTTCATGCAGGGAGGCATTCAATCGACGAGTTATCCTGACATGATGTTCATCATTCTCTTATTCGGCCTGCTGGTCGGGGTGCGGCCAGCCATTGGCGTCATGGTCGTCTCGATTTTGATCGGCGGCGTGGCGGTGATCATGCAGAGGCAGGGTTTATTGCCAGAGCCTTGGATTGGCGAATATAACATGCTAGATTGGATCACCTATTCTTTTGTGTTTATGAATATCAGCGGCCTGTTGTATTTGTTCATTCGAGGTAAAGATCAAGCATCAGCCCTTGCGAAACAAGCCTATTCCGAATTAGAAGAGGCGGGCAGACATTTGGAACAGCGCGTTGTAGAGCGCACCCGTGCGCTGGAGGTTTCTACAGAGATCGGCCGTCGTCTATCGACCATCCTGGATGGCGATCAACTGGTGCGTGAAGTCGTCGAGCAATTGCGAGCGGCTTATGGTTTCTACCATGTGCATATCTATCTGCTTGACGAGGCCAAAGCAAAGCTGGTCATGATGGGCGGCACCGGCGAGGTGGGGCAGACCTTGCTGGCCAGCGGTCATATCTTGGAGAAAGGCCAGGGGCTGGTCGGTCGCGCGGCTGAGTCTGCGCAGCCTGTGCTGATCACGGATGTCTCCCAAGAGGCGGGTTGGTTACCCAACCCTTTGCTGCCGGAGACCAGGTCGGAGCTTGCCGTTCCCATTGCCTTAGGCGGGGAAGTGCTGGGCGTGCTGGACGTGCAGCAAGATATGCGCGAAGGCTTTGGCCAGGAGGATGTCTACCTGCTCCAGTCGATTGCCTCCCAGGTGGCGATTGCCTTGCAGAACGCTCAGGCTTATGCCAGCGTACAGAAACAGGCTGAGAGAGAAGCTCAGTTAGCTGCCATCAACCAGCGCATTCAAGCGGCTACGACTGTGGATGATGCTTTACAGGTCGCCATCAGCGAGCTGGGCCAGACCCTGGGCGCAAAATTGGCCGCGGTGGAGTTGAGCTTACCTGATGAAATGGAGGCATTGAAGTGACCCTAGAGGCATTTCGTTTGAGCACACTCGCTGATGCCCAGGAGCTGGAACGCTTCCTGGAAGTTGCCTTGCAGTTGGTGGATGCAATCGCTGAACTGCACCAAGCTGACCTGCTGCATGGGGCTATCCGCCCGCAGGAGATCTTGATCGACGAGAGCAGTGGGGAAGTAGCCTTGGGACCTGCGTTGCAAAGCAGGGGCCAGATGTCGCTGTACGACCAGGCCTATCTGCGGGAGTATCTGCCCTACATCTCGCCGGAGCAGACCGGGCGCATGAACCGCAGCGTCGATTATCGCAGCGACTATTACTCGCTGGGGGCCACATTCTTCAAGCTGCTTGGTGGGCAGCCACCCTTCGAAGGGGATGATCCCCTGGAGTTGATCCATGCCCACATCGCCCGGCGACCGCAGCGGCTGGCGAAGGTAAACCAGGCTGTGCCACAGGCCCTGTCAGATATCGTCATGAAGCTGCTGGCCAAGAACGCTGAGGATCGCTATCAGAGCGCCTTCGGGCTTAGGGAAGATCTGCAAGCCTGCCTGAGCCAGTGGCAGGAGAAGGGAGTCATCGAGCCCTTCCCCCTGGCGCAGAAAGATGTGCATGAACGCTTTAACATCCCGCAGAAGTTGTACGGCCGGGAGGCGCAGGTA
>CAZUSV010000097.1:0-23133 GCA_964622645.1 uncultured Anaerolineales bacterium
ACTTGGATTTGCCATGTCAATCAATCCCTTTTTATGAAACTGTCAGGTAGCTAGACTTCTTTATACCCTTCACAAAAATAATTTGATATACTTTGTCCTAATACTTATAATTTCACAATAACTCAGCCGAAGGAAAGTACACCAAAACTTGAGATGATGATATCAAAAAATAAATTCACAGGTAGTCTTGTCTTTGTATTGATTTTCGCTGGCTGCGCGCAATCTGTAGAGCCAGCATCCCAACCTGCACAAGCAGAGATTGCTCCCACGCCATCGATAGCCATTCTCCCAACGAATGCAGACGATACGTCCCCTGCTCAAACCCAAGAAACCACTCAAACTGAACCTGAAACCATCGAGGTGACCTATTTCACGCCTTCACAAGCCGAAGGGCCCTACTACACAGTGGACAAGCCGGAAGACCGGGATAATGATCTGACTGATTTTGCAGGTGCGGATGGAATCCCTGAGGGGGAAGTGATCGAATTTTCAGGGGTGGTCTATGATGCCAATGGGATGCCCATCCCCAATGTGGTCATCGAAATCTGGCAGACCGATAGCAATGGCGTCTATCTACATCCTGGCGACCCCGGGACGAGCCGTCGCGATCCGAATTTCCAGTTCTATGGCGAGGCGGTTACAGCAGAAGATGGCAGTTACAGCTTCCGCACCATCTTGCCAGGTAGGTACGAGCCGCGTCCCAGACACATCCATGTCAAGCTAAAATTCGAAGGGAAAGAATTACTGACGACCCAATTCTATTTCCACGACGATACGCAGCTCGAGGATGAGGCCATGTTCACTCAGGTTGGCGGTGAGGGAGAGCATTTGATCATCAGCCTAGTCGAGGGTGAGGACGCTGACGGCAGCTCTATCTGGGTTGGAGAACGAGATCTTGTCTTGAATGTCGACCTGACCCCATGAAAGGATGACGATGGATTTCGAAACTTACAAGCAGAACTTCTACACCGACCCATCCCCAGAGCCACGCTACAACTTCACCGGCGCCTTCGGGGTGGCACTATTCTATGAGAATTACGAAGAAGTGATCGCCTATTACTCACAGGTGCTTGGTCCGCCTGCCTACATGGAAGGCACTGGCACACGAGGCTGGCACATCGGGATGGGCTGGTTGACGCTCTTCAAAGCCAAAGCGGGGACCCCCAGCAATGTGGAGATCACCCTCGAGGTAGAGACTCCCCAAGATGCCGAAGCCTTGCAGCGCGCTTTCATCGAGGCCGGCGGCCGGGGGGATGACCCTTCGGATCAATTGATGTATGTGCCCATCCGCTACTGCCCGGTAACGGACCCCTTCGGGACAGAGATCATCGTTATCAGTCCTCTCAACGTTGAATAACCCAGTCAGAGTTATATCCAAAAAATAGGAAAAGTGCAAAAAAAGTACTTGACAACAAGCTAACTTTCCTGTACAATCATCGTAAATTTACGATGAATACAACCAATCTTAAATTTCCTGATGTATGCTGCACGCTTGATGTTTCTGGAGCAGAGCAAGAGAGACTCGTCTCCATGTTCAAAACCTTGGGTAACCCCACCCGCTTTGAGATCATGAAATTCCTGGTTACTCACCCAGGGTGTATCACTGGAGACATTGTGGATTACCTCCCTATTGCCCAAGCAACAGTATCACAGCATCTTAAGGTACTCCGTGATGCTGGATTCATCTCAGGGACCATTGAAGGAACAGCTACCAGCTACTGTCTAAACGAAGATAATATCGCCTGGTTTCGCTCGAAAATCGGTGAGATTTTTTAGATCCTCAAATTTTTTTACCTGGTAGCATCGTATTTTTACGATAAAAGGAGATGACCCATGTCCCACATCACCGCGATTCTAGATTACATCGTCGATAGTTTTATCCACATTTGGCCGTATTTGCTGATCACTATCCCCATTGCAGTTGCAGTCCAGATGTCTGGTGCAGCGAAATATATCAATCGCGCTTTCACAGCCCGCCCATTGATTGCTATCGTACTGGCAACAGCGGTTGGGGCCTTCAGCCCCCTATGCTCTTGCAGTGTGGTTCCAGTTGTTGCTGCCATGCTTATTGGCGGCGTACCGCTTGCCCCAGTAATGTCATTCTGGTTGGCTTCTCCCTCCATGGACCCAGAGATCTTCTTCTTGACGGTTAGTTCTCTTGGATGGGAATTGGCGATTTGGAGACTAGCAGCCACTTTGAGCTTGAGTCTCGGTGGCGGTTATGTTACCCAACTTTTAGTTCAACGAGATTGGCTGGGGGCGAACTTCCTGCGCATGAATCAATCCACACAAACCAGGACGCTCTCCCAATTTTTCAGGGAGGGATTGCATAACTTCAGGATGAAGCTGGCAGATCTTTGGAATCCAAATTTGGAACTAGCAAATGCAGCACTGCATGCCGAAGCAATTGGGTGCTGTGACGTATCGAGTGAACCTAATTTGGTACAAATATCTTCCGAACAATTCAATCACCCCCTGCGACTTTCAGCCTCTCAAACAGAGCCGTCTTCTTGTGACGAATCATGCCAGACTGACCTAAAGAAGGCAAACCCATTCTGGCAGCGGCTAGCTCATGAAACCTGGAGTGCAACAACCATGGTAATAAAGTTCATGCTGTTGGCCTGGTTCATTGGTGCGATGGTCAGGTTATATGTACCTGAAGAATGGATAATCCGAATTTTGAGCGGGGACAATCCCTGGTCGATCTTGACTGCGGCCATGTTGGGTGTGCCTGTTTACACCAGCAACCTGGCCGCAATGCCCCTGGTTGGAGGACTGCTGACCTTAGGAATGCACCCAGGTGCGGCGCTGGCTTTCCTGATCGCTGGTCCTATGACCACCCTCCCAGCCATGTCAGCGGTTTGGGGATTGGTGAATCGCAGAGTATTTGCCCTGTATATTGGGTTTGCACTGGTTGGTGCGGTTGTGATTGGGTATGTCTACACCTTTTCGGTGGCGCTATAAACCTCGATAAATCTATTCCGCGAGAACAACTCTATTACGACCGCCGGTTTTTGCAGCGTAAAGCGCTGTATCAGCAGCCTTGATGAGTTGTTGCGGTGTTCCAGCGTGATCTGGGGAAACTGCCACACCGAGAGACAGTTTCCCCTGCATCATCTGCCCCTCATGCTCGATCGATAAATCCGCAAAAGCTGTCCGCAATTCTTCTGCACGTTCGGCAGCCACATCAAGGGGCGTTTCTGGCAGGATGATCAGGAATTCTTCCCCCCCATAGCGACAGGCCACATCGGCGCGGCGCACCTGTGATTTCATCAGGACTGCCAGGCGTCGCAATACTTCGTCGCCAGCGGGATGCCCGTAGGTGTCGTTCAACTTTTTGAAATGATCGATATCCATCATGATCAAACTGACCGAATACCCCGCTCGTTGGGCACGCTGCAATTCATGACTAAGCATGCTCTCCATATAGCGGCGGTTATAGAGACCAGTCAAAGGGTCCTGGATCTTTTCGACAGTGGCAAGTTCAACTGCCTCAGAAGCCTGGCGCAATCTCATGCTGAGCAGGCGTAGGATCCCCTCAGTAAAGCTGGTAGATTCCTTTAATAAAACCTGGAAATTCTGGCGGTTGATCTCCATGAGGCAGACTGGCTCCAGGGCCACCACCGTTGCCGAACGGGGAGATTCTTCAAGCAAGGCCATCTCGCCAATTGATTGTTCCTGAATGCGGCAGCCTAAAACGATTGGCGCCGAGAAATCTCCCTTGATCACGGCCAGCCTGCCAGACATGATGATATAGGCTGAATCGCCGGGATCATTTTCAGCGAAGATCACCTGCCCGGCATCGAAATCGCAATCTTCGAAAAGGTGCGCCCACTGTATATGCTGGCGATAGATTAGCTGTCCCAGGATGATTTCGTCTTCGGGTGTACTAGGTAGTTGATCAACGGCAAAGATGATGCGATCTAGATCGCTTTGAGTTAGAATTTTGGTTTCAAAGTTTATTTTTAACATGATCTTCATCCTGATGGGTCGACCTAATAAAACAATCTTATCAGGAGTTACGCAGATTGGAAGCTATTATTTCGAAGGACGCCCCCCCAACGCCGTAAGCGCGCAGTTGGCGCTGGGGAGAGTTTTCTAAAGATTCCACCCAACGCAACAGGCGGGGGGGCTAGGGGGGCAACTGCGTAACTCCTGCTTATATCAGAATGAGGATTTCTCCCAGGTATCTTAGGCAGTGACTGTCATTTCCCCTACTGATTCATCTCGATCCTGCCACAACTGCCCGAATATATGTCTGGCTAGAACTGATATCACCAACCCAACAACTTTGAAAAAGGTCTTCAGCCTGTGTCTTTCCCTGTATTCGGTGCGCAAAAAATAGTTATCGTTCTCGATAGCATCCATGACCCCTTCGAAGCGCAGGCAGTATAAGTGACCGGCCAGCTTGCAGCGCAGCACTTCTAGGGTGTCCAAATACTCTTTTCCTAAAGCGAAGTATTGGCGGGCGAGTTCGATCTGTCCTTTGACGAAATCGCGTAGCAACTCTGGTTCACATATGGCCAGTGGGGCCAACCTTTGAACTTCTTCAGAATCTACATCATCTTCAGCTAAGAATCGATCTGAAAATCCTCTTGAACCAGTTGGCCAAATGTCTGCGGTGGTGAGGGAATGTTCGGCTCGGTCGGGAGACCGGCCAGAGCTGAAACCCTGCTCAGTCAAATATTCGCAGGGGATGTTGATATAGCCCTCCTGGATATCACTCAGCATATCCCGTAACATATGCACGATGTGGGCGGCAGTAGCGGCCAGGTAGCGACGCTCATCCTCGGGATAGGGATGCTCATGTCCAATGAAGTGCTGGATGCAATCGGTAACTGCCACGCCCAAACGCTCCGAATACCAGACCAGTTCCTCCTGGGTGATCAGGCGGTCTTTACGTCCCGCGTCGAATTCAAGGATGGCCAGGAAATTGCGCACATAGGAGCGCAGTTTGCAGCTCTCGCCGCGCTGGTGATCGATCAGGTCCGCGATGAGTTGCTCTTCGGGGGCCAGATCTCCGATTTGCTCTCCCTTACAAAGCCCATCCACCAGATCGATCTGGCGTTGGATAAAGGCCAGACGTTCAGCCTGGGTCTGGCATTCTTCGTCGATGACATCATCGGCCCAGCGGAAATAGCTGTAAGCGCGGAAGCAATCGTCTGTCATACCCTGATCGACCAACAGGCGAGCGGTGAAATAGGTCTGCTTGCTACTGTTCCAGGTGATCGTACGGGCGAGTTTGGCGGTCATGTTGATTACTCTTCTTTGTAGGCTAGGACTAATATTATGAGGAAAGCAGGAAGCCAGGAATTGATTTTCTTTTTTCTCCCTTCCTGCATTCTGGATTCCTCATAAATTTTTATATCGCAGCTGGCGCGTTAGCCAGCTCAACCTGTGGAGATTGCACTTCACGCAAAATTCTCTCAGAGACTAATCTGGCAGAGACCAGCACCGTGGGCAGGCCCGTCCCAGGGTGGGTGCTGGCCCCCACAAAGTAAAGATTGTGATAGCGGCGATGGCGGTTGTGGGGTCGCATATAGCCCATCTGCAAGAGGTCGTGGCTCAACCCATGGGCTGATCCCTTGGTCAGGTTATGGCGGTTTTCCCAATATTCTGGGGTCAGGTTGATCTCGAACTTGATATGCTCTTCCAGATCGCTGATGCCCAGGCGTTTCAGGCGCTGGATGGCAAAGGCTTTGCAATGCGCCTTGATGGCTGGCCAATCTTCCGAGTGGTCTTCATTCAGGTGCCCGATTGGGAAGGCGACCATCAGGGTGTCCTGGCCGTCCGGTGCCATGCTGGGGTCGACGCGAGCGGGGGCATGGATGTAGAAACTGGGCTCGTTGGCGATGGTGCGGCCATCGAAAAGGGCGGCGAAGCTCTCGCGGAAATCCTCGGCGATGAACAGGTTGTGAGGGCCAATCTGGGGATATTGCTTATCCAACCCCCACAGCATGACCAGGGCCGAGCAGCCATATTTCTTGTCATCCAGGCGGGCGGCGCTGCCGTCGTCGGGCAGCATCTGGCGGTAGACATAGGGCAGGTCGGCGTTAGCAATGACGATGTCGGCCTGCAGCTGCTGGTCCCTCTCCATGAGCACACCCGTAGCCCGGTTGTCATCGACCAGGATGCTCTCGACGGTGGTATCGAAAATGAAATCCACGCCCCATCTGCGGGCGATCTTTTCCAGGGCTGCAATGACGCTGTACATGCCACCGCGCGGGAACCAGACGCCATCGGCCAGTTCGGTGTACTGCATCAGCGAGAAGATCGCTGGAGCCTCACAGGGGTTGACGCCCATATACATATTCTGGAAGGTGAAGGCCACTTTCAGGCGCTCATCGCGGAAAAATTTGCCAATGTGCCTATAGTGCTTTTTGAGGGCTTTCAAGCGCAGCAGCAGCACCAGATTCTTGAGGGTGAAGAACTGGTACCAATGGTCAAAGTTACGCTGGACAACGTTAGGCAGGGACAGTTTGTAGTGCAGCTGGCCCTCGGCAAGGTAGCGGATATACTGCCCAAAGCCCCCCGGCTCGATGCGCTCCAACTGATCCTGCATGGCCTTGAGATCTGAGGTCAGGTTCAGGTATGTATCGTCGTCGAAATGGATCTGGTAGGTGGGGTCGATGCGCACCAGATCGAGGTGATCCTCGATGCGCTCGCCGATATCGGCAAAGGCCTGCCTGTACAACTCAGGCATCAAGAACAGGGTCGGGCCGGTATCGAAACGGTGGCCGTCTCGCTCGATGATATTGCAGCGCCCCCCGGCGCGCTGACACTTCTCCACTACAGTAACCTGGAAACCATTCTGCGCCAGCCGGATGGCGGTAGCGATTCCGCCGATGCCAGCACCGATCACCAGGGCATGTTGTTTGTGCATTCTCATCTCCATGATATCTATGGGTATCTTGTGTGGTCCTCGCTGATATGTACGCAGCATCCAATAAAAAGTCTCAAAGAATGTAAGCATTTCCACATGACATTCTTCCTCTAATCACGAATATGAACGAATGACTCGAATTGCACGAATGACGCCACTGAAAAAACTACGTGATAAGGATACCGTGCGGCATATATGGGGGTGTGTGCTTGGCACACACCCCCATATATGCCGCACGGCCCTCTCTTCTTTGGCTTTTTTCAGTGGACTCACGAATATTGAGGGGGATTTTCAAAAAACATTCGTGTCATTGGTGTCATTCGCTGTAATTCGTGATCTATGAAAGCTTATCGGTTATGAACATTCGCTGATCAATTCTGGTATGCATAACACGATGAAAGCTTCCATCATCCAGTCCTTTTGGCCATTTCTCGTCCTTGTGCTGGGGATAGGGGGGTGCACCTTTGGGGCGACCAACAACCAGGCACCCCCTTTCCCCACAGAAATGCCACAAACAATGCAAAGCGCGCTCGACCTCGGTGCCACTCGAACCCGATTGACAGACGGCATGATCTTGGTTTACGTCCCGGGAGGGGAATTCCTGATGGGATCGGTTGATGCCGATGGTGAGGCTGTGGGTACCCGCATCTACGAGAATGAATACCCCCAACACGAAGTGACTGTCGAGGCTTTCTGGCTCGACCAGACCGAAGTCACCAATGCTCAATATGCCCTCTACGTTCAAGATGGCCACTGCTCCGCGCCCAAAGATTTCAGTTCTCGGACGCGGGGGGCTTACTATGACGACCCGGCCTTTGCTAACTATCCCGTCATCAACGTGACCTGGTACCAGGCCGTGGCCTACTGCACCTGGGCCGGCGCGCGCCTGCCCAAAGAAGCCGAGTGGGCTTTCGCCGCCCGCGGACCGGACTCGCTGTACTATCCCTGGGGGGATGAATTCGACGGCACGCTGGCCAACTACTGTGACGTCAATTGCGATATGCCCCACCCTGACCCCAGCACAGACGACGGCTACGCGGACACATCCCCGGTGGGAAACTATCCCGAAGGCACCAGTTGGGTCGGCGCACTGGATTTGCTGGGCAATGTCTGGGAATGGAACTGGGACTGGCACGCCCTCTACGAAGGGCACGAGTGGTTGCAGCATCCCAACTCAGACGCTGTCGAAACCTATCGCGTGCTGCGCGGCGGCAGTTGGGACACCGCCCGCGGCCACGCCCGCAATGCCTTCCGCAACTGGTACCTGCCAGACAAATACGAGAATAGCATCGGTTTCCGCTGCGCAAGCGATATCGAATTGGATCCTTAATTTGTACACGGACAAACACGGATTAGACGGATTTTTAAAACAGGTTTTCGATCCGTGTTCATCCGTGAAATCCGTGTACAAACCTAAAACCAGACTCTAGTAGGGGCTGACGTAGTTCTGCAGTAGCGTGTGTAATCCAACTGCTTGGCTTATGATGAGATCACAGCGACAAAATAAATCAACGATACGGATGCCTTGGCAACACGTTCTGCGCCAGGGGCGGGCCTCGCTAAGGGCGCGCCTTCGGCGGGCCAGAGCGGTTCAAGCGAATTTTCGGACAAGTGCTAATTGGTTTTCTTACAAAATGACTTAAACCTACGGGAGGTTTTAGTGGAGGATTCTCGCTTGAAACTGAATACCAGGAACCTCCCGGAGGTTCATAGTGAGCGTCTAAAAATAACTTCCCAACTTAGAAGCTAAACTTCTCTGAGAAGTTTAGCTTCTTGATGGAATTGGCGAGAGCACTACTACTGCTATCAGGAAAAAACCTGACCAGAAAGGATACAAACAAGTGAATCTAAAATCGTTAATCATGATCTTTATTGCCACCACTTTGATCTTTACAAGTTGCAGCCCAACAGACACCCCCGAAGATGCAACCGAAGCAGATACCATTCAAGACTTACCTACAGCAACTACGCAGATCACGCAGCGCCACCAGATCCCTGACGACTACACTGTAGATATCACTGTGTATGGGATGGAGCGAAGATTTCTGTTGCACGTACCGCCCGGCTACCAGCCAGGTGTGCCCACGCCCCTGGTCTTCAATTTGCACGGAGCAGGTGGCTCGGCTCACGGACAGGCCAATCGCAGCCATATGAACGCCAAATCCGATGAAGCTGGCTTCCTGGTCGTCTATCCGCAAGCGTTGCACGAGCCGGCCACCTGGTTGGGCCCTGTCTCCGGACCGGCCAGCGCTAACGATAACCATTTCTTCGAAGCGATGATCGAATATCTGGAAGCGGAGATGAGCATTGACCCGGCACGCATCTACGTCGCTGGGATTTCCAACGGCGGCACGATGACCAACCATCTAGGCTGCATCCTGTCCGGTAAGATCGCCGCCATCGCGCCGGTAGCTGCGGGAAACGCCCATCATGCCGGATGCCTGCTGGAGAAGCCAGTCTCGGTGCTGGTGATGCATGGTAGCGATGACAGCACGATCCCTATCGATGGAGATGCCGAAGGCACACCGGCTGTTCATGACTGGGTGGAAGCCTGGGCGGAATCAAATGGCTGTGATCTGTCCCCGAGCATTGACCAGGACAATGTGGACTTCAAACAGGAAACCTGGAGCAATTGCAGCGGAGATTCTGAAGTCGCCTTTTACACCATCAAAGGCGGGCTCCACGAATGGCCCGGATCCGCCTACGGCCCTGGGCCCTATGAGGCTGGCCTGGAACCCGACATCTACGCCACTGACGTGATCTGGGAGTTCTTCGAGGCCCATCCCAAATCCGATGAGGTCATCGCCGAGCCGACCATCGATCCCGTTATATTAGCGCGCTACCAGAACCCCGGAGACTATGTCGACATGCTCCCTGTGGATGGGTATACGCGCTGGTTCACCGTACACATCCCGCCCGGCTACGATCCTGAAGTACCCATACCTCTGATGATCAACTTGCACGGCTATACCAGCACTATGTTCGACCAGCAGGAATACACCGAAATGAACGCCAAAGCAGATCGAGAGGGATTTATCGTCGTTCACCCTCAAGCCCTGGGAGAGCCTGCTTCCTGGCACGGTCCGCTGCCCGGGCTTCCAGGTCAAACCGACAAGGATTTCTTCGTGGTGCTGATGGCCTATCTGCAAGCCCTGATCAATATCGACCCGGCGCGCATCTATGCCGCGGGTCTTTCCAACGGCGGCACGATGAGCAATGCCTTAGGTTGCTTCATGTCCGAGACCTTCGCCGGCATCGCCCCGGTGGCGGGCGGCCACACCGATTTCACCAACTGCAATATCGAGCGTCCGCTCTCTGTGTTAGTCATCCATGGTACCGATGACGCCACCATACCCTATGAGGGCCGCGGCAATGAAGTGCCTCCGGTACACCTTTGGGTGGAGTACTGGGCCCAACGCAATGGCTGCCAACCCGAACCCCAGGTCGAACAGCCAGACCCCTCGCTCAAGATCGAAACCTGGATGGGGTGTGATGAAGACGTCACCGTTAGGTTGATCTCGCGCATCGGTGGTCTGCATGTCTGGCCGGGCTCCTCAATAGCTCATTTGCGCGAGAATGTCGCCTCCCAGATCCATGCCACCGATGTGGTCTGGGAGTTCTTCGAGTCGAACCCGCGCCCTTGAAAGTGAATACCAGCGCACAAGAGTGTCATTGCGAGCCGCCACAGGCGCGTCTTCGGCGAGCGAAGCAATCTCTCTGACCAAGTTTGAGATTACTTCGATCGCTCCTGTGGCTCCGAAGTAATGACAATCATCCTTAGATCGTGAGACAAAAACACCTTCGTATTCCAATCCTGCTTATCATCGTATTAGCATATTCCGGTTTGTCTGGATGCCTGGGCTCTCCATACGCAGCAGCATCACGGGCACCGGCTTATACACCCCTGCCCCATGAATATCACCAGCCACCTGGAGATCACTATGGTAAGCTTGACGTGAATGGCACCACCAGGGAATTTGTCACTCACATTCCACCCGCTTATCAGTCGGGAGTCCCCTTACCCCTGGTGCTCGATCTGCATGGACGTGGCGGAAGCATTTTTCAGCAAGGAGAAATCAGCCAAATGAACGCCAAGGCTGATCAGCAAGGCTTCATCGTAGTCAGCCCACAGGCGCTGGGAGAGCCAGCAACCTGGTGGCCAGCCCCGGGACCGAAGGGGCAAGAGGATTTGGAATTCTTCCAAGCGTTGATCGCCACTTTGGAAAGCCAGCACAGCATCGATCCCACCCGGATTTACGTGACAGGCTTCTCCAACGGAGGCGCCATGGCCAATCGCCTGGCCTGCGCAATGTCTGAGAAGATCGCCGCTATTGCGCCGGTTGCTGGCGCTCATCCCCAGATGGAGACTTGTGAACCCACACTGCCCGTCGCTGTACTCGTCATCCACGGCACGGACGATCACATCATCCCATACCAGGGCGATGGCGATTATCTACCATCGGTACCTGCCTGGACAGCCGCCTGGGCGCAGCGGGATCAATGCAATCCGACACCTGAGGCTGAACAATCTCGGCAATCCGTCAACGTGGAGACCTGGACAGATTGCGCCGGGGGCGCATCTGTGGTGTTATATACCATCGCAGGTGGTGGTCACCTGTGGCCTGGCGCTGGATTTGGTCCGGGTCCTTACCTGGACGGTCCCGCCCCGGATGTCTACGCGACGGATATCATTTGGGAGTTCTTCGCAGCCCATCCAAAAACGATTGCCGGATCGGAGTAACTTGACAATGTCACATATGTCACATTACAGACAAGAAGACTGAAAATAGGGGTTAGCGGGGGTGCTCCGCACCCCCCCTAACCCCTATTTTCAGAAGTTCTCGCGAATGAAACTTCTTCAAAACACGCACAACGGTCACGCCATGGCAGGCCTAAGCTTCGAAATAAAACTAATAGTTTCATAATACTTGGTGCAGGAAGGAAAATTTTATGAAATACTTAACCTTTTTCATCGTAATAATATTTGCCGCAGCACTGACCGCTTGCGGCCCGATCGCAGAAACTGCAGAGCCTTCTCCCACACCCGGAAAATATCCAGAACCTGGCGATTATTCCGAAACTCTAGTTGTTGACGGTACGGAGCGCACCTTCCTGCTGCACATTCCTCCTGATTATCAGCCTGAAAATGCTGTCCCGCTGGTGTTCAACCTGCATGGTCGCACGGATACGGCCGAACACCAACAAGAGATGACTCAGCTGAACGCCAAAGCGGATCAGGCCGGATTTGTGGTGGTTGCCCCTCAAGCCATTGACAATCCCCCAACCTGGTGGGGCGCAGTGCCCACTGAGATCGGCGACCCCGACATGGCCTTCTTCGATGCCCTGCTGGCTCACCTGCAAGCTGAGATCAATATCGACCCGACCCGCATCTACGCGACCGGATTTTCCAATGGGGCTTCCTTCGCCAACCGTTTGGCTTGCTCGCGCTCGGATATTTTCGCCGCAGTCGCCCCTGTCTCTGGTGGGCATGTAGGCTATTATGATTGCGATGCCCAATACGCAGTTTCAGTGCTGGCCATTCACGGTCTGAATGATTCGATCATCCCCTACGAGGGCAACCAGAACAACCCCCTGGTTCACGAATGGGTGGAAGCCTGGGCTGAACGTAACGGTTGCAACGTTGTACCCAATACCCGTCGCCCCAGTGATGTGCTTATGCTTGAATCCTGGGCGAACTGTAATGGGGAGAACCTGGTAGCATTGTATTCCATTGCCGATGCCGGACACTCCTGGCCGGGGTCGGATTTCGCCATCGAGATGGATGGCACTACCCAGGCCATGGACGCAACCGAGGTGATCTGGGAGTTCTTCGAAGACCATCCCAAAACAAGCCTGGCACCCATCCAACAGCCAGTTTCTTCAGGCGATGTCGAGACTGCCTACCCAACCCCAGGGAATTATTTCGACGTCATCGAATCGGGCGGTTATGACCGCACTTTCAAACTCCACATTCCCTCTAGCTACGAGCACGGCACACCTATGCCATTAGTGCTCGTCTTCCATGGGCGCGGCTCCAATGCCTTCGATGCCGAGGTCTACCTGCAACTCAATCCTATGGCCAACCAAAACGGTTTCATCGTCGTCTACCCCCAGGCAACCGGGGCACCCTCGACCTGGGAGGATCTCCCCGAAGGCGAGTCCGAATCGGATGTCGATGATGTCCAATTCATCGCAGACTTACTGGACTACCTGGAAAGCCAGTTGAGCATCGACCCTAGACGTATCTACGCAACTGGAATATCCAATGGCGGCGGCATGGCCAACCGCCTGGGCTGTAATCTATCGAACCGCATCGCTGCCATCGCTCCAGTGGCTGGAACCTATTATTACTGGGAAATTTGCCAGCCCAGCCAACCTGTGGCGGTGATCGCTTTCCATGGCCTGCGCGATGAGATCGTTCCCTATCAAGGCACGGAGCATGAAGAATATGTCAACCTGCCAGAAATACCGCGCTGGGCTGCCGCCTGGGCTGCCCTGAATGGCTGCACACCTGAAGCGGTGAATGAGTCAAAAGGTGGTGTGATCATCACCGATACATGGTCTGAGTGCGCTGGGGAAAGCCAGGTGGTGCTTTATACGCTTCCCTTGGATGGTCATAACTGGCCGACGACCACCTTCGGGGGCGGAGGCTTCGAGCCAGCCATCACAGCCAACGACCTGATTTGGGAGTTCTTCGTCGCCCATCCCATGCCGGAGGCACCCTAAAGAGAAGTCAAGGCTCGCGCCACCGCAGAGCAGTGGCACAAGGGCTAGACAACTTAAGTTGCCACAGAGATCACAGAGTTGAATAATAATTCTCAGAGTTCTCCGTGTTCTCTGTGGCCCAAAGGCTGGCTCCACCGCAGAGCGGTGGAGCCAGCCTTTGGGCCACATACCATACTTAAGAGGGGTGCCAAATAATACCAGGGGGTCGTGTCAATTTGCGGGGCTCAAGAATATCATTTATGGTGGTGTCATTTTCACATAAATACCTCGCGAATAGGGATGAGCCATGACTGACTTAGATGAAGATGGAGTATTGATCCTGCGGCTCAAAGCTGGCGACCTGGGGGCATTGGGAGAACTCTACGATCATCACAGCACCCAAGTGTATCGAACTGCTTTAGCAATCACATGTAATCCCAAAGCAGCCGAGGTAATCCTGCAGGATTGTTTTTTGAGTTTAAATCGCCATTGCCATTCCATCGAGCCCCGGTCCCCCCTAAAATCGTGGTTGATGCGTAAAACTGTCAAGCGGTCTTACAAGTGGGCAAAGCAGCGAATCCGCTGGCCGATAGCCAGGGATTGGCCGCGCCAGCACCCAAATGACTCATCCCCCAACTCTACAAACATCGATGATGACCAATCTCTGGAAGCTTTGATCAGCGCTATCGCAGGCTTAGAAATCAACCAGCGCATTGCGGTTGTGCTGCATTACTATAATTCGCTGAGCATCGACGAAATTGCTGAAATCCTGGGATGCACGCCTGGCACTGTAAAATCACGTCTCCACTATGGGCGTGAAAACTTGCGCCGCCAGTTAGATACCTCCAAGGCTGCCTGGCCTAAATTGAGAGCTGGACTCGTTGTAGAAGTACAGGAACTCTTCTTTAGAAACAAAGAGATTTAATTTGAGTTCTGGCTTTATAGGAAACGCCGTGAGACTTTCCAGATTTAGGGGATTCCCCTGGCAATTCCTGGAGAACCTGAGTTCTCACAAGGAGCTCAATAATGCCTTCAAATATAATCGGGCGGGAATTCTCTCTGATCACAGCTTGGGTAAACGCCTCGGCCTTTCTGATACTATTGAGCTCACTCATGGTTGCCTGCTCCCACGCTTCGCAAACCTCATCTGCGGTAAATACCCCCTCGCCTGGAAGCTCTCAATCCAGCAACCTTCCATCTACATCATCCCTGATCAACGTACCAGAAGATTTCCCTACAATTCAAGCTGCCATTGACGCCGCGCAAGAAGGGGACGAAATCGTCATCGCACCAGGTACCTACCAGGAAAATATTAATTTCAACGGCAAGAACGTCATTCTTCGCAGCAGCATCCCTGAGGATCCAGACATTGTAGGGGCTACAATCCTCGATGGGGGCGGCAATGGCAGTGTGGTGACTTTTCAGAACGGCGAAACCATCAAAGCACAACTGATCGGTTTCACGATCACAAATGGCAGTGGGTCATTGTACAAACAGGCATCAGAGCAGGGAGAAATCCAAACCTGCCGCCGAGGGGTTTTCGACTCCCAACACACGAGTAGGCACTGTGGTGGTGGCATCGTTGTGGAAAATCGATCCTGGCCCTTGATCGAGAACAATATCATCACCGGCAACCATGTTTCCCATAGCGGCGGTGGGATCTATGTGGCAGGACGATCTTATCCCATCATCAGGAACAACACATTTCTCAGTAACTCGGCCGCTGGTGGCGGTGGGATCTATATCGTGGACGCTTCTGCAGCGACCATCGAGGGGAATATCATCGCGGACAATCAAGCCGAGACGGGTGGGGGCATACTCGCCGATTGGGGGTCTACACCGACGATAAAAGGCAATACGGTTAAAGACAATTCAGCACAATCCGGGGCTGGGATCATGATTTTCAACCATTCCACGGTTTCCGTTTTTGACAATACCATTACCGGCAACCTCAGCCAGGCTGGCGGCGGAGGCCTCTTTGCCGGGGCCAATGTTCTGGTCACCGTGGTGGGCAATCAAATCACGCATAATCAAGCCGGATTCGGTGGTGGGATCTTTATCGAGATCGAATCAACCTTGATCATTGAGGATAACTTGATCAACCAAAATAAAGCCGGAATGGAAGGCGGGGGTATCGATGTCAGTGGGGCTATCGCCACCGAAATCCGTAATAACCAGATCAGCGAGAATGAGGCACATTTTGGAGGCGGCATTCACATTCTGGGAAATAGCCAGGTGCTGGTCGAATTGAATGATATCGAGGTCAATCGCGCCTCTGCGGGAGCCGGCCTGTATGGACAGGCTGCGAGTGATGCTACTATTCAAAATAATGATTTTGACAACAATATTGCTGAAGAGGTTGGTGGTGGTATCTGGTTACGGAATCCAGACCCAGAGATCATCGAACAAATCGTTTTAAACACTTTTATTGACAACAGCCCTGACGACAGCCACGTTTCGGAATAATCGAACTCAATGGAGATAACCCCATGTGCAAGGCCTCAAGAATATCGCTTTGTTTGCTAATCGCAATCATGCTCAGCTTATCGGCGATTAGCTGCAAGACTCAACCCGAAGTGACACAGCCAACTCCAACGGAGATCCGTGAAGCCGAGGCTCAAGCCCAGGAAACAGAGGCCACGCCAAACTCTGAGTCTGAACTTCCCCCACAGAAAACGGTGCAGGAGGTTCTCGAATCCCTGCAAAATCTCTCCATAGACGAGTTCTTCGAGCAGTCCTTCAACCAGCTTTCACTCCGCAACCCCGAGGGTCTGACCCACGCTGGGGTGTCAGCCTTATTCGGGCTGCGCGATGATCAGCTTAACAACCTCTCTGATGCCTATCTAGGCGATACGCAAATGTTGGAATCAGGCATCTTGGAGCGATTGCTGGCTTATGATCGTGAGACGCTGAGCCCCCAGCAGCAGGTCTCCTACGACGTGTATGCCTGGTACCTGGATAACCAGGTGCGCGGTCATGAATTCATGTACCACCACTTCCCGCTGACGCATTTCATCGGCAGCTATCATTTCGAGTTGGACAACCTGCTGACCGAGGTGCACCCGCTCAGAACTCGAGAGAACGCTGAGGATTATATCGCCCGACTTGCAAAAGTGGGTCCGCAGGTCGATCAACTTATGGAAGGCCTGGTCACCCGAGAGAGTATGGGCATCATTCCCCCGGAATTCATCCTGATTCTCACCAAGCAGGAGCTGCTCAACTATTTGGGAATTTATTCCGTAGAAATGCAAGTCGACACCAAATCGTTGCGCGTCTACACTCGCTTCGAAGAAGAGATCGAAAGCATTCCTGGGTTGAGCGACCAGGAAAAGGTTGCCTTCCGTGAGGCGTTGCGCGGTGCAATCGAACTCTCGTTCATCCCAGCCTTTATCAGGATGATCGAGTACCAGGACCACTTGCTGTCGTTGGCCAACTCTGATGCCGGGGCCTGGAAGCTGCCTGATGGTGAGGACTATTACGCCTATATGCTGAGCCAGGAAACCAGCACTGACCTGACCCCCCAGGAGATCCATGACCTTGGGCTGGCCGAAGTCGAGCGCATTCGAGAAGAGATGCGCTTGGCATTGATCGAGTTGGATTATCCCGAAGATGCCAGCCTGAGTGACAATTTCCAGTTGGCCGTGGATGTGGCCGGGTACTATGATGTCAACTCGCCCGGTAGCCAGGCGATCTATATCAGCAGCATCGAAGAGCTGATCGCCGAAGCTGACCAGCGCGTAGGTGAGCTCTTCGACTTGCGCCCGCGCGGTGAGGTGGTTGTTCTTGGCGGACCGCTGGGTGGATACTATGTCCCGGGCACTCCCGACGGCTCCCGACCTGGTTCCTATCATGTCAGTACCAGCGCAGGTTATCGACCCAAGTACACAGCTCCTACGATTGCCTACCACGAAACCATCCCCGGCCATCATTACCAGATTGCACTAGCCCAGGAATTAAATCTGCCTGCCTTCCGCAATTTCATCCATTTCAACGGCTATGCTGAGGGTTGGGCGCTCTATGCCGAGCGCCTGGCCTGGGAGATGGGTCTCTACGACGAGGATCCCTATGGCAATCTTGGTCGCCTGCAATTCGAGTTGTTGCGCGCTGTGCGCCTGGTGGTCGATACCGGCATCCATGCCATGGGCTGGACGCGTGAAGAGGCACAGACGTATATGGATCAGGCTATGCCCACGCAAAAGGGTTGGTTCTACCATGAGATCGACCGCTATATAGTGCTGCCCGCCCAAGCCACTGGCTACAAGGTCGGTATGCTGAAGATCCTGGAACTGCGTCAGCGAGCCATGGATGCCTTAGGCGATCAATTTGATATCAAAGAGTTCCACAATGTGGTCATCGGCAATGGCAGCCTGCCATTAGAAGTTCTCGAGCAATTGGTGCAGGAGTACATCACTGCGAATTCACCGGAAGTATTTAACCGAACTGGGGAAATCATTGCGTATACATCTGAGCAAGATGGCAACATGGAAATCTATCTGATGGATGTGAGCAGTGGTGAACTAATCGCGTTGACAGACGATAGCGCCAATGTCTGGGTCTCAGACTGGTCGCCAGACGGAAGCAAGATCGCTTTCACATCAAGGCGCGATGGTAATAGAGAGATCTATGTAATGAGTGTCGATGATGGAAGCATAAGTAGATTGACTGAAAATTATGTGCTGGACGGCATCCCAGCCTGGCTGTCATAGCCCGCCCCTGCTTGCACTGGATTGTCAAATCCAGTGCATAAGGTGGATTTGACAATCCACCTCGAGCTGCAAGAAAGGAAGTAACTCAAGCTTTTCAACGGATAAACATTGTTTACTTAGTAGCCATCTAGAAATAAGTTCCCGAAGTGCTGCGCTTCACCCGTTCCCCCTGTGCCAACCCTCATCACCCCTGCGCATTGTACAGGAGAAGAGCAAATTCAGGTTTTCGCATCTTTCTACGGTGAAGATTATGTCGAAGGCGGCACAGGCCAAGTTATTGAAATCCAAGGAGAGTGAACCATTGATGGACATATTAGGTAATTTGGATAATATGCATAGATAAATACTCATTCAGGATTAATCAGGTACTTCTTGTCAAAAAACAAATGTTGGTATACCCTATTCTCAGGAGAAAAGCCCATGACCACAGAGATCCTTGAACCCACCGTAAAAGAGGAAAGAGATCGTCAGACGATCATAGAAAAACGCAATCGACCCGAGCAGCGTGCCTTGCGCTTCATGCGCAGGACCTGGTATTGGTTCCTGCTTGCTTTCATCATAATTGGTTCCCTTGTGAGCCCCACGTTTTTGAACCTTGTACTGGTAGCACTCAGCGGCGCAGCGCGCATGCTCTCCATGGTAGCGCTGGTACTGATCCAATTCATTGCCATTTTCTGGTTCATGGCCCGCTCGAAGGTGGAGGTCATCACCCCCGAGGATCCTAAATCGCTGACCTTTGATGACTACAAGGGTCAACCCCAACTACTCAAACTGGTAAAGCAGTGGATCTCTTTGCTTTCAGACCGGGCCAAGTTTCGTGATATGGGCGGTCAATATATCAACGGGTTGCTGCTTTATGGCCCTCCTGGCACCGGAAAGACCATGCTGGCCAAGTGCATGGCTGGCGAATCTGGGATCGCCTTCATCTCTATCGAGGGATCCGGTTTCCGGGCGATGTTCTGGGGTGTGGATGTGCTCAAAATGATCTCCTTTATTAATAAAGCCCGCAAGTTAGCCCGCGAGTGGGGTGCCTGCATTGCCTTTATTGATGAGATCGACGCCGTTGGTGCCTCGCGTGGCGGCGTGATGGGTGGCGGAAAGCATACCATGGGGGCAGGCGGCGCTGGTGGAATGATGGGAGGAGGAACCGGTGCCCTGACGCGTTTACTATACGAAATGGATGGCGTCGAAGACCCCACCCGCTGGGAACGCATACGCAATAAGGTCCTGAAGTGGCTTACGCAACCGATCCCCGAACGAGATTGGCACGTGCTTTTCATGGGATCCACCAACCGCCCAGACGTGCTTGACCCCGCCCTGACCCGGCCAGGTCGCTTCGACCGCAAAATCCAGGTGGCGCCACCCGACCGCACCGGACGCCAGGCTATTGTCGAGTACTACCTCAGCAAAATCCACCACGATGACAGCATCGACACTGTTGCTATTGTCGCCGACACCACCGGCTACACTCCAGCCCAGATCATGTCGGCGATCACCAAAGACGCTGTGCGCATGGCTATCTTCGATGGCCGGCAAAAGGTCTGCCAGCGCGATATCGACCTGGCTTTCCAGGAACAGATGATGGGCCTAGAGAATCCCATTGAAGATATGCAAGAAGACCAGAGGGAACAGGTTGCTTATCACGAAGCTGGTCACGCCGTGGGTATCTATTACCTGATGCCCGAACAGCGCATCGTGCGCGCTACCATCATCAGGCGCTCGGATGCCCTGGGGTATGTATTGCCCGCCTCGAATTACGAGATCTACGCCACGCCCTTGAACTGGTTCGTCCGGCGCATCATGGTTAGTTTGTGCGGAGATGTGGCCACAAAACTCTGGAGCGGGGAGCCCTGGTCTGGCACCGGAGGTGATTTCCAGAATGTGCGCAATATGCTGCAGGCCTTAGCCGGACAGGGTTTCTTCGGTCCCCCTGTGCAGGACCCCACCACCATGCAGTGGAAGGTCAGCGATCACGAATCCAAGTTCACCAGATTCTGGAAACAAGCCGAAGAGAAGACCGAGAACTTGCTCAGCGAGCACTGGGCTGAGGTCGAGGCTGTAGCCCAGGCCTTACTGGAGCACGACGACCTCTCTGGAAAAGAGATCATCGAGATCATCCAGGAAGTCACCGGCATTGATGTGCGCGAGGGCGAAGATGAACCCATCGAAGAGCTGGTCGCCGAAGGCGCCGCTACTGACGCAGTCGCAATCTCCGACAACGGCGCCAGACCAACCCAGAAAAAACGTGTCAAGAAACCGAAATCGGAGGATGCTTGATAAACACAGTTCAACGAATAAAAAGCCGGGATGGAGGTTTTACACTTCCATCCCGGTTTTGAATCATTGAGTAATTCAATTATCCCTTTATAGCCTCACCAGGAATTCTGCTGGGCGCAATATGGGAATATCCTCAAATGAAGCCAAGTCGAGTAAATCGCTATCTCCGGATACCAAACAACCAGCATTCCCAGCCAGCACAGCCTTTAGGAATTTATCATCTTTAGGATCGCGACAGGCAGTCACCTTCTGGTCAGGGATAACTAATTCCCCTCGTATTCGGATCAGGTTGATCAGCGCAGTGATATCATCAGGTTCGATAATGCACTGACAAAACCCCTGTATCGATAACAGCCCGCATTAATTATCCCTGGCGCGCGGCTTAGATATCAGCAGAGATTTCTTCATCGCTGAAATCTGCATTGAGTTTGTCCAGGCGCGCCCTCGGGTAGTTGTGCGGCCAGCACTAAATTCTGGCCCATCACTGCCAGGCCAACATTATGCGTCCATCAAAATCCCCACGGTCTGCCATTGCCAGCCATTCCCTCCAGGAACGCGGTTCCTGACAGGAACCGCGTTCCTAGCCAAAATGATTTTAAGACACATTCCGGAGTCTACTTATTAGTCTTGGGTGCAATTGAAATCTAATTCCCCAACTAGCGCCGTTTCAGGCGCATTTAATATATATTTGGTGACCTCATGGGAGTACTCTCCCATGTTCGGGCAAAGGATGTGCGCTGAAGAACTCCCATATCAGGGGCGTGGCGGAAATCTCGCTGGTCGGCTCGCCGATCTCTGGTCTGACGCTCTCTCCCCCGGGCCAGGCGTGCTCCCCCTCCAGGATGGTGTAAAGCTCGACCGCCGTATCCCCCTCACAGGACCGATGAACCTTGTGAAAGATGCCCCCAAATTTTTCCGTCTGCGGACGCAGAAGACAACCGTTGTGGTCCACCCAAAATTGGATGGTCTCATCCACGGACGCAAAAATAACCCGACCGCGAGTGGCGCCAAAGTATGGATTCAGATGATCTGCTGTGCCGTGGAAGTGCTGGATCGACACCGGTCGCCCGGGCTGGCACTGCTTAGCAGCCTGGGTGGCAGCCACGGGGGCTATCGCCGCGATCTGTTCGGACAGCGCGCAGGCTAGCTGGTAGGACATGATGGCGCCGTTGGAAAAGCCGGTGGCGAAAATCCTCCTCCGGTCGATGTCGATCATGGTCGCTAGATCTTCGATCAAGGCGCTGACAAAGCCCACGTCATCGACCTGATCGCGCGCCGCCATACCGCAGCAGTCGCCGCCGTTCCAGGCCCGATCGTCCCCATCCCCCTGGGGATAGACGACGACGAACCCGTCAGCGTCCGCCTGATCGTTGAAGCCGGTGATGCGGATCATCTCCTTGGCTTGCATCCCAAAGCCGTGGAAAACCAGCACCACGGGCGCGGGGCGGCCAGGGTCGAAGCTTTGGGGGATGTACAGCAGATAATCGCGCTGAGTCCCCGCGTGGGTTATGGAATGGGTTGATTCTCCCGGTTGAATTGGGGGATCGGGCGGCGGTGTTACGGCAGCCGCCCCTCCATTACAGGTGACCGTGAACGCCAGTAACAGGCTGATGCAAAGGATCAGAAATGGCAACCTTACTTTCCACATAGGGTGATCTCCTTTCCCTCCCAAATTAGCGACCGTGCTGAGCTGCTCGAGGCTGCGATCGTGGACCTAAAATAATCCGATCAGGTTTTCTTTGCCAACCCCGGTTCGATATGAAAGAGATGAGTCCAGTATACAATGAATCTCTTTATCGAAACAAGATTTCTTTGGATTGATACTGTTTTGAATAAATCAATATTCAATTGTGATGGGCTTGGAATTAGACGTAGAGAACAAACAGGGCGATCCTGATTAGGTGCCTATTCCCCAGTGCTCTCATCCTGCGGATCGCCGACATCGAAGATGGGCCTTGCTCCGCACGCCTGCCCAAAGAGCCGCACGCCACGCTATGCGGACCTACGGTCAGGCGCGCACGCCAAGGGTGGGCCTTCGGCCAGCGAGCGTGGCAACGGCCGGCGTGCAAAGCTTGCTTCGAATGCTCTGGGGTGGCGAACGGACGATTGGAATCCGTTCGTTCGCGCAAAAGGTACCAAAAACTGAAAATCTTGTGCCGTGAGTGAACCCGACGGTCTGCAATTCGATATTGTTTATAAGCTTCAATTTTTGCTCTGTTCACAGATATTTTCATCTCCTTTTTCGAGATTGTAATATCAAAAAAAACACATCTTTATCCACACATATGGTTAGCTTTGATTTGGATAAATATTCATGTTTGGAGTTACGCAGATGTGAAGAGTTTCTCGAATGAAGCCCCCCCACCCCCCTATCCCTTCGACGTCCCTCAGGGCAAGTCTAGGGGGAGACCATAATTCCCCCCAAGGTTGGGGGGCTAGGGGGGCAACTGCGTAACTCCTACATGTATTAATATGGCCTGTGTGGAAACTAATCGCAGGATGACTCGTATTTGGACTTTAGACAACGATAACCAAACCCAGTAAAAACTGGGATGAGGTCTG
>CAZUSV010000098.1:0-22962 GCA_964622645.1 uncultured Anaerolineales bacterium
CAATGAATGCCACAGTTCCTATCTTTTTGTCAATCTTTGTCTAAAGTCCAATAGTAAACCTGTCAGGTCTTTGTTCGTTCAGATGGTATCTTCTGAAATCAAGCCACTGATAACCCCTTCACTTATCATTGGCTGATGCACATCCATAAATCCTTCCAGACCATCAAACCACGCCAGTACGTCATCACGCTCTAATCGCGTTGGCTTCCCAAATGCGAGCGCCTGATAGGAAGAAAAAGGCCACTCACGGAAATCATCTACAAGTCCGTGTTTCTGTGGGTTTTGGTGAATATAGGTCACCAGAACCCGGAAATGCGCATCTGACTCAATTCGAATACGGCCAAAGGGACGTTGAAATAAGGCCCCTGTTCGCTGATACATTTTATTGAACGCGCGTGCATAGGCATTGAACAGGTTCGAAAACGCCTGACTTGGGAGTTTAGGGAGCGGTTCATCCTTGACAAATGAGAAAATGAAAATGGTTCCGCAGCAAACAGTATGCATAGGTTTGGGCAACGGGTTCGATATGCCGGGCATATAGTTTTATGAAGTATTGATAGTTCCTTTCTTCAACGAAGATATTCTCGCGGTTATTGCCGCGGTTGTAGATGTGGTAATACTCACCAGGGATAAGCGGGACTGGTTTCATGGTTCTTCATTCATCCTATATTCCTCATGACTTACTCCCTATTCTTTCAAAATGTACTTTACCCCATCAAAACCCTCTAAATCAGCATCTTGCGTCCACAGGGTAGCATCAAAGGCTCTGGCGGTTGCCAGGATGATGCTGTCGGCCATAGCAAATTTCAGGTCTGTTGAAAATTTGGCTGCTTGCAAGGCAATGGGAGCAGTTAGTTCAGCAATCCTGCCCTGGTGCATATCGCCAATATGTACCAAGGCCTCTGTTTCACCGCCTTGGGCTATCAAGCGTTTGAATACCTCGTAGAGGCAGATCACAGGGACAATGAGCTGATCGATATCTTCGATAACAGGGGCGAAGAAGAATGCATTTTCTCCCTCAGCAAAATACTCTAGCCAGCCAGAGGAATCTACGATGTTCATACCTGGCGGTCTTCCTTTTCGCGTTGAGGATCGGTGTCAATGCCTGGTAAGGATCCGCATGCTTCCTCGATCGGGCGCACTGGGATCAGAACAATATTCTTTCCATATTCAATCACCTGCAATTTTTGCCCCGGCTTAATATTGAGTGAGCTGCGCACTTTTTTGGGAATTACAACCTGAAATTTTGGGGAAACAGTCACTGCAACCATACGAATCTCCTATCGATCAAGATATTGTAATACACATGAGATTATACCGTAAGTTGTTCCTAGACTACGGATAGGGTTTTTGGCTCTCTAGGAATTTCCGGGGTAATGTCCAGATTTGGGGGCTACCCCGGCGATTCCTAGAGAGCCGGGTTTTTGTGAACTCCAGCAGTTCATCACAGAAGTTGATATCATGAAAATTGGTCATAAACCCAAACCTAACGTAGATTCTATAGAGACTTTTAGAGCAATTCTGTGCTTGTCAACAGGATGTTGAACAAAATAACTAACAAATGTCATTGCGAGGCAGCTTCACCGCCGAAGCAATCTCCCACAATAGCAGAGGAGATTGCTTCGCTTCGCTCGCAATGATAGGTGTTCAATTTGCTTCTGACCACAACACTTTTAGAGCAATTCCCCCAATACTTCCAATAATGCCCCGATATCCGCCTGAGTATTGTAGCCTTGCACAGATATTCGGATCAAAGGTTTCCCACCCCAACGGAAGAGCGGCACTTCGATGAGGTATTGATCATACAGTCGCTGCTTGAGTTGCTTCTCATCGACTCTATCGGGTAGGTGGGCAGCGAACATTTGCTTGAACCATTGCGAAATCTCTGGGCAGATGGGCGGCTGGCCGGTCAGGGCATTGATCTCGTTGCGGGCGAGGCGCGCCAGGTGATGGCAGCGATCAGCTACCGCGTCCCAATGGTGATCGCGCATGAAATCGATGGCTGCGGGCACAGACAAAAATGCAGCGATATCACGCGTGCCCTGCCATTCGTGATAGTCGACGAATTGGTGCCCGCTGCCAAAGCCAGGCTCGGCAGCATAGCCCCAACTGATCACCAGCGGATCGAGCCAGCTATGCACCTCAGGCCGAGCATATAGGAATGCCGCTCCCTTAGGCGCCATCATCCACTTATGACAGGCTCCTGTGTAGAGATCAGCACCAAGGGATTTCAAGTCAACCGGGATTTGCCCCGGAGCGTGCGCTCCATCGACAATGCACAACAAACCAGCCTGCCGCGCCCGGCGGCAGATTTCTTCGACAGGGAAGATCAATGCCGTTGGGGAAGTGATATGGCTGAGAAAGATCACCCTGGTACGCGGGGTGACACCTGACAAAAAGGTTTCCACAAACTCCTCGGGGGTAGTCACGGGCAATGGTATAGATTGCTGCACATAACGCGCCCCGGATTTGTCACACAGGTATCGCCAGGTACGGTCCATGGCGCCGTATTCGTGATCGGTGGTCAGGATTTCGTCACCAGACTGCAAATCCAGATTGCGGGCGACCATGTTGATCGCTGTGGTGGGGTTGGGGAAATAGACGATCTCTTCTGGATTACAGTTCAGGAATTCTGCCAGTGCAGTCCGGGCCTGGGCCATCCGGGCGCGTACATGCCGATCGAGAAATTCGACCGGTTGGCGTTCAAGTTCTCGCTGCCAGGCCTGGTATGCTTCGAATACAGGTCGAGGGCAAGCTCCAAAGGAGCCATGATTGAGGAAGATGATCTCAGGGTCGAGTAAAAACTCTGGGGAACGAGAATCAGCCATAAGGGAGTCCCCTCATCCTGTTGGGGAACGGATAGACCCCAGGGACGCCAACACTCCTGGGGTCTGGTATCCCAAAATATAGACCGGCGACTATTCAACTGCCTCTACAGATTCTTCGACAGCAATGGCTGGTTTGGGTCGCACAACTGCGCCAACCAGGATCAAGAGCAGCCCCAGTACCAGAATGGTAATCGATTGCCCCATCAAGGGGCGCATTACTCCATTAGCCAGGATCGTGCTGGCGGCAATCGATTCCTGTCGCATAAATGGATGCACTTCACTCAATGGGCCCAGGGCAAGTACAGCAGCCAGAATGGTTCGATAGAGCAGGGCTAAAACCAGGAGCAGCGCTCCCCCAAACACTACAGGGATTCCCCACCAGCGCGCCAGTTCGCCCAAGGACCGCACAGCAAAGCCCAGGATGAGCAGCAACAGAACAACCGGGATGAAGGGAGCCAGACGCATCAGGAGGCGGACCAATAACAATTGAGCTTTGATGATCCCTAAATCGATCCCCTGGATATCTTCTGTGAGCGTGAAAGTGTTGGGGATTTCATTCACAACCAGGATGAGCGAATTGTGATAATCGTTGAGCTGATCTTCTCCAAATGCTCCAGTAAACTGGCACAAATTATAGGGAACCTCTTCCCCATCCAGAGACCCCGCCAGACGCGTTTTATAATCAGCCACTTCGCCTTCGGTGCAGGGAGAGAGAGTGTCATAGACAACCTGAATGGCATTTTGGCCATGCACAGAACCAACCCGCTCTTTGAATGCACTAAGATCAAGAGCAACATAAGGCAGTTGCTGGTCTGAATCGATCCAAGCATAAATTCCTTCCACGGCTACAGAAATCCATTCAGTCAAGATTTCGTCAGGCAAGACTTCATCCCGAATCGTTTGCCAGCCTGCATCACTCACCATGCTGAGCAAATCGATGATATCAGGTTCATCCTCCCAGGCGATGATTTTTCCTTCACCGTAGCGCTGTTCAGCCCGGTCGAACGCAAACCAGCTCAAAGCTGCAGGGATTAGATCGGATTCCGTGACCACATCCGTGATAATCCCTTTCACCAAGACCTGGTCAAAGACAACCCGCCCGATATCATATACCAGGATCGACAGGGGCAGGGCAATCAACAAGATGATGAGGATCAAGAATGCAATTATCTTGCCCAGAATTTTCATCGGACATCCTCCTTACAAACACCCTTAGAAAAAAATCGACGACAGGTGGTGGTCAGAGAGTAAGTGATGAAGCGTTCCCCCACAGAGCGGATGGAACGAGATTTCACTTACATTTCTACCACTACCCGGCAGCAAAAATAGTATACACCATGTTACCTTAAAGCAGATCGCTCTTTAGTTTTAGTAATCGTCCATAAATAAGTTTGTAGTGATGACTTCAGTCATCCTAACCACTGAAGTGGTCACTACGAAACTAAACCACTAAGTTATTTTTGGACAACTACTAAGTCAGATTTTCAAGCGCAATTCAGCATCATTTCGACTTTGGTGATCAGAGCTTCGACGGTGATATCCGCCATGGAGTCCAGACGCAGTTCAGCGTGGTCTACAGACAAGAGGCGAGTCAAAGGGTTGGGGATGACTACGCAGAAAAGACCTGCTCTTTGGGCCGCTGTGATGCCATTGGGAGAATCTTCCAACACAAAGGCCTCCTCGGGGTGCAAACCCAGTGAATTCAAAGCCAGCGCAAAGAGAGCCGGATCGGGTTTGGTTTTTTCGACATCATCGGAGGTATGCACCGCATCGAAAAGCTCCCACAATCCCAAACGCTTGAGATGCCCCCCAACCCAATCCAGATTTGAACTGGAAGCAATGGCGAGCTTCAATCCCAGTTTTTGGGAATCTGCCAGATACTTCCTAACGCCAGGCAGAATTGGCTGCTGAACAACCAGTTCCATCTCCCGCTGCAAGCGCCTTTCTCTCACGCCTTGCCCATCTACTGCGTAGCCCAGCTCAGATTCCAACTTCTCGAGAGGGTCGAAATGCTCATCGGGTGAAGTACCAATAATCTGACCCCACTCCGCAATAGGTAAATCCTGGCCATAGAACTGATATACCTCCAACCAGGATTGATATACTACACTTTCAGTATCGATGATCAGACCATCAAAATCAAAAATCAAACCACGGATCATTTTGTCTCCTGCAATGCCAGAACAACCTTCGTTCCTGTATTGATGAATGACCAGTATTTTACAACTAATACGGTTTATGTGCGTAGATAGAATCAGCGGCAATGAATAATAACCAACAGGCATACTTGTAACCTGCAAACTTGTAACTTGCCAACTTGCACACTTGCACACTTGCCAACATGCAGCTAGCACACTTGCCAACTTGCCACTCGCGTACTTGCAAACTTGTCACATAACCGCTTGACCTGTATAATGCCCTCTGGAGAAACACATGAACGAAAATAAGAGAAAACCCATTAAAGCCGATGGCGGCTTCTTCCAAAATATCAGCAATGAGATCAGGCTGGTGTTTCGATTACTGGCCGATCCCCGGGTGAACTGGTGGTTGAAATTGATGCCCTTTGCCTCTCTGGTGTATTTTATCTTCCCGGATATTGCCCCTGGGCCGATCGATGATGCCATTGTTATCGGTATCGGTGTGTATTTATTCGTCGAGCTGTGCCCGCCCGAAATTGTTGAAGAGCATCGCGAAGCCCTGCGCAATACGATTACTGGCCAATGGCGCGATCCAGAACCCAAAGGCGAGCCTGATGTCGTGGAGGCCGAGTTCAAAGAGGAAGAGTAGCATCAAAACCACGCTCTCAAAAATAGGCCTTTCCCCACTTAGTTCTCGTCGCTTGGATAGGAGACTGTTCAAGCGATTTTTATACTTCTGTGTACTTACTTCTCTACTGATCCTCTCATGCAAGGCAACAGTCGATCCTGGCATCAATGCAGCATTACCAACATCTACAACGCAGAGCACAACGCCATCGCATACTCCTTTTCAGGCTGAAACCTACACACAAACGCCTCAACCGACTCCGACTGAACAAGCTACCCTGACCCCCACGGCTACCCCACAGCCCACACAGACACCTGCTGCTGCGCTGCGATTTGCTGTGATCGGGGATTACGGTTCTGGGGATCAGGGAGAAGAAGATGTCGCCAATCTGGTAAGAAGTTGGGCGCCTGAATTCATCATTACGACCGGGGACAATAATTACCCCAATGGTTCAGCCGAAACCATCGATGAGCATATCGGTCAGTATTACCACGAATATATCGCTTCTTATAAAGGAATATACGGTCAGGGGGCACAAATCAATAGATTCTTCCCATCGCTAGGTAACCACGATTGGAGAACTGATAAAGCAGCACCTTATATTGATTACTTCACACTGCCTGGCAACGAGCGATACTATGATTTTACCTGGGGACCAGTTCACTTCTTTGCTTTGGATAGCGATTCACGCGAACCTGATGGTGTGGGCAGATCCTCTATTCAAGCGCAGTGGTTAAGAGACCGATTGGCAGAATCTACCAGTCCATGGAAGCTGGTTTATATGCACCATCCTCCCTATTCGTCAGGGATCCACGGCTCTGTAGATTGGATGCAATGGCCATTCAAGGAATGGGACGCGACAACGGTCATTTCTGGGCACGATCACACATACGAAAGGCTGATCATCAACGACTTCCCCTATTTCATTAATGGATTGGGGGGAATGTCTCGATACTCATTTCTCAACCCCCTCCCTGGGAGTCAAATCCGGTATAATGATGGTTATGGGGCTATGCTCGTGGAAGCAACCGCATCGCAGATCACTTTCCAATTCATCAACCTGGCCGGAGAAGTGATCGATACGTACACGATCAGCACCGCTGAGTAACCCAAAATATATTTCTGAGGAAATCATTATGAAGAAAAAATATCTGTTTTCCCTTGCAATTCTGATTGCGATTTTTGTATCCAGTTGTTATTTACTTTCACCGTCTGAGACGCCTACACCCCTGGCGCCATTCGAGTCTCCTACGTTCACCCCAATGGATATCGTCCCAGCCACACAAACACTCACTCCCATCTCAGAAACACCTATGATCATGTGCACCCCACCCCCTTGTGGTGAGGACGAAGCCTACCACTGCCCGGATGAATGTCCAGGGGGTTGCGGCACGACATGCGCGACTCACACCCCAGCCCCTGAGACCCAGGTCATACAATTCCCTGATCCAGGCCAATACCAGTGGTCGTTAGTTACCAGCGGCCTGAACAAACCTGTGGGGATAGTCCCCGCCGGGGATGGCTCAGGGAGGCTATTCATTATCGAGCAACCCGGGACGATCCGTATCCAGCAAGATGGCGATCTGTTCTCCGCACCGTTCCTGGATATCCGCGAGCGCGTCAACGACCAATCCAGCGAGCAGGGTCTCTTGGGATTGGCTTTTCATCCTGAGTATCCTAACAATGGCTATTTCTTCATCAACTACACCGACAGCCAGGGCGCCACAGTCATCGCCCGTTATCGAGTATCTGCGGACCCCAATCTGGCTGATCCCAACACAGAAGAGATCCTCTTGACCATCGCGCAGCCTTATGGCAATCACAACGGAGGCCATCTGGTCTTTGGACCTGACGGGCATCTCTACATCGGTACCGGGGATGGCGGCTCCGCCGGTGATCCCCAGGGCAATGCCCAGAACCTCAACTCCTTGCTGGGAAAAATGCTGCGCCTGAATGTCGATGATTTCCCATACACCGTGCCAACAGATAACCCCTTTGGCGATGAGATCTGGGCGTACGGCTTACGCAATCCCTGGCGCTACTCCTTCGATAGACTGACTGGCGATCTCTATATTGGGGACGTGGGGCAAAATCAGTGGGAGGAAATCCATTTTTTGCAGGCGGGCAGCCCTGGGGGAACTAATTTCGGCTGGGACTTCTTTGAGGGCAGCCATGTTTATGAGGGTTCTGCTCCCGAGGGTCTGGCACTAATGGATCCCATCGCAGAATATGATCACAGCCAGGGTTGTTCTGTCACCGGTGGATTCGTTTACAGAGGCAGGATGACCCCATGGCAGGGTGTATATCTCTATGGTGATTACTGCTCAGGATTGATTTGGGGGTTGCTAAAAGATTCCAATGGGACCTGGCAAATTGCGCAACTCTTCAATTCTGGTGCCAATATCTCCTCCTTTGGCGAAGACGAGAACGGCGAGGTCTATCTCGTCCATCACGGCGGGCAAATCTTCAGGTTGGAAGAAAAGTGATCGATAATTCTGAGAAACTCTCATCGATGTCATCGCTCTGCGCGCCTGCCCAAAGGGCCGCACGGCGTGGCGTTGCGAACGGAGTTTACGGAGTGAAGCAATCTCCTCGTTAAGTGGGAGATCGCTTCGTCGCAGAAGACGCTCCTCGCGATGACACAAGTAAGATTCTTGGTAGCACCCCAATCGGAGCAGAGAAGTTCAGCTTCTTGTTCGAGTGTAACCATTGCCTATCACACGCATCCAAAGGGTAAACATAGGAGAAACGCACATGACAAAACGAAAACACAAAGCCCGGAATCAACAGACCTGGCTCTGGATTGGTATCATCGGCATACTCTTGATCGCTTTGATTGGCATCACTTTAACAAGCCAATCTTCAATATCCCTTCCAGCCGAGATCTCCGTAGAAGAGGCCCACAATAAATATCAAGAGGGCGCCTTCGTCCTCGATGTGCGCACGCAGGAAGAATGGGACGAATACCACGCCCCCAAGACAACCTTGATCCCCCTGGACGAACTCCCAACCCGCGTGAACGAAGTCCCCAAAGATCAGGAAATCGTGGTCATCTGCCGTTCGGGGAACCGCAGCCAGGTAGGGCGCGATATTTTGCTCGAGGCCGGCTTCGAGCAGGTCACCAGTTCGGCCGGCGGCCTGAAAGCCTGGAGCGCGGCGGGATATCCGATTGAAGGGACGCGTCCCTAGAGTAACCTCTGCAAATCACAAATTCAGTTTGGTGGATATTTAATAAGAAAGGGGTGTATTGGGTGCAAATCACCCGCTGCACCCCTTATACTTTTTATCTCCTGCGCAACTGCGTTACTTTTAAAGACTCATTACCAATAAAATCCCAACATCTCTTGACAATCTACGAAAAGTCATCTATACTAATAAAACGTATTAGTAATTCGTATTAGTTTGGATGGCAAAGAAACCCCGAAAACGTCCCCCGACTATGAAAGATGTTGCGAAACTGGCCGGAGTTTCGCAAACCACGGTTTCGTTTGTCATCAATAACACCCCCGATGCCGGTATCCCCCCAGAAACAAAAGAACGTGTTTGGGCAGCCGTCAATGAACTTGGCTACCGCCCAAACGTATTGGCCCAAAATTTGCGCACCCAGCGTTCAGGTCTATTGGGCTTCATCACCGACGAAATTGCCATCACGCCCCACGCCGGAAAAATCTTTGAGGGGGCACAGGATGTCGCCTGGGAGCATGGCAAAATCCTGCTCCTGGTCAGCACCAAAAATAATCAGGATATCAAAAATGCGGCTATCGAAATGCTGCTCAAGCGTCAGGTAGAAGGAATAATCTATGCTACCATGTACCATCGGGCGGTAAGCCTACCCGAGACCCTACGTGAGGTACCGACGGTTTTGCTGGACTGTTTTGCCGAGGACCGCTCCTACCCCTCCGTCGTGCCGGAAGAAGTAGAAGGTGGGCGGGCTGCCACGAAATTCTTACTCGAAAAAGGTCATCGCCGGATTGGTTTCATCAATAACTTGGATGAAATTCCGGCTACGGTTGGACGCTTGAAAGGCTACAAGCAGGCTTTGGCCGATTTCGATATTCCCTTTGACGAAAGCCTGGTCGCTGTAACCGGAGCCGAAGCGCCTGGAGGCTACGATCTAACCATGGCGCTGATGCAAATTCCTGAGCCACCCACGGCAATTTTCTGTTTCAATGACCGCACAGCCGTAGGAGTCTACGACGCACTCCGCAGACTCGGTCTCTCCATTCCCGGTGATGTTGCCGTTGTCGGCTTTGACAATCAAGAGCTTATTGCAGCGCATTTATATCCACCATTGACAACAATGGAACTCCCACACTACCGAATGGGTGAATGGGCGGCAAATAAGTTAATTGCTCTCATCGAAGGCGAAGACGATGCTCCGCTCATTCAGCAAACGATTGAATGCCCACTGATCGAGCGTAAGTCAACCTGACAATTATTTTTTTGCCGGCTTACTAAACCGCATTAGTAAGCATGTAGCACCTGAAGGAGGTGATAAGGCCCAAAAGAAAACCTAACACGAATTCCCCCCTGTTCTGTTCAAATCCATTTCTAAATTTACTCAATGGAGGAGTATCGAGATGAAAAAATCACTTATCACAATTTTAGCCTTGCTCATGGTGGTGTCCATGCTATTGGCAGCCTACGGTATGGTCCTCGCACAAGATGAACCGATCACCTTAACCATGTGGTATCACGGGGCAGCCAATGAGGTAGAACGCGATATTTTGCTGAGCATCGTTGAGGACTTCAACGCATCTCAGGACAAGTATGTGGTGGAAGTGCAAGATTTTCCACAAGCTAGCTACAATGAATCCATCGTTGCAGCCGCGCTAGCGGGTGAGCTACCCGATATCATCGACGTGGACGGTCCCGTGATGCCCAACTGGGCCTGGGCCGGCTACATGGTTCCGCTGGAACTCTCTGAAGGTGTGTTGGATGACTTCCTGCCTGGCGCGATTGGCGTATGGGATGGTGAAGTGTACTCAGTCGGTTTGTGGGACGCCGCCTGCGCTATCTACGCCCGGAAATCGGTGTTGGAAGCCAATGACATTCGCATCCCCACCCTCGACGAACCCTGGACCTTCGAAGAATTCGACGCTGCCCTTGAAACCCTGCAAGCGACCGGTGAGTACGAGTACGCTTTCGACCTGGGTATGGCCTGGACAGGCGAATGGTATCCCTATGCCTTCTCCCCCTTACTGCAGAGCTTCGGCGGTGACATCATTGACCGCTCGACGTATACGACCGCAGAAGGTGTCTTGAATGGCGACGAAGCGATTGCCTTCGGTGAATGGTGGCAGAGCTTGTTTGATCGTGAACTGGCCCCCGGCACCACTCAGGATACCGCTGACCGTGATACCGGATTTATTGACGGCAAATACGCCATGCAATGGAACGGCAATTGGGCGGCGCTGACTCCATTGGAGGCCTTCGGCGACGACATGCTCTTCCTGCCTGCGCCAGACTTTGGTAACGGCAACCGTATCGGTGCAGCCTCCTGGCAGTTTGGTGTTTCTGCCGGCAGCGAGAACAAAGAAGGTGCCTTTGCCTTCATCGAGCATGCAATTCAGGACCAGTATCTGGCTGCGTTCTCGAATGGCATTGGGTTGATCCCTTCGACCCCAGCTGCCGCGGCAATGACCGAGAACTACGCTCCCGGTGGACCGCTAGAGGTCTTCTTCGAACTGAGCAAACAGCAAGGCACCCTGCGTCCGCCGACACCTGCGTATCTGTCTGCTGCGCTGACTTTCGAGAAAGCCCTGGCCGATATTGCCAACGGTGCAGATGTTGTGGAAGCACTTGACGCAGCAACCGATGAGATCAATGCTGACATAGAATCCAATGGTGGTTATGGATTCGATGGTTCGGTGGTTGGTCCCTCTATTCAAGAGGATGCTATCGCTACAGGTGAATAAAAGTAGACCATAGCCCCTCGCTGACGCGACTCCCTTCTCCCAGGCCTGTAGAGGTCTGGGAGAAGGGAACACATGTGTGGAGTATTTGAAATGGCAACAACAGTTAATATAGAAGCTCAAAGCCGGGCACAGCTATCAAGACGTTTTAAAGATCGGCGTTTGGAAGCGATATCTGCTTGGCTGATGGCTAGCCCAGCAATGATACTCATGCTAGGCTTTCTGATTATCCCGTTTTTCCTGGCTTTCTATTTCTCCTTTACCAACCAGCGGCTAATCTCGCCCAACCCAACCGAGTATATAGGTTTGGATAATTACAAACAACTACTCAATCTGCGAGTCTTGCGTCTCGATCCCATCCTCGATGAAGTCAGCCAACCGATTCTCGACGAGGATGGAAATTATACCTACCCCCGCGAGCGCGAATTCACCCGCAATAATCCCGATTATCCCCAATACAACGGTCTTCAAAAATTTAAATCGTGGGATATAGGTGAGACGCGATGGACACTACTGGCTGGCGATGCCGTGTTTATCAGATCATTGATCAATACTTTCTACTTTGCCCTGGTTATCGTGCCAGGTCAGGCAGGTTTTGGTCTTCTGCTGGCCCTCTTGATTAACCAACGCACGCCTGGAGTCAATATTTACCGCACGATTTACTTTATACCAGTTGTTGTTTCGATCGTCGTAGTTTCAATCTTATTTGAATTTATTTACGATGGAAGAAACGGCCTGCTCAATTCAGCCCTGGTTTTTATGTCAGGTGGTCGCTTCGAACCGGTTGACTGGATGGCGGGGACGTCATCGGCTATGCCGGCAATCATGGTTATGTCGGCCTGGCAGGCGGTGGGTATTCACATGGTCATTTGGTTGGCAGGCCTGCAGAATATCCCCGAAGTGTTGTACGAAGCCGCCGATATTGACGGGGCAAACACCTGGCAAAAGTTCATCTATGTGACCTGGCCTGGGTTACGCAATACTGCTGTTTTTATCTTAGTAACCATTACCATTGCCGCCTTGGGCCTCTTTACCCAGATTGATGTGATGACTCAAGGTGGGCCGCTAGACTCGACCACGACGATCATTTTCCAAGCGGTGCGTCGGGGCTTTCATATGCAAGACATTGCTTATGGTTCAGCCATCTCTGTAGTGTTCTTTCTTCTGGTGCTTTCAGTGTCCATTATTCAACGCTATTTGACAAGGGAGAGAGACGCATGAGTTACAAGAATAGACAAAAGGTTGCTACTTTTTTCCGCTACGGATTGATGATCTTGCTTGCCATCGTTTTTGCCTTCCCGATCGTATTCATGCTGGTTTCATCCTTGAAGCCCAGCTTTCAAATCCTGCGAGATTCATCTTCGCTAATGGCTTTTCTTCCAGTGGGCGAAATCTCTACAGTAAACTACTTTAAAGCTGCCGAGCGAGCACCAATATTCCGATTTATTTTTAACTCGGTTGTGGTTACCGCAATCACTGTGGTCCTGGGTTTGCTCATAAATTCCCTGGCGGGTTTCTCTCTGGCGAGCATGCGCTGGAAAGGGAAGGAAATCTTAATAACGGTAATCATTGCTACCCTAATTCTGCCATTCGAAACCGTCGCCGTTCCACTGTTGATGGTAGTCAGCCGTTTACCTTGGATTGGACCTGAGGGCATTACCACCGGGTGGTTCAATTCCTATCAAGTCCAGATACTCCCATTCATTGTGGATGCCTTTTCGATCTATCTCTTCGTTCAATTCTTCAAATCGCTTCCCTATGAGATAATCGAAGCAGCCCGCATTGACGGGGCAAGTTGGTTCCAGATTTTTTCCCGGGTAATCGTTCCAATCTCAGGGCCAGTTTTTGCTACCGCGACTATTCTCCGGGGGCTTTTTATGTGGAACCAATATTTATGGCCCAGCATGGTCGTTCAAACGAATGAATTTCGTCCAGTGATGATAGGTCTTGGTTTTTTCTGGCAAACCTTCAGCGCCAATACTCAAGGTGAAGGAATCCTCCCTTGGGGGGAGATGATGGCCTACCTATCACTTATCACCATCCCGGTGCTGGTGCTCTATCTGTTACTGCAACGTGCCTTTGTAGAGAGCATCGCTACTACTGGGATTAAAGGCTAACACCAAACCAAAGCCATTTCTCTTACTTCATGTGGGGCAGGCGAATGCCTGCCCCAACAGTTTCCATAACATGCGGAATGCTTGAGCGCTGATATTGTGCATACTTTCTGTTTGCTCACCCTTACATAACGCTATGACGCCGCTTAATGAACCATATCGTCCGCAATACCACTTCACACCGCCGGCAAAATGGATGAACGATCCCAACGGACTGGTGTATTTCCGAGGCGAATATCATCTTTTCTACCAACACAACCCCGACGACACCATTTGGGGACCTATGCACTGGGGACATGCCCTCAGCCGCGATCTGGTCAACTGGCAGCATCTTCCCATTGCGCTCTACCCCGATGAGATCGGCACCATTTTTTCCGGCAGCGCGGTGATTGACTGGCAAGACACCGCCGGATTTGGCGCAGAAGCGATGATTGCCCTTTTTACCCATGACACGCCAGCAAAGCAACAACACCAAAGTCTGGCCTACAGCACCGATAACGGGCGCACTTGGGATAAATACGCTGGCAACCCAATCATTGAGATGCCCAATAACTTGCGCAATTTCCGCGACCCAAAAGTTTTTTGGTATGCGCAAGGGGAAAACAGCGGGCATTGGGTTATGCTGCTGGTCGCCGGGAGCGCGGTTTTGTTTTATACCTCACCTGATCTGATCCATTGGGAGCCCGTCAGCGGATTTGGCTTTGGCTATGGAGCTACCCGCGGCGTGTGGGAGACCCCCGATATATTCCAACTTCCGATAGAAGGTAGCTCACAAACACGCTGGGTGCTGACCGTCGGCATTGGCGATGGTAGCCCCGCCGGCGGTAGTGGCACGCAATATTTCATCGGTGATTTCGACGGCCAAACCTTCACCAGCGAGAATCCCAAAGACACCGTATTGTGGGTAGATTACGGGGCCGATTTCTATGCTGCCCAATCCTGGAGTAACTTCCCCGATGAACGTCGAATTTGGATTGGATGGATGAGTAATTGGAGTTACGCCAACGAGCTTCCGACATCCACCTGGCGCAGCGCGCTCAGTATCCCGCGGGAGGTTGGGTTGGTGGCTGCTCCCGAGGGTGTTCGCCTCATCCAAAGACCGATCAACAAACTGAAAAGCCTGCGTGGCATACGCCACACCTGGCGAGATGAAACCTTGTACCCCGGAGAAAACCTGCTTGCAGACATTCATGGCGAAACGCTCGAAATCATCGCCGAATTTCTGGTAGACCAAAATTTGGAAGCCGATCGCCTGGGAATACGCGTCCGCTCCGGGATAACAGAGACCACCACCATCGGTTATGAGGTCAAAGCCCAAACCTTGTTTGTAGATCGCTCTCAGTCGGGGCAGAGCGACTTCCACCCTGGGTTCGCCAAAATCCATGCCGCAAAGATGAAATCCCAGGATGGCGTCATTCGCCTACACATTTTTGTGGATCGCTCCTCGGTAGAAATCTTCGGCAATGACGGACGGGTCGTCTTCACCGAGCAGATATTCCCCGCTGCAGAGAGCCTGGCCCTTGAGATATTTGCCGACGGTGGTGAAGTGGCACTAGAACAGTTAGAAATTTATCAACTTAACGCGGCGAAATTTACATGCCCATCAGTGCAGACTTAGTGATCGTCTATAAATTACTTCCCGAAAGATACTAGCATAGCAGCATCCTGAGTAGCTGCTGCACCCTTCGATACGTGCTTCACAATGTTCCGCACTACTCAGGATGCTGAATTACCAGGCATTCTGGGGCAGCGTATCGAAGGGTGATGAGTAACGCTTCGGGAACTTATTCTTGGATGTTCACTTAGAACGCGCATAATGGGGACTATGCCCACGAGAACGATGGCTTTAATCTATTGGCAAGGAAAAATTGGCTTACACGAATAAATTGGCATTATCACTTAAGTATTTGCTAATGACCTTGTTGGCGCTGATATTTGCAATGCCAATTGTTTATATGATGGTTTCATCACTAAAACCGTATTGGCAACTGTTGCATGATCTCTCGTCAATACGAGCATTTCTGCCAGTTGGTGACATTTCTCTTGCGAACTATGGGATACTCTTCAGCCGAGTGCCGATTGCCCGGTTCCTAGCCAATTCGGCATTGGTCACATCTTCTACAGTAATAAGCGGACTTCTTGTAAACTCGATGGCAGGGTTTGCACTCTCGCATCTGAAATGGGTAGGGCGGCAGTTTGTTTTATCGATGATCGTGGCTATAATAATCGTCCCATTTGAGACAATTGTGATACCTCTGTTGTTAGTTGTAAATAATCTTCCCTGGGTGAGTGTGGATGGATTCACAACTGGTTGGTTAAACTCGTATCAGGCGCAAATCGTCCCCTTTATAGCGAATGCCTTTTCAATTTATTTGTTTGTTCAATTTTTTAAGGACTTACCGAGAGACTTGATTGATGTAGCCCGAATAGATGGGGCAAACTGGCTGCAAGTGTTTTTCAAGGTCGTCGTTCCGCTATCGGGATCAGTCTATGCTACAGCCGCTATTCTCCATTTTCTCGCGATGTGGAACCAATATTTATGGCCTTCATTAGTCATCCAGACAGATCAATTTCGGCCGATCATGGTGGGCATTGGCTATATAGGTTACTGGAGTGGTATGAGTATGGCATATCTAACCATCGCAACGTTGCCGGTGTTGGTGTTATTCTTTATTTTCCAAAAGGCTTTTCTGCAAAGTATCAGTAAGGCAAGTTTTATCTAAGGAATTCTATAAATGACGTTGAAACTATCAGCAGATTGGCTTTGGGACTTCTGGTTTGGCCGTGACGGCGACGATTATCACATTTTCTATTTGCATGCCCCGCGCTCGTTGGGAGATCCCAAACTGCGGCATTGGAATGTGTCTATAGGGCATGCCGTCTCACAAGACTTGTTCAGATGGGAAGTGCTCCCGGATGCTCTGGCCCCCAGTCCAACCCCAGCCTGGGATGATTACACTACTTGGACGGGCAGTATTTTGCGACACAATGGCTTGTGGCATTTCTTTTATACCGGCACCAACCGCGCTGAAAAAGGACTGATCCAACGGGTTGGGCTGGCCACATCGAATGATCTAATCTGCTGGGAAAAACACCCTGCTAATCCAATCATTGAGGCCGATCCACGCTGGTATGAATTGCTCGATTTAGATGCCTGGCACGATCTGGCCTGGCGCGACCCATGGGTGTTCTGGCAAGAAGACGCCTTCTACGCCCTGATCACCGGGCGCGTCAACCATGGCCCCGCCGATGGGCGCGGTGTGATTGCGCTGGCGCACTCGACCGACTTGATCCATTGGGAGGTGCAACCCCCGTTGACCGATCCCGGCGAATTCGGCCAAATGGAAGTGCCCCAGCTTGCCGAGATACATGGTCGCTGGTACATCTTTTTCAACGTCACCAAGAATGAGTTTTCAGTAGCCCGCCTCGCTCGTTCAGGTGTCAAGCGCCAAACGGGCACACACTATCTGGTCGCCGACCATCCTTTGGGACCGTACACATTTCACAGCGATGAGTTCTTCGCGGGAGACGAGTTGGGTTCCCGCTATTCGGGCAAAGTGATCCAAAATCCACAAGGTGAGTGGGTTTATATGGCCTTCAAACTATTCGCTGAAGACGGCCAGTTTGTCGGCGAACTTGATGCGCCGCGGCCGATAAACATTGCATCAGATGGGATATTATCTTTGCTTTCATCACCGGACACTTTTTATATAGGAGCGCAGACGAACCGTGTTCCTTTCAATAAATGAGCCTTTATGCACTTCATTTGCTCGAAAATCACACATTTTATGCATATAAACTGCCTAAGGAACACGGTTCGTTAAAAGTGTCCGGTAGTGAATCTTTGCAATGAAAGCTGCTATCCTCACAGAATCCGGTTTTGAAATTCGGGAGTTTGAAAATCCTGTGTATCAGAATGATGAATTACTCATCAAGATTACAGCATGCGGCGTGTGCAGCGGGGACGTTTTCGTCTACCAAAATCGGCAAGAGATGGCAAAAACGTACCCGCGGTTGGGGCACGAAGCCAGTGGCGTAGTTGCTGGTGTTGGGGAAATTGTTCAGGGATTTTCTGAAGGTGATCTCGTCACCACCTTTGGCGTGCCAGCCTACGCCGAATATCTGGTCACAACACCCAATATGGTGGTCAAGCTGCCTGTGGGCGTTGATCCGGTGTTTGCACTCGGCGAAGCTATCGCTTGCTGTGTTCATGCGGGCGACCGTTTTGGCACGCAACCCGGCGACCGTGTGGCGATTGTCGGCTGTGGATTTATGGGTCTGGTCTGCCAGCAATTGGCACGCTACCAGGGAGCCGAATTCGTAGTTGCCATTGATCCACTTGAAGATCGCCGGGAGTTAGCGAAAATCCTCGGGGCAGATGTGACCATCCATCCCGGCGAACAAGACGCAGACGCCATCCTAGCGCAGTATGACGAATTTGATATTGTCATCGAGGCAGTTGGCAATCAGAGCGCTCTGGATTTGTGCACGCCGTTGGTCAAAAAACATGGCCGCATCATTCTCATCGGATACCACCAATCGAATCAGGGCATGCGCGCGGTGAATATGGAGCAGTGGAATTACAAAGCCATTGATGTAGTCAACGGTCATGTGCGTCACCTGGACGAAAAGGCTGTCGCCATGCAAACGGGTATGGAGTTGATGCAACAGGGCTTTATCCTCACCGAGCCGCTTGTAACCGTGTATGACTTTAAAGGTATCGAGCGCGCCTTTCGCAATTTATCATCATTGACTCCTGGGTTGTTGAAAGTTGTTTTACGGATGAGCACATAATGAAGAAATTTCGCTGGGGTATTTTGGCAACAGGCAATATTGCTGCCAGCATGGCAGAAGCGCTTCACAGTGTTGAAGATGCCAAACTACTGGCGGTGGCATCGCGCACTCAGGCATCGGCAGATTCGTTTGGGGCGCAATGGAATATTCCTCACTGCTACACCGGCTATGAAGCCCTGGCTGCAGATCCCGACATCGACATCGTTTATATCGCCACGCCGCACAACCTGCATTACGAGAATATGTTGATGTGCCTCAATGCGGGTAAACACGTATTGTGCGAAAAACCGCTGACGCTCAATGCTCACGAGGCTACTGAGTGTATTTCCCTGGCTCGCAAAAATGACTTATTTTTGATGGAAGCCGTTTGGATGCGTTTCTTCCCCGCCATCGCTCAGGTGCGTCAGTGGGTGAATGATGGCGCAATTGGCGAAATACGCCACATTCAAGCCGATTTTTGTTTCAACCTGCCCTATGACCCAGCCCACCGGCTTTATAACCCGGAATTGGGCGGCGGAGCACTCCTTGACTTAGGCATCTATCCGCTCTCGTTTTCAACGATGTTGCTGGGAATTCCGGACGAAGCACATGGACAAGCAATCATTGGCGAGACGGGTGTGGACGAACTCAACGCGCTCACCCTGGTGTACGGCAAAAACCGAATTGCTCAAATTGCCAGCAGTATGCGTGTCTACAAACCCCGTGAAGCCTTTGTGGTCGGCAGTGATGGATATATAAAAGTCCACGATACATTCTTTTGCCCCGACCGCCTGACGCTGTGCGTCAAAGGTCAGCAGCCGGAAACGATGACAATTTCCTACCCCGGTAACGGCTATTTGACCGAAGTCGAAGAAGTTCACGCCTGTTTACGAGCTGGAAAATTGGAAAGCGATATCATGACCCTGGATGAAACGCAAGCCATGATGCGGTTGATGGATAATTTGCGCAGTGAGTGGGGTATACAATACCCAACGGAACTCCGACCTTGAGGAGACAAATTATGATACTTTGCGGCGGCATCGAAGCGGGCGGCACCAAATTTGTTTGCGCGGTTGGGACAGGTCCCAACGATATCCGCGCCGAAACGCGTTTTCCTACCACAACGCCGGAAGAGACTTTTAATCGGGCCATTGCCTTTTTCGATGAGCAAGATGAGATCAATGCAATAGGCATCGGCTCGTTCGGTCCACTCGACCCCGATACAGGTTCCCCTACCTTCGGGTACATCACCAGCACCCCAAAACCCGGCTGGGCACAAACAGATTTCGTCGGTGCGCTACGCAAAACCTTTGACATCCCCATTGGCTTTGATACCGACGTCAACGCCGCTGCCCTGGGGGAGCATCGCTGGGGCGCGGCGCAGGGGCTGGATACCTTTATCTACCTGACCATCGGCACCGGGATTGGTGGGGGTGCCATGGTGGAGGGCAATCTGCTCCATGGCGTGATACACCCAGAAATGGGCCATATTCATCTGCCCCATGACTTGGAGCAAGATCCCTTCGAGGGCTTTTGCCCCTTTCACGGCGACTGTTTCGAAGGGCTAGCCTCCGGTCCAGCGCTGGAAGCACGCTGGGGGGCACGCGCCGAAACCCTCCCTAAGGATCATCCTGCCTGGGAACTAGAAGCCATGTATATCGCCTATGCGCTAGTCAACTACATCCTGATCCTCGCTCCCCAACGAATCATTCTGGGTGGTGGTGTGATGGAGCAAGCGCAGCTTTTCCCGCTGATACGCACAAACGTTCAAAAATTACTCAACAACTACGTGCAAGTCCCTGAAATCTTAGATAACATCGAGGAGTATATCGTCCCCCCTGCCCTGGGCAGGCGTGCCGGTGTGCTGGGATCGATTGCCCTGGCAGAACAAGCGTTTCGTACCCGTGCTTGACAGCCCCACAAAGCGATTTATAATATCGACTGATAACATAGCAAATAACTAAAACGCGACGACCGGGACGAGTAACCGGCACGGATCTGACAGAAAACGGAGATCAGCGGCTGAGAGTCTCCCCCAGCGACCGACCAGCGAATACCCCCCGCGAGTGTTGAACGGAACAGTAATCAGTAAACAGTGAACAGTATTCAGTAAACGGTCAGACTGATAACTGGACACTGAAAACTGATCACTAAGTAAGTAAAACGGCTGACCTCGTTATCGGTCATGATGAGATGCTTGTAGTGCCCAATCGCCAAAGGTGTGCTTACAGGCGAAGTCAGGTGGAACCGTGTGAGCTTTGCGCTCTCGCCCTGAAACAGGCGAGAGCTTTTTGTTTAAGAATGACGATGATGATTAACTGGCAGTCCTTCCCGCAAAATCGCTCAAGTAGAGGTTGTTTTTTGACTACGAAAATGACCGATAGAAACGCGCAACTTTTCACTTTCCACTAACCACTACCCACTTATTTTTGGAGCAACAAAATGTCTTACCAAGAGCAAGAAAAATACGAAGAATCTGAACTTTACCGCATTCGGCACTCGGCTGCGCATGTGATGGCGCAGGCGGTGATTGAACTATTCGAGCCCGGTGAAGCCAAATTTGCCATTGGCCCCCCCATCGAGAACGGTTTCTACTACGACTTTGATCTGCCGCGCAACCTGACCCCCGATGACCTCAAAGCTATCGAAAAACGCATGCGCCAGATCATCGCCAAACACCACCCTTTCGAGAAGAAAGTCGTCAGCGCCGAGCAAGCCAAAGAGATGTTCGCGGATCAGCCTTATAAGGTCGAGTTGATCGAAGGGCTGGAAGAAGGCGGCTTCGACGAATACGGCCAGCCCTTGGACGAGAAGCCTGAAATCTCGTTCTACACTCACGATACCTTCACGGATCTCTGTCGTGGGCCGCATGTGGAACATACGGGTAAGATCAACCCCTCGGCGATCAAGTTGATGAGCATTGCCGGAGCCTACTGGCGGGGAGACGAGAACAAAGCCCAACTTCAGCGAGTCTACGGCACGGCCTGGAAGACATCCCAAGAGTTGGAAGAACATCTCCACATGCTGGAAGAGGCCAAAAAGCGCGATCACCGCAAACTGGGCAAAGAACTCGATATCTACACTTTCGCTGATGAAGTCGGTCCTGGCCTGCCGCTTTGGCTACCCAATGGCGGCATCATGATCGAAGAGCTGGAATCGCTGGCCAAGGAGATCGAGCACAACCACAACTACGAGCGTGTGCGCACGCCCCATCTCACCAAAGAAGATCTCTTCCATCGCAGCGGCCACCTGCCCTACTATGCCCACAGCATGTACCCGCCCATGGATATGGATGGCGTCAAATACTACGTCAAGCCGATGAACTGCCCTATGCATCACAAGATCTTTGATGCCCGGCCGCGCAGCTACCGCGACCTGCCCCTGCGTCTGGCCGAATATGGTACCTGCTACCGCTTCGAGAAGAGCGGCGAGCTCTTCGGCCTGATGCGGGTGCGTTCTATGCAGATGAACGATGCCCACATCTACTGCTCAGAAGATGATTTCGAACAGGAGTTCATGGACGTCATCGCCATGTACATGGAATACTTCGAAATATTCAACATCGAGAAGTACGTCATGCGCTTTAGCACCCACGCCAAAGAGGGCTTGAGGGTGAAATATGTCGACAACGAGCGCCTGTGGTTGAAGACCGAGGAGATGGTCCGGCAGGCAATGCAAAACGGTGGAGTGCCCTATGTGGAAGTCCCCGATGAGGCCGCTTTCTACGGCCCCAAGGTCGACGTGCAAGTATGGAGCGCCATCGGACGGGAATTCACGCTGGCTACCAATCAAGTAGATTTTTCTCAGCCGGTGAGCTTTGACCTGGCCTTCAAGAACAGCGCCGGAGAGGATGAGACACCCTTGTGCATTCACCGCGCCCCGTTGAGCACCCACGAACGTCTGATCGGCTTCCTGATCGAGCACTACGCTGGTAAGTTTCCTGTCTGGCTGGCGCCTGAGCAGGCGCGTATCATCCCCATCACGGATGATCAGAACGAGTATGCTCTTGAGATCGAGAAAAAGCTCAAGGCACTCAATGTGCGCGCCAAGGCTGATCTGGGCTCCGACCGCATGAATGCCAAGATCCGCGCCGCCCAAAAGATGCAGGTTCCTTATATGCTGGTGGTAGGCCAACGGGAAGTCGAGCAGCAGAGCATCGCCCTACGTCTGCGCGACGGCACTCGCAAAGACGGCACGCCTGTGGACGAATTCATCAGCATGGTGCAGGAGAAAATTGCCACGCGGTCACCTGATTTATAGAATTGTGAATGCTGAACGATGAAGGGTGAATTGTGAATAAGAATTAACAATTCGCAATTCACCCTTCACAATTCGCAATTCCCCTGATATACTCCGCCCGGTTTTGCACCCGAAACGGGTAAGCAAAATCAAAAAATACACACGTCTCTTGACCCACTGGGAGCGTGCCGCAAGGGGGGAAATTTAACCTGCGGTGCCCATTGGGATAGATAGAGACGGAGGAAAAAACGCTAGGAGAATAATATGTCCGTTGTTTCCATGAAAGAACTCTTAGAGAGTGGTGTTCACTTTGGGCATCGTACCCAT
>CAZUSV010000099.1:0-22902 GCA_964622645.1 uncultured Anaerolineales bacterium
GGCGTGCGGAGCACGCCCCATACCCCCAAATCTGGACATTACCACGGGAATTCATAGAGGCCTATTATTGGTTTCCTAGCGCCACATCGATAGATTTCAGCTCGAAATAAGCTTCGATCACCCTGCGCACAATTGGACCAGCTACGCTGGCACCCTCACCCCCGTTATAGACGAAGGCTACTACTGCAATCTCGGGGTTTTCATAGGGAGCGTAGGCAACTGTCCAGGCGTGGGTAGGCCAGTCGCCGGGCTTACACAGGTTCTTTTCAGCAGCAAATTCATCGCAGTATTCAGCTGTGCCAGTCTTTCCGGCTGCGGCGATATCGACATTTTGGAACCCCACAGCATCGATGGATAGCGTGCCCTGGGTAACTGCTAGGCGCATGCCCTCCTGGATGATTTGGACCACCCAAGGCTGCACGGTAGTTTTCTCCCCAGTGAGTTTGGCTTCACAGCCTCCAGCAGTCGTTGGTTCGTTGAATACATCGATGACTGGGTCTTGGGTGATATCCCATTTAATCTCCGGTTGGAAGCCTTGGACGATATTCCCTTCTGAGTCAGTGATCTCGTAGATTAGGGTGGGACGCACCAACTTGCCATCATTGGCTATGGTCGCCGCCGACATAAGCACTTGCAAGGGTGTGGCAATCACAAAGCCCTGGCCCACGCTGGAGATATACGTATCACCAATCGCCCAGTTTTCTCCATGATTGATGCGTTTCCAGGTCGGATCAGGAATAGTGCCATCGGCTGCATCGGGCAATTCTACGCCAGGTAGTTCCCCATACCCAATGGCTTGGGCGTATGTCCCCAGGCGGCAGATGCCCAACCCTTCGGGGACTTCTTCTTTAAAACCCCCTCCAAGCTTGTAAAAGTATACGTTGCTGGAGTTGGAGATGCCCCCCAGGAAATCTAACTGCCCGAACCCGGCCCGGTTCCAGTCGACGAATTCACGATCGAAACCTGGATCGTTGGGGGTATATTTTTCTGTGATGGTGATCAACCCTGGGGTATCGATGATCTGCTCAGGCGTAACGACCCCTTCGTTCAAGGCGCCTACTGCGGTAGACAGCTTGAACACCGAACCCGCGGGAAGTTCTGCGCCCACGGCGTGGTTGAGCAACGGGTCACGTACATCAGCGAGTAATTGTTCGTAGTAGTAGGTTGGGATGACGCGCGCCATGCGGTTGTTCTCGTATGTCGGGAACGATACCATAGAGAGGATCTCGCCAGTTTGGGGGTTCATGGCGATGGCAACTCCGCTGGTAATGCGTAGTTCGGCAAAATATGCATTCCAGCCGCCAATTTCACCAAGCAAGATGCCTTCAGTAGCATCCTGCAGGCGAGTGTCAATCGTCAGGGTGATATTTTGTCCAGGGATGGGAGCGATAGGGGGGTGGATGTCGCGCACGATCTGACCAGCGACATCGACTTCCACAACGCGTTTGCCTGGCTTGCCTCTTAGAATGGCTTCGAAAAAGCGCTCGATCCCCGCGTAACCGATTTTGTCGCGGTTGGGGATGAAGCCTCTCTCACGGTAATACTGCTCATCGAATTGTGAGATCGGGCCTAAGAATCCAATGATCGAAGCAGTCAGCGACCCGGTGGGGTAATCACGTATGGGTTCGATTTCGATATTGACTCCCGGCCAATCAATTGCTTTTTCCTGGATGATCATGGCCAAGGAGCGGTCGATATTGCATTTGACCTTCACGGTGCGGAACGGGGCGCTGGTTATGCCGTAGTCTGCAATTTGAGTGATGCCATGCTCGGAGACACAGGGAACGTAAGGAGTTTCGAGCGACACTTCTCCCAAATTGACAGGAACATCGATGAGCTCTGAGAGTTGACGGTAAATCTCCTGGATTTCCCCGGGATCGTCAGGTAGGTTCGCTGGCAAGATCACTGCATCGTATGAGGCAATATTATTCGCCAGGATAATGCCATTGCGGTCATAGATCACACCCCGCAAGGTTGAGATACTGATCTCGCTGATGCGGTTTTCCTCAGCCAGGGAGATAAATTCCTCAAATCCAAGGATTTGTAGGCTGAATAACCGGATCGTATAAAAAGTGAAAACTAGTCCAATGACGATAACGAAAGCTAAGATGCGCCATCCGGCGACGCGGTTTTGTAATACTCCTGATTGGTTCATATTTTTATTTCTTCGGGGTGCATCCAGTTGGCAAAATCTCGCACAATCGCGTAGACCGGTGCAGCCAGCAACAAGTTAAGAAACAAGCTAGGCAATGTGATTAGTTGAAGTGTATCGAGCAAGGGAAGCGTCGTGCCACCGATAGAGACCACAAGTGCAGTTAAGCTGTGACTGAAGAGTGTCCCTATCAACGTGACCACAAACATGGCTAAAATCGGGATTTGCCAGATCCTTTGCCTGATGATCAGTGCTAGCGCAGTGATGCCTGCATAGCTTACTAATGGAACAGCGAAATTCATCGCTGAGACAAAGCCAACCAACAGCCCACCAAATATACTCCATTGCCAGGCGGATTGCACACGTTCTTGGAGCGCCCAGGCAATGATCACCAGGAGCACGATATCCGCGTATCCATGTAGTAGTGGCATTCTGGTGACGATGGAAGTCTGTAGGATCACGAGAACCGTAAAGACTGGTAGGGCGACTAATGTGGGTAGCATGATAATAATTGATTTGGCGATCTGATTAAACAATTCGACAATGTCAACTTCGCGAGAACTTCCGAAAATAGGGGGTTACGGGCTTCTCGTCTGAAAGTTGACATTGTCAAGATAATCACCAGAGAAAATGGTGCGGCATGGATAGTAGTCTGAAAGTTCCAAAGTGTTTAGGGTGCAACAGGTGTGGGGATGAGTGGAGAGATGTCAATCGGTTGGAAATTGGTGATCACCAGCACGATCTCCAGGTTTGTGAAATCAACCACTGGCTGCAAAGAGGCGCTCTGGAAGAGATCGTAATCCTGGCTGCGGACGCCAGTCAACTGTCCGATGAGGATATTGGGGGGGTAATTCCCACCCAGCCCAGAGGTCAGCACCAGATCGCCGGGCTGAACAGTGATATCCTGGGGGATCATGTCCAAGCCAATATCACCCGTGATGGAGCCAGAGAGGACTGCTTCGGCTCGAGAGGGTTCTAGGACCACATTGACTGTCACAGAGGGATCTGTAATCAGCTGAACGAGCGCGGCTGAGGCGGTCACCTGGGAGACGCGTCCGATCAATCCTTGTTGTGTGACAACGGGCATCCCGCGCCGTAAGCCATCATCTGAACCTCGGTTGATGTGAATGTACTTCAAAAATGGGCTGGGGTCCCGGCCAATAACGCTGGCACCGACATATTGGTACTCTGGATAGGCACGGGCGAAATCCAACAGTGCTGAGAGGACCCGGTATTCCCCAAGCTGTTGCTGCAATTCAATGATTTGCGTGCGCAGATGGGCAAGTTCTGCCTCTAGAGCGATGTTTTCCTGAGTCAAAACTGCTACATCACGCGGGCTTGTCAGGAAGACCTGGATTGCCTGAACGCGCTCTGACACCCAGGTCTGTACCGTGACGAGGGGAGAGAGCGCCATTCTAGATACTGGTGTGAGATAGCCACCTAGTGCTAGCACAACTAAACCAATGGCAACCAGAGACAAGGTGATGCCTTGCCAAGGTATGGATGATCTGGAATTCATATGCTTACCGATTTACCGATGACACTCTCGCAGACTAATAAATGAAATGATTGCTGTGTCAGCTATAAGCCCCTGTCGGTGCGGCCTAGCCCAATGAACAAAGATCTCCACATGTCAAGGTTTTCGAGAGCGATGCCTGCGCCTCGAGCCACACAGCTCATCGGATCTTCAGCAACCCAGGCTCGGATATTGAGTTCATTAGTCAGGCGTTCGTCCAAACCTTGCAGCAAACTGCCTCCGCCAGCCATGCAAATACCCATGTCCATCAGGTCGGCCACAATCTCAGGTGGCGCTTCATCCAGGGCATCTTTGATCGTATCGACGATGATCTGAACAGAACTCGCCATCGCCTCACGTAATTCGACAGAAGATACTTCAATGGCTTCCGGTAAACCGCTGAGCAAATTGCGGCCGCGTAAGCGAATGGTTTTTTCTTGTGGAAGGTGATAGGCAGAACCGATAGCGATCTTAGCATGCTCAGCCATACGTTGCCCGATGAGCAGGTTGTATTTATTGCGCACATACTGGATGACATCTTCATCGAGTTCGTCTCCAGCAACGCGCAAGGATCGCGAGACAACCACACCCTTCATGGAGAGGATGGCCACATCCGAAGTGCCACCTCCGATATCCACAACCATACTTCCACGGACCTCGCTAATCGGCAAACCAGCACCCAGACCAGCAGCAACAGGCTCTTCGATTAGATAAACCTCACGCGCACCTGCCGACATGGCTGCGTCATACACGGCGCGTTTTTCGACCTTCGTCACGCCTGCTGGTATACCTATCACCACGCGCGGGCGGGGAACTGGCACGATACTCTGTTGGTGAACTTTACCAATAAAATATTCCAACATAGCCTGGGTAATCTCGAATTCGGAGATCACTCCATCTCGAACTGGTCTAACGGTAAGAACATTAGCCGGAGTGCGTCCGACCATGGCTTTGGCCTCTGCGCCAATGGCCAGAGGTATTCGTGTTCGTTTTTCTATTGCGACCCAGGAGGGTTCGCTGATGACAATGCCTTTCCCGCTCACATTGACCATGGTGTTCGCAGTACCCAGATCGATGCCAATGTCTAATGAGAAAAAGCCTAGTAGCCAATTGAGGGGATTAAACGCCAACTTGGGCTCCTTGATTTCATGGGAATTTGCAACCAGTTTCACCTATTGCAAAATATAGGAGGATTATACCAAGATTTATCATTTTCACACGAACCCCAAATGAGAACTTCAATAAAGTAATGACATGCGCATAGTCATTACTTTATTGATTTTTGTGATTAAACCATGGAAAGTCAATTGACAGAACTCTTAGGGCAGTCGCATGTTTTATACCGCTCAGTTAGGATTGACATATGCAAACTTTTGCCCTTCAATTTGTGTGGATTTGTCTTTCCATAGAGAGCTAATCATCCAAATGCGATTGCCCTGACGAGCCCTTGACTTTCCGGGGGATTCTGGTAAGCTGGTCACAAATTCTGGATAAAAATAGTCAATTATGGGGATTATGTACTGTTGTAATTACGTCTTATGACTACTTCTAAGCAAAGGCATGTCCTTTCAGATCTTCGTGCCGCTGCAGAGCGTGCTCAAAATGCTTATCTATGGGATGAGGCGGTTGATCATTTTTCCAGGGCACTTATCTTGCCTGATTTATCCCCAGCCGAAGAATATAGATTGCTCGATAACCGCGCCTTTTGCTACCAGCGCTTGGGAAAATATTATGCGGAAGTTGATGATCTCGTCGCTATGGCTAAGCTTGCTCAAGATCAGGGTGACAATAAACTTTTCCTGGATTCTCTGACTCGCCAAGCCTTTGCGCTTACTTATTTGGGGGAGATTGATAAAAGTCGCGTTTTGGCGCTGGAAGTGAAAGATAAGGCCATTGAACTGGGGGACAGATTAAGTGAAGCCAATGCTCTTCAAGTACTTGGGAAATCGTTTATCGACACAGGTGAGTTCGAACGCGCTTCCCACGATTTAGCTAAGGCGATTGAGATCTTTCAAAAATTGGGAGCGCTGCGCGAAGAGGCCATGTGTGCATATCATCTTGCATATGCTGGTTCCTTTATTGGGAGAAAAAGCGAAAAATATGCGTTGCGGGTAAAGGAAATCGCTGAACAATTGGATGATCGCCTGCTTCTTGGGATGGCTCATCTCGTGCTTGGCATTATCCACCAGGATCAACCTTCCTTGTCTTTGATTCACCAGGAACAGGCTCTGGACATTTGCCAGTCCATTGGTGAAATTCGAATGGTAGGGTCGTTGACTAACAATCTGGGTGTTTTTTATCTGGAATTTGGGTTGTTCTATCGTTCTGTACATCTTCTAAATCAGGCAGTTGAAATCTTTCTCGAAACCCAATCTCGCACAAATTATTTGTTATCCCTACATATGGCCAGTCTGGTTGATTACTACCTGGGAAATTTGGAATATGCCGCAGAAAGAAATCAGCAGGCGATCATGGAATCTCATGAAGCCGGAATTCAAAGTGTTGAAGCGTTCGCCAGAACCACGCAGGGATTGATTCAGTGGAATCGAGGTGAATTGGAAGAAGCCCTTGAAACCTTGCTGGAGGCAGCGGATCTGGTCGAAGGATTGCCAGCATATATTCCGTTTGTTCTGGGCTTATTAGCAGGTCTCTACTTAGATTTAGGGAATACAGCTGCTGCGGATCGCACTTCTGAAAAAGCCCTTGAAATAGCCAGTGAACTGCATAACCCAGTTTATATTGAAGTCCCAATATGGAGCCGCTATTCAGTTCTAAGTCAATTGACATCATCTACATCTGAGACCGAAGAAGCCTGGAATGTGCTTCTGCAGGGACGAAAAACACTCTCAGACCGCTGTGCAGCGATCACCGATCGGGGATTGCGCCGTGCATTCCTTTCTCGCTCTACCTTTAACCAAAACATAATCTTGGAATGGGTACGCCAGGCTCACCACCGCGGCGAACCGCTAACCCCCTTGCTGGATGTCCAATCTGGCGAAGGCAATATTCAGCAGCAGTTCAAGCGCTTGCTTGACACGGGAACACGATTGGCCTCACAGAGCGATCCGAGTAGTATGCTCTCATTCATTATGGAGGAGTTTGTTGATCTAAGCGGCGCAGAACGCGTCCTTTTGTCGCTTCGAAATGAAGATGCTGAATCGTTTTCGAAAATAGAGCGCTCTTATGGGATCGATGTCGAGGAGCAAGGACAGGTCTTCGAGATGGCTTCCACACTCATCGATCAGGCAGTTTTGTCCCGTCAGGCTGTCATCGCTCAGGGGGTAGGGGATGTCGAAGAAGGTGACCCACCTGAAATCCATCTGCGATCTGTGATTGTTGTGCCTCTGGTTTCCCATGCCCGCGTCTTGGGCATGTTGTATGCTGATGTCCGGGAGATCTTCGGTGCATTCAATCGCCAGGATGCGGATCTGTTAACTTTGCTGGCGAACCAATCTGCATCCGCGTTGGAGAACGCTCAGCTCATCGAAGGTCTGGAACGAACCGTATCGGAACGCACTGCCGACTTGCAAGTTGCCAATTCCAGCCTGGAAGAGCGCCTGGCGGAACTGGCGCTGATCAACAGTGTGCAGGAAGGGTTAGCGTCAAAGCTTGACATCAAGGCGATCTTTGAGTTAGTGGGCAAGCGCATCTCGGAAATATTTGCGGGAAATGGGGTCAGTCTGTATACCTACGATGCTGAAACAGACATGTCTGAGGCCATGTATATATTGGAGAATGGCGTTCGACATTATCCGCCACCCTTCAAACCTGGCCCTATCGGTCGACAATTGGTGGAAAACAAAAAACCACTGATGTTGTCTACCGCGGCTGAATTCGAAGAGATGGGCGCCATCACGGTCGAAGGGACCGAAGAATCGCTCTCAGGGATTTATGCGCCACTTGTAGTCAACGACCGGTCAATAGGGGCGATGAACATTGAATGTCATACAAAGGAATATTCTTTCACTCAGTCTGATCTCCGACTACTGACTACCCTGGCCAACAGTACCAGCGTGGCGCTCGAAAACGCCCGCCTTTTTGATGAAACTCAGCGTTTGCTCAAAGAAACCGAAGACCGCAATGCCGAATTGGCCATCATCAATACGCTCCAGCGGGCGCTAGCGGCTGAGTTGGATATCCGTAAGATCTACCAGGCGGTTGGCGAAAAACTGCGTGAGATATTCGACTCCCAGGTTGTGGCTTTGTACTCAGCAAACTTAGTGGAGCGCACGCTTACCATTGAATATGGCCATGAGAAAGAGCAAATATTTGAGCCGGTGAGTGTTCCCTTTAATTCACTCAATGAATATATCCTGGAATTGCAGGATACCTTTGTACGCAATGGCGATTATGCGGAATTTGCCAGTCAATTTGAAGATTATCAGGTCTCAGCAGGCCAGATGCCCAAGTCAGTTATCTCGGTGCCTGTAAGAAGAACCAAAGATGCTGATACCGTGGTCTTCCTATCCTTGCAGGACGTAGATGGCGAGAAGGAATTCACAGACGCCGATATTCGCCTGCTAGAGACTTTGGCAAACAGTATGGCCATCGCCCTGGAGAACGCCCGACTGCTCGAGGAGACCCAACGCCTGCTCAAAGAGACCGAGGAGCGCAATGCTGAACTTGCCATCATCAACGACGTCCAGGCTGGGTTGGTTGCCAGGGTGGAGATGGGAGAAATCTACGATCTGGTAGGGGATCGAGTGCAGAAGATATTCGACTCGGAAGTGGTAGTGATCAGCCGCTTTGATGTTGAAAATAATCTCCACTACTATGAATATACCGTCGAAAAGGGTGAGAGATTTTCGGTTGAGCCGCAGCCCATCAACCCGATCATCGAAAACTTTATTAAGCACAAGAGCGTTTATTTGGCAAATGAGGGAGTTGCAGAGCAGATGGAAGCAGCCGGTGCACCCTTGGTTGCCGGAGAAGCACCCCTATCGGTCCTGGCGGTCCCACTTCTGAGTAATGAGCAAATGTTCGGTGCCATCAGCCTGCAAAACGTCAGCAGAGAACATGCTTTTAGCCCTTCAGATGTGCAGCTTCTTGAAACTCTGGCAGCAAGTTTGAGTGTTGCTCTTGAAAATGCGCGGCTCTTCGAGGAAACCCAGCGCTTGCTCAGGGAGACTGAACAGCGTGCCCAGGAACTGGCCATCATCAACACCGTCAGTCAGGCTTTGGTTGCTGAAACCGAGTTCGATGCCCTGATCCAACTGATCGGAGATCAAATTCGGGAGATATTCCTTGCCGATATTGTCTTTGTCGCTCTTCTCGATCAAGAATCCAAGATGATCAATTTCCCCTATACTTATGGGGAGGATATCGATCCGCTGCAGTTAGGCGAGGGTCTGACCAGTAAGATCATTGAATCGGGAGAGCCTCTATTGATCAATAGAGAATTGGAGCAACGCCGTACAGAGATTGGAGCGACGCGAGTTGGAAAAGAAGCGCGCTCATTTTTGGGGATTCCCATTCAAGTGGGTACCCAATCCCTGGGTGTGATCAGCGTACAGAGCACAGAGGAGGAAGGTCTCTTCAACGAAAGCGACCTTAACCTTTTGAACACCATTGCGGCCAATGTCAGCACTGCACTTCGCAACGCGGGCCTTTTCGACGAAATCAAACGTCAAAAGCAATATTATCAGGCAGTCATCGAGAACAGCCCAGCAGCCATCGTGCTGATTAGCCCAGATTTGCAGATTACTGGCTGGAACCCGGCTGCAGAGAAATTATTTGGCTACACGGAAGAGGAAGCTTTAGGACGGAATATTGACGATCTGGTCGCAAAACATGAAGAAATTTACATGGAAGCCGTTGGTTACTCTCAACGGGGTGTGAGAGAAAAACAAATTCATCTGATCACCCAGCGCACCCGTAAAGACGGCTCACTAGTGGATGTAGAGGTCTCAGGACTGCCCGTGATAGTCGATGGCGAGCAGGTGGCTTTCATTGCCATTTACCATGATATTACCGAACTCCAGCGCGCTCGCCAGGAAGCTGAAGAAGCCAATCAGGCTAAATCTACATTTCTGGCCAATATGAGCCACGAGCTTCGCACACCGCTTAACGCCATCATCGGCTTCACACGAATCGTACGCCGCAAAGGGAAAGAATCACTGCCTGAGAAGCAAGTCGATAATCTCGACAAAGTATTGGTGAGCGCGGACCATTTGCTGGGGTTGATCAACACTATATTGGATATTGCCAAGATCGAGGCAGGCAGGATGGAAGTGCAGTCAGCAAAGTTTGAGTTCCAACCGCTCGCGGATCTTGTGGTTGCAACCACGCAACCCCTGGTCAAAGATTCGGTCGAATTGGTTTGTGAGATACCATCCGCACTTCCTCAACTGCACACTGATCAGGAAAAACTCAAGCAAATATTGATAAATCTGCTCAGCAACGCCGCTAAGTTCACCCAAGAAGGCCAGATCACGTTAAGCGCACAGGTTGCCGAGAAGGTCTTACTCATTCAGGTACGAGATACCGGCATAGGCATCTCCCCCGAAGCGCTTGAGAGAATCTTCGACGAGTTTCAGCAGGCTGACACCTCCACAACTCGCCAATATGGAGGAACCGGGCTGGGACTCTCTATCAGTAAGAGTTTAGCTCAACTGCTTGGTGGTGATTTGACTGCGTCCAGTGAAGAGGATGTAGGCTCTGTTTTTTCGCTCGCTATCCCACTTCGATATGGAGAGGATTTTCAACCCAAACCTTCTCAACCGGTAAGGGATGCCGAATATCATCAGGCAACAGATCAACTGGTTATCCTATCTATTGATGATGATCCCCATGTCCATGACCTGCTCAGGGAGAACCTGGACGAGCACGGCTACCAGGTTGTTGGAGCGCTCAATGGGGTTGATGGACTTCACTTGGCGCACCAGATGGATCCTTTCGCCATCACCCTTGACATCATGATGCCCCATAAAGACGGCTGGCAGGTGCTTTACGAACTTAAGGCTGACCCTGCCACCAGAGATATTCCCGTCATTCTGGTCACTATCGTGGACAAGCAATCCTTGGGATACCAGTTGGGTGCGGCAGATTACCTGGTCAAACCCCTCGAAGAGGACGCTGTGCTTTATGCACTCCAGCGGATACACTCACAGCAAAGGTCTGAATCTCCTCTGCAACTGCTGGTGGTTGATGATGACCCCAATATCTCAGATATGGTCCGTCAATTGTTGGCTGAAGCACCTTACCAGATTGTCGATGCGCCCAATGGGCAGGTCGCTCTCGAGATGATCCATCATATTCCTCCCGATGTGATTCTGCTCGATTTGATGATGCCTCGCATGGATGGGTTTACCTTGATCGAGTCTCTACGAGAGGAGGCGATCTATATTCCTATCATTGTATTGACTGCTAAGACGCTCAACACCATTGAACTGGAAGCCCTGGAAGACAGCGTTGAACGGGTCATTCAGAAAAGCGGCCTCGATCAAGAGCGACTCCTGGCTGAGCTGCGCAAGAGCATGGAGAAAGTGCACGAAAGAAAGGCCTCCAGGGCGTGAAATGAAAAAAATTTTGATTGTCGAAGATGCAGATTTCAACCTTGATCTGCTTGTACAACTTTTAGAAGATGATTATGAATTGTTCGAGGCCAGGGATGGTCAAGCCGGAGTGAATTTGGCTGCTGCTGAACTTCCTGACCTGATCCTGATGGATATGTCCTTACCTGTCATGGATGGCTGGACGGCAACCCGAGAGATCAAAGCCAATCCTGATTTGAAGCATATTCCCATTATCGGTCTCTCTGCCCATGCCATGAGCGGAGATGCTCAGAAGGCCCTCGATACCGGCTGCGAAGAATACCTGACCAAGCCGGTGGATGAAGAGCTGTTGTTCGTTGTGTTGGAAAGATATTTGATTGGCGATTGATGATTGAAGATTTATGATTAATGAATTGCGATTAATAATTATTGTATCGGCTGAAATAAAATATGGAGGGCATAATGGATAGAATCGCATTTCAGAAACGGACCAAGGCAATTGGAATTGAAACAATTAAGCTGATAGATTCCTTGCCAAAATCACGTTCGGCTGATGTGGTTGCTCGACAATTATTGCGATCTGCAACATCTGTTGGCGCAAACTACCGTGCAGCTTGTCGGGCAAAATCCACAGCGGATATGATCAACAAACTCAAAATTGTTGAAGAAGAAGCCGACGAAACACTGTATTGATTCGAAATCATCGAAGAAACAAAAATGTTGTCCAAAGAAAAAATCTCCCCAATCATGAAAGAAACCGATGAAATCCTAGCCATGACAGTAGCCTCCATCAAAACTTTGCGCAAACGAAAATCGTAAATCACAAATCGCAAATCCTAAATCGCAAATCCTAAATCGTATATCCAAAATGGCAAATCGCAAATCCAAAATCTCAAATCAAAAATCGAGACTCCTCCTCGTTGATGACGAGCCTTTCAACATCGACTTGCTAGAGCAGGAACTCGAAGATCTAGACCTCGATATTCTGACAGCCTCAAACGGGCAGGAGGCCCTTGAGCGTGTCGCCGAGGATGTGCCTGATATGATATTTCTAGATCTGATGATGCCGGTCATGGACGGGTTTGCTGTTCTAGAGCAACTTCAAGCCCATAAGGAATGGCGAAATATCCCGGTGGTGATCGTATCTGCTTCTAACGATACCGAGAGTATTGCCCATGGTATTGCGATGGGTGCGATTGATTTCTTACCAAAACCTTTTGAACCTGCCATATTGCATGCTCGTCTGAATTCAGGATTGGAAAAGAAGCGGCTGCACGATCTTGAACAGCAATATCTTAAATCCCTTGAACGGGAGTTGGAGATTGGCCGGGAGATACAAGCTGGATTTCTACCGCAGGATGTCCCTCAACCTGAAGGATGGCAAATAAAGGCTTATTTTCAGGCTGCTCGCGAAGTCGCCGGAGATTTCTATGATGTTTTCGAGATTGCCCCAAGGCAATTGGGGTTGCTGCTCGGTGATGTGACCGACAAAGGGGTTGGCTCAGCGCTGTACATGGCGCTCATCCGTAGCTTACTGCGCGCCATGGTGATGGCTGATACCTTTGTTGATGATGCGCAAGTCGAAGGCTGTGCGCCATTCGAAGAATGCATTTTGCGAGCGGTGAGACTGGTCAATAACTACCTGTGTTTGATTCACGACTCTGCCATGTACGCCACCCTGTTTTTTGGAGTTTTGGATGCAGACATTGGGGAACTGCATTACCTGAGTGCTGGACATGACCCCCCTTACCTGTTGAGGGATGGCGTGATTCTCAATAGGATAATGCCCACTGGCCCTGCGGTCGGCATGTTTGAGAGCGCATCGTTTGAGATCGATTCTATCAAGATAGAACCTGGCGACACCTTGGTACTTTATTCTGATGGCATTCCCGATTGCCAAGATTCTTCTGGTAAAACTTTTGGGAATGATCGCTTCCGCAACCTGCTTCAACAGTCTGGCGAAAAACCATCGGAGATATTAGACACTCTTATCACCCAATTGAAGCAGCATATGCAAGATACCAATCAGTACGATGATATTACCCTACTGATGATAAACCGTAACTAGTGAAACAGCTATTTGACGGCGCTGGGCCCCTCAAGTAAACTCAGAGGGGAGAGGTTCAACACTTATGATGAGCCGTCAGTATATCAGTATCGCTGCGTTAGCGGCAGCGACCCTGCTCTTTGAGAGCACCTTAACCCGCTTGCTGGCAGTAGCCCAGTTCTACCATTTTGCCTTTCTAGTTGTCAGCCTGGCATTGCTCGGTTTCGGAGCGAGCGGCACGATGCTGAGTGTTTTCCCAAGCTTGCGTTCCATTCCTGTTGAGCGATTATTGGTTTGGGTTGGGTTAGGTTTTGTCGTTGGTGTTGGCCTTGCATATGCGGGGGTCAATTGGCTACCTTTCGACTCCTATAGCATCGCCTGGGAGCGGCGGCAAATCCTTTATTTCACCCTATATTATTTCGCATTAACAATCCCATTCTTAGTCAGTGGCCTGGGAATAGGCGGCGCATTAGCCCTTACAAAGGGACGCTCACACCTCACTTATGCTGCTAACTTGCTGGGGTCAGCCTTGGGCGTGTTGCTTGCTCCTCTGATGCTTGCGCTATCGGGTGTACCCGGAGCAGTCTTGATGAGTGCTCTGATCGCGCTGCTTTCTTCATTGATCCTTTTTGAGGGTAGAAGGAAATCACTTTTGCGCTGGAGTCGAGCGGGGTTGATCTCGTTATTGGGCGTGGGCCTGCTTTCTTTTGGAGGGTTGGTGGCTGCGAATTTGAGTCTTTCATCTCCCCTGGGGATGGAGATCTCGCCCTATAAGGGACTGTCCTATGCCCGTCAATATCCTGGTTCTGGTCGTATCTATGGGCGCTGGAACGCTATCTCTCGCATCGATGTGATCGAGAACGCGGGTACGCGCCGTCTGCCTGGATTGAGTTACCAATATTTGCAGAATCCACCCCCTCAATTGGGTCTCTCCATTGATGCAGATGCTCTGCAACCCATCACCCTGACCTCGCCAACAGACTTCGAAGCCGCCCCCTGGATGCCCGAAGCCCTGGCTTTTTCCCTGAAACCGGGTTCTGAGAGTATAGTCATCGAGCCAGGAGGCGGTTTGGGTGTACTCCAGGCCCTGGCTGGTGGTGCCGACGAAGTTACTGCAATCATCGAAAACTCATCGATTCGCCAGGCAGTTACCCAAACGTCTTCTGAATATGATATTTATTCCCGCGAAGATGTACAGGTAATTTCTGAACCTGCCCGCGTTTTTTTGCACCGAGATGGTAGATCGTTCGATGTTGTTTACTTCCCTCTGGCGGATGCCTACCGGCCAGTGACCAGTGGTGCTTACAGTCTGGGAGAGGATTATGATCTCACCGTAGAAGCCTTTCGAGATGCTATCGAGCGCCTCTCATCAGGTGGAATCGTAGTGGTCACGCGTTGGTTGCAGAGTCCCCCTAGTGAGAGTCTCCGTATGGTTGCTACGATCGTGGAGGCATTAGAGGCGCAGGGGAAGACCTCGCCAAATAGGGCGTTAATTGCCTATCGGGGCATCCAAACCATGACTGTATTACTCAAACCCGATGGTTGGACAGATGGGGAGTTGTTAGCAGCAACCCAATTTTTCGAAAGCCGCCGTTTCGATTGGGTTTGGGGGCCGGGGATCGAGGTAGAGGATGTCAATCAGTACAACCAACTACCTGAACCAGTCTATCACTTGGCTTTCAGAGATTTGTTGTCGTCTACGAGCCGAGGAGGTTTTTACGCATCTTATCCTTACAACATCGAGCCAGCGGTTGATAACCAGCCATTCTTCTTCCATTTCTTCAATTGGGCGCAAACCCCAGAAGTGCTCAGCACTTTAGGTATGACCTGGCAGCCTTTTGGCGGCAGCGGATATCTGGTGCTGATTGCTCTGTTGGTGTTAGTGCTGGTGTTGAGTGGGGTTTTGATATTGTTGCCCCTGGTATTTAAGATGCGTCCGCTGCACGGGAATGACTCGCGCAGCGGAATCGCAGGTTTTGACGATGCTCCGCCTGAGCCAGGTCAAAGGGCAGAGCAGCCCCTTCAGGGCAGGGGCAACTCTCATTCTAACTCGTTCCACCGCCCTGCGGTGGAACACTCAGCCGAACGTTCCACGTCCAATCTTGGGCAAGGGAAAACGAGCCATGTATTCCTATATTTCGCACTCTTGGGATTAGCCTTCCTTTTCGTCGAAATCCCCCTCATCCAACAATGGATCTTGTTGCTGGGCCAGCCAATATATGCCTTCACTGCTGTCGTAGGAATTTTGTTGTTGTCTTCTGGTCTGGGCAGCGTTATAGCAGGATCGGAATGGTTGCCCAAGCGATCCGCATTTGGCATCTTAGTGCTCCTAGCTGCGAGCACGCCTGTGTTGATGCCTTATCTGGTTGAATTGATCTTGGGTTGGTCTCTATGGGCTCGCCTAATAGGGGCTTTGATCAGCCTGGCACCCCTGGGGTTGCTGATGGGGATGCCCTTCCCTTTGGGATTAGCCTGGCTCGAACGGGATGCCCCTGAAATGACCCCCTGGGCCTGGGCCATCAACGGCTGTGCCTCAGTAGTAGCCTCAGTCATGGCAGCGATCTTGGCTTTAAGTTTTGGTTTCACGCTCGTAATGCTGCTTGGTGCGGGTGCTTATGCAGGGGCGTTCTTGACGTTTAACGTTCAAACGTTCAAACGTTCAACGTTTTAATGTTCGCCCGTCAAAGGAACGAAGCGCACTGCCCCCCAGTTATAAGCCTCGATTTCTTCGCCAACTTTTTCGAACATCCACAAAGTCTGCACCGCGCCTACCGGTCCGATGGGGATTACCAATCTGCCGCCTTCTTTGAGTTGCGTGATCAGCGGTTGGGGTAGGTGATCCGGGGCGGCCGTGACAATGATGGCATCATAGGGCGCGTATTCTTCCCAACCGAAATAACCATCGGCGTTGAGAGTCTTGACATTGGTGTAGCCCTGGTCAGCCAGCCGCTCTGTGGCCTGAAGGGATAGCTCAGGGATGATCTCCACAGTCAAGACTTCGAGATCCATTTCGGCCAGCACAGCGGCTTGGTAGCCACTGCCGGTGCCGATCTCTAAGACGCGATCTCCAGCTTGAACCCCAAGCATTTCTGTCATCAAGGCGACGATATAGGGTTGGGAGATAGTTTGCCCGTAGTCGATGGGCAAGGGGTGGTCAGCGTAGGCCTGGTCCAGGTAACGGTCGAGCACGAACTCATGGCGCGGGGTGGACCGCATGGCGTCTAATACAGCCGGTTCGCTGACGCCGCGCGCTTCGATCTGGACGTCGACCATGCGGTTGCGCGCATTCGCGAATGAGTCTGGCGTGGCGGTGGGGGGAGTCTGCTCTTGGGGCTCGGTTGCTGTGGGTTGAGCAACCTGGCTGGGAATTGCAGTCGGTGCGGGGGTATCTTCGGTCGTACAGGCTGAGAGAACAGAACAAACTATCAAAAGGGGGATCACCCCAAACTGCAGAAAGATGAATTTCCTATTCATTTGGCAGGCCTCCTCACAAATTGAGAACCATCAACTGGGCTATCTTTATCCTAGCTAAATGTAGCAGGCTTGTCAATCATCCCGTATCGGTTATAATTCGCGCCTACAAATCAATAGGGAATGATAGCGCAAGGGCCAGGTAGTCAAATCGTCAAATGGTCTGATAGTCTGATAGTGAAACGTTTTGATCGAAGGTGACTATGAGACCATGAGACTAACGACTATTCGACTAACTTGGTTGACGAGGAAGAGGGTTCCCCATTGCGAGATGGGGCTAACTCTCCCTCACCCACCCCCCTGCCCGAAGGGCGGGGGTGGGTGAGGGAGAGGAAAATCGAAAGATCAGCGGAAGCCCTCCGGGAGCGCCATAGCCCGTATCTTTTCCCTCCATATTGTAACTCTGCGGATAAAAACCTTGGGTAACCAGGGCGACAGAAACGCAGAGAGTGGCAAAATTATCGAGAAGCGTGTAGTGAAAAGCGTGGAGCGATTGTAATTGGTTCGCACCACGCTCTACCCTCCACGCTCCACGAAATTCGGAGGGTCCCCCCATGTGTGGAATTGTTGGTTACATCGGGTCACAGGATGCAACACCCTTTATCCTGAACGGTCTCAAAAGGCTGGAGTATCGTGGTTATGATTCCGCGGGTCTGGCCGTTTTGCAGGACGGCGAGATTGAGGTGCGCCGCGATGCCGGGAAACTGGCCCGGCTGGAAGCCCTGGTAGCTGAAGAACCGGTGCATGGCAATATCGGTATTGGCCATACACGCTGGGCAACCCATGGCGAGCCCAACGCCCGCAACGCCCATCCCCATATGGGCATGACCGGCGATGTGGTGCTGGTGCACAATGGCATCGTGGAAAATTTCCTGGAATTGCGCGGAGAGTTGGAGAGCGAAGGAGCCGAGTTCAAATCGGAAACCGATACTGAGGTGATCGTGCACCTGGTGGAGCGCTACCTCTCCTCGAATGGCGGCTTAGTGGATGCGGCGCGCAAGGCTTTGGGACATTTGCGGGGTGCTCATGGAGTGGTGGTGATGTCGCGTGCTGAACCGGATAAGATTGTGGCTGCTCGGATTGGTAATGCTGGCGGTGTGGTTATTGGCCTGGGTGAGGGGGAGACCTATGTAGCCTCTGATTTGCCAGCCATTCTCGAGCACACCCGTCAGATGGTTTTTCTGGAGTCGCACCAGATGGCTACGGTGACACGCGCTGGGGTTCAGGTCAATACACTTGATGGTCAACCATACCCATTCGAAATTCAGAACGTACCTTGGGATCCTGTCTCTGCCGAAAAGGGCGAGTACCGACATTTCATGCACAAGGAGATCCACGAGCAGGTACGTTCATTGACCGATACTATCGCCGGTCGTGTGGATTTCGAAGCAGGGCGCATCCGACTACCCGACCTCAACCTGACCCCTGAGCTGGCGCGCGGTATTAACAAGGTTTTCATTACCGCCTGTGGGACCGCGGCCTATGCCGGCATGGTTGGCAAAGTGCTTATCGAGCGCATTGCCCGCGTTCCTGTGGAAGTGGACATTGGCTCGGAATTTCGATACAGCGATCCAATTGTCGGTGAGAAAGATATTGTGCTGGCAATCAGCCAATCAGGCGAGACCGCCGACACTCTGGCAGCCATGGAAGAGGGCAGATCCAAGGGTGCAAAGCTGTGGTCGATTGTCAATGCCATTGGCTCGCAGGCCATGCGTATCGCCGACGGTTTCATCTCCATGCAGACGGGTCCCGAGATCGGTGTGGCATCGACCAAGGCATATACTGCTCCTTTGGTTGATCTTTATATGCTGGCAATTCTATTGGCTGATTTACGAGGGACGATTGACGATCAGACTCGCCGACGTCTTGTAGCTGACCTGCGCCTGGTGCCTGACCTGGCTGGGCAATGTCTCGATCGCGAAGCCGATATCGAAAAAGTCGCTCACACTCTGGTGGATGTCAAACACGCCCTCTACCTGGGCCGGGGTGTCAACATGCCTACGGCCTATGAAGGTGCCTTGAAGCTCAAGGAGATTTCGTATATCCATGCTGAAGGCTATCCGGCTGGGGAGATGAAACATGGTCCCATCGCCTTGATCGACGCTGATATGCCAGTAGTGGTGATCGCCCCACGCGACCCCTGGTACGAGAAGATGTTCAGCCAGATCGAGCAGGCCAAAGCCCGCGGTGGGCGCGTGATTGCCGTGGCGACTGATGGCGATGCGCTTATCCCCCCCGTCGCTGATGAAGTCATCTGGGTACCGGAAACCCCCTGGCTGCTCAGCCCGGTGACTACGGTGATCCCCTTGCAGATCTTGGCCTATCACATCGCCGCCTTACGCGGTCTAGATGTTGATCAACCCAGGAATCTAGCCAAGAGTGTGACGGTGGAGTAAAGTCTCCGGCGACGGTTTATGGGAAAATTTGATTTACTCCACTCACGAATTCAGCGAATATGAATTTTCTGCTGAAATATCAAGTCCGTCGCTTTGCGTGCCCTCCGGGCAAAACGAACTTCCCGTCTAAGCAGAGATTTCAATCTCGCTGATTGGTTCAAAATAATCATTATGCACACCCCTCAGTTAAACACACTGTAAAGAACAATTTAATAACTCATGTTACGCACATATAGGTTGTCATTCATATGGAGCCGATTAAGATAGCCGAATACCTTGCGATGTCATTCCGAGAAGCGGCGATTGCCAGAGCCTTCAAAAGTAGAACCCAACAGCGCCGAGGCAATGCCCTGAGCATATCGAAGGGAATCCCGTAGAAGACCCGTATGAAAGTGTCACCTTAGGGATTCCCTTCGACCTGCTCAGGGCAGGCCTCGCTCTGTGCTGAGAAATTTGAAGTGGTTTCGGAGAGTCGCTCGGAATGACACTTCTGAAAGATTCTATTCTGGAGGAAGAGTAAATTAAGTCCCATTGTGCGTAACATGAGTTAATAATAACAGGAGTTACGCAGATAAACAGCGTTTTTGTTCTGAAGCCCCCAAATTCCCCAATTCCTTCGATATACTCAGGACAGGTCTGGGGGGAGATTTCCCAGGATTCCCCCCAACGCCGTGGGCGCGCCTTCTGCGCAGGGGCTAGGGGGATAAGTGGGTAACTCCTGTTATAAAGTTAGCAACGGTGGTAAAGATTAGGGGGCGAACAATGCTCCAAGTCTATCAAGCACATCTGCTTGTGACTCAGTATCTAAAACCCCCAGTCTTTTGAGCAGACGTCGTTTATCGACAGTTCGGATTTGATCTAAAACGACCCATCCTTGCTTGTGTTGAAAAGTCGTGGATACGCGAGTTGGATAGTCCCGGCTCTTAGTCGTCATTGGGGCGATAATAACTGTCCCAATATGATGGTTCATCTCATTGGGTGAAATTACGACTGCAGGGCGTGTTTTCTTGATCTCATGTCCTACGGTTGGATCGAGATTTACCAGGAAGACATCGAAGCGATCTACTACCATTCCCAATTCTCTTCATCCCACTCATGATCGACTATTGCCTGATCTAGCAATTTATCATCATTTCTTTCAGCCATGCTTTTGAAAGCCTGATCCCAACCCGAACGGGGGTTGCCAGCAGCTCTGATAATGAGATTCCCATCTTCAGCGACAAGTTCTACATCTTCGCCGATGCTGGTTTGTTCCAAAAGTAATTTAGGGATGCGGATGCCCTGGGAATTGCCAATTTTGACGATTTTTGTATTATAGATGGTCATAGCGCGGCCTCCAGCTGCAACCAAAGATTAGACCGCAGAGATCGCTAAGTTCGCGGAGAAAAACAATAGAAAAACTCTGCGCTCTTCGCGTACTCTGCGGTAAAGATTCTCGCGAGTGAGGCAAATGTTTCTCGGTAATACTATAAGTGCCTCCTCCGTAATTACATTGTACCCACCACTGGATTATTCGTCAATGATGAAGTGCTTTCTTATTGACACACCCACATTGGATGACGGAACTCGCATAAGATATGTTCAGCTGTGCTACCCAGGGTTAAATGCCGGATTGGCCGGAAACTGAAGCCCCCCATGAAGAGCAAATTACTGTGATGAGCTTTGGCTGTTGCTAACACTGTTTCAGCGATTGGCCCTTTCTCCAGTACATAGTTCACATCTTTGAGCCCGTGCTGGAGTAGATAGCTACGCGCTTTCTCTAAGGCAGTCACATCTGTATTCTCTGTTTCCACTGTGACCACGGTTAAGTATTTTTTCCACCGAGCAGATAGATATGTGGCAATAAACAGGGCTTCATCTGATTTCGGGCTGCCATCATAAGCCAGTAAGGCATGGCTGTAATCAGACTCGGTGCCGTCGGGCCGTACTTGAATGGGGCGTGGACATTGTTGAATGATCTGCTTCAGGTCAGGGCTGATCCGGGCTAAGGGCTTATCTACCGGAGGGCGGGTGCTGTTGACGATGACAAAGTCGACCCAGGCAGCGTGTTTGACAATAGAGCGCACAGGACTGCTGCCCACATCGACTGCAAATTCACCTCTTATGCCCGCATCCTGACAGCTTTTGTTGAACCTTTCTCGCATTTGGCCAACAGCCCCGCTTTCGATCAAAGCTTTTTCTGGGACAACGTGTAATCCGAGGATGTGGTCGCCGTCGAATTGAGCAGCGCCCAAAATATATTCGAACATTCGCCAGCCTTCATCACTGCCATCCAGCGGGACAAGTATATGCTCAAAAAGATGATGATAGCGCTGGCGAATGAGTTGTTGCCGGCGCCATATTCCGGGCCGTGGGCCCTTATCCAGGTATGGGGAGATCCTTCTGAGAATATTGCTAAGCAAACCATGGGTTTGAATTTCTGTCTCGATTAGATCGGTAACACCGGTTTCCCTCTCTACATGCCAGCCAAGGTCCTTCTCTAGCTCAACCTGGCGTTCAGAGAGCAAAATGTACATATCGGTTTCGGTTCTTTCGGGGAAGTGGTGTAAGATACCTAACTCGCGAATAATATGCACAATTGGGAGATAGACATCATCATACCAGTTCAGTACTGCTTTTTCCCAAAGGTTTCGATCTTCTGAAGAAGCCGCACCCTCTTTCAGCAGACTGTATTCAGCATCTATCTGATCTAGAATAACATGATAATGCCCACAAAAGGTCATCAGCAGATCACTCCCAGAACGTAGCTGATCAAGATTGGATTTTTCCAGAAATTCAGCATAGCGAGATTTACAGATGATGTCATTAGGGTCATCCTCTGAAGTCAGCGGCACTCTCGTCTTGACCTCTGTTACATAAGCTGAAATGGTTTTGCTGTTTAATTGGCGGGCGATAGAAACGCGATGATTACCATCCTGGACAAAATATGCATCGCCTACTTGAAATACTTCGATGGGGGGCATACCAACCATATCATCGACTGCCGCTCTCACCCCAGCCCAACGTTCCTCGTCTTCATCTTTTTTGGGCAGAAAACTGCGCGTGAAATCACCATATCGGGCCACACTGCCTACGATTTTGTCTAATGGAATCTCTTGGAGGCCATGTTTGATGGACTCCCCTGTGCTGCGAAGCTGTTGGCGCACATCATCAAAACATAGCAGCGTGTCTGCCTCACCGCGCAGGCGCGCTAATATCTGCTGCATAACGGCTTGTTTCCTGGCGTGTTGAAAATCGCGTAATGCCAGCTGATAGCTGGCTCTGCTTAGCTTGGGAATTATAGAGGTTCTCATTTTTGAGTTGCCAAGATCAGCAGCAGCGGCATCCACTGCTGAACAAATAAAGAAACATCTGTAACCAGAACAAACCAGACCACCGCGAAAATGGCCAACGGTGTTGTATAAACAAAACCTATGATATCCGCCACACGGCTGACACGGTCTGTCACGCTAAGGGCTTCCAGATCAGGGCGCATTTTTTTTGCGAGCTTATATAGCCAGTCGGTCGATTCTGGTTTCTTTGTGTTCATGCCCTTCTCTCTTTCTCAGTTCGCTGCGTTCCGTTTCTAGTGAATAAGTATCTATCTGAAAATTGGCTTGAACCGGTCGGCCTGAGCAATTTTCGGATAGGTTCTAAATGCAATGATGGCGTAAAACCTGCAGAGTTGATTATACCTCTGTTGAGTTCTCTGCTCTCTCAAAATCTTATGGCTCTCTAGGAATCGCCGGAGTAGCTCCCAGATTTGGGGGTATGGGGCGTGCGGGGCCCGCCCCCTACCCCCAAATGTGGACAATAAACCCGGAAATACGGGAAACCCAATAATAATG
>CAZUSV010000100.1:0-22858 GCA_964622645.1 uncultured Anaerolineales bacterium
ATGGCGAGTGCCCCCAGGGAGATTCGAACTCCCGTTTTAGCCTTGAAAGGGCTATGTCCTAGTCCCCTAGACGATGGGGGCGTGTCTTTGAGCGAGCAGAATTCTACCAGACCCGTGAAGCAGGGTCAAGGAGGTTATTCAGAAATTGTCGGTGCAGGGGGTTCATCCCCGGTTTGGCGAGAGCGCCGCGCGGTGCGAGACGAACTTCCTGTCTGTGGATCAAGCAATACATTCAGCCAGGTTAGGGCACGATGATCATATTCGCGGCGACCACAAACATCACAAACCCAGGCCGGGAACTCAGGTACAGCAATGAACTCCCCTGACATCTGAGCGAAGTACGTGATATGGCGCAATCGCAGAATACCCGCCTGGCATTCAGGGCAGGAAAAGGTTTCCTGGGGTTGGTTGTGTTCTTCTTGGCTCATTGAATTAATCAAATACTCAGGGAGCAGCTAAAGCAACAGATGGATGATCTACGATGCCCAAAGAATCAATCGGCCAATAAACAAATACCGCTTTGCCGACGATTAATTCTAACGGCACAGGACCCCAGCTGTGAGAATCCGAAGAATTATTACGATTATCTCCGAGCACAAAAAGCTGCTGATCAGAGATCTGCCATTCGCCATTATAGGTTGGTGAGGCATTGATATAAGGCTCGTCAAGCTGCTGCCCGTTGACATAAACTTCGCCTTCGTCAATGATCACCAAATCGCCAGGCAAGCCAATAATGCGTTTAATATAGTCCTGGTCTGGGTCGCGCGGCAGGTGGAAGACAACCACATCACCCCGCTCAGGCTCACCCAGTTTGTAGCTCAATTTGGACACAATGATGAACTCCCCGCTATCGAAGGTGGGTACCATCGATTGCCCATCCACACGCACGCGGGCTGTGATGGCATTGATCCCCAAAAACAAAATTACCGATAATAGAATTGTCTCTAGAATATCAACCAGGAACCGCCACACCCCAGAGCCTGTTTTCTCTGGTTGGGGATCTTGTTCGATGGCTGGATCAGTATTGAAATCTTCCAAGATGTTCTCCGTTATGTTGGCCTGCGGGGGAGATTATAAAGCGCGTTCTGAACTCCGACAAGGACGAATAACGAGGAAATAGATATGGGGCTTGCTATCACAAGCCCCATATCTATTTCCTCGTAGCTATCGAGATGAAAAATTCTAGGCCAATGAGGGGATGTGTAAAGAGTCGATGATGCCTACGATCACAGAAATAACGCAGCCATCAGGCTGGTTAAGGGCAGCACGGGCACCATTTCCTTCGCGGTTGACCAGCACGGTATCACCAATGCCAGCGTGGGTATTGTCCAGGGCGACGAAATCCCCCTCGGCAGGATCACCCAGCAAAGTCAATGGCTGCACGACCAGCAGCCGCCGGTTCTTATAATCCGGGTGACTGATGGTGGTAACTACAGTGCCGACAACTTTTCCAATAGTCATATCAAGTAGTTTAAGATAAATCCAAGAAAAGGGTGTACGTGGGGGCGTACGCCCCCACGTACACCCTTTTCTTGGAACCTTTCTAGGTGTATTTCACGTAGCCTTCTTTGAGTGTGTAATCGAATTCGCCATCGGGCTTGACCACTAACTCATCCACAATACCTATCAAAGCCAGATCTACCGGGACGAATTTGTGCTCTTTCATCGCCAGGGCAGCCTCTCGGGAGCGAACCATAACGCACAGATCACCAGGACCAGCATAAACCACGTCCGCAGCAACCTGCAAGGGACCAGCAGGTTCTAGATTTCGATCCAACGGTTCGACCACCAGCAACTTCATACCCTTGAGGTCAGGGTATTTGATGGTACAAATGGCAGTCCCGCGCACACGTCCAAAGAGCATAGTTTTAGATCCTAGTTTTTGATCCACGAAGTACACGAAGAGCACTAATTTTGTAGTGCATTCGTGAACTGAGTGTCCTTCGTGGATTCGCTTTCTTCATCAAGATGCTACTTGGTGGTTATATTCTGCAGAACGCGCCTGATGATCGTATCCAGCAGCATTTGGTCGACGGAATCTCCCAGACGAGAAATAACGGCCTGGCGCACGCGTTGATGGAGATCACTACTGCCAACATTGGATGCAGCAGACGAACCAGAGGCACTGGGAGCCACCGTCTTGGCAATATAGGGACGTTCTGGCGCGGCGGGGGGTTTGTCATGCTCTCGGATGAGTTCAATACCCAGGCGCATGGCTTTGTCGCGCGCCAGATCGGTCAAGACGATATTGTCGTCAACTTCTAAGGCCGTGATGCCCTGCCGGGCCAAATCCTCAATATCTCGTTCGGTATAAAATGTTTTCGGCATGGGACACTCCTGATGATTTGTCAGTCCCAAATATTCGGATAGAAAGCCAACCGCGTTGGCTGTAAATCAATCACACATTTGCTTCCGCCCAACCAGGCTTCGTCGTGAGCCCCGTCGTGAGCGGGACGAACGGCTCAGCCGAACGGTTGGGCTGCTACTCAAGAAAATTGGCATTGTTACTAGAACTCACTGGTTACGCCTTCGATGCTCTCCAAAGCCTGGATGGCAGCATCGCGGGCTGTCTTGGCCTCAGACTCGATGCCAGATAACCACATGCGCCCAAAGCGGCCCACCGAGCTGACATGCACGATATTGATGCTGGCTCTCTTTTCGGCCTCATTGCAGGCAAAGTTGATATAGGCTGCCGGGAAGCACTCCACGACCAACAAAGTCTGCCCGGGAACCAACATACTGCCGCGCCGCCAGCGGTTGAGCAACTGCGCCTGGTAAGGATCGATGTTAGTGATCAGTTGCACTGATGCCACCTGAGGGCGGATGCGATCCTCGATACTCAACCCTAATCGGTCCAGCACAATCGCCCCAGACTCTAGTACATCAGCCTGGCTATAGTGGTGGACTTCAAACATACCGAATTCGCGCTCGACCACCTGCGCGCCGGGTTTGGCCTCAGTGGCCTTGACGGCGATATCCACTGTGCGGAAGACTTCGTTGCCAGGGGCCATCTCAATATAGAGCGAGGCCATCCCCTCCACGGGCAAGTCGCCCTGGGTGATGGTGCCCACGAAGGCCGCGTACTGCGGCTGCATGCGATCCAGATAACAATAACAGCGTAAAGAAAATTCAGTTGCCATAGATACTCTCAATCATGGTTCTCAGCTTGTAGTTGTGATTTCAGTCGCTTTCGACAGCTAAAGCAGTCACTACAAACTCATTTCGATAATTCGGGCTCACGATCGTGCATGGCGATGCCTAATGGGGTCACGAATACGGGTCGATCCGGAACCGAGGCCGGGATGCCAGTATACTCCTCAATCACATTTGCCATGCCGGGGTAAGCACAGGTGCCACCCACCAAGGTAAGTTGATCGATGACAACGTTGCTATCCCGGATATGGCGAGCAGTGATACTGGCTACTTTTTCCATCACCGGTCGTAAGACGGGGAACAGCCGGGTTTGCTCGTCAGGGTTGGTCTTCATCTCTTCAGCGGCTTCGAAGGTGATGTCATTAGCACCAGCGACCACTAACGAGAAATGTGTTCCACCCGTAGGTTCGTCAGCTGTGTAGACAACCTCGCCGTCCTTTAAGATAGCAATTCCCGTTGTGCCACCACCGACATCGACGATAGCACCATTCTGCAGTCCCAAGAGGGCATTAGCAGCCGTGGGCTCATCGACCAGTTTCGTGCAGCGCAAATCTGCAGCTTCAAGGACATTAGCAACAGCGCGAACTTCGACTTCAGGCACACCCGGCGGATAGCCGCTGGCCGCGTGGCTGAGCTGTACACCTAAGCGGTGTTCGACTCTATCCTTCATTTCACGCAATCGGTCGACTGCACCAATGAAATCTACCACCAGGCCATCGCGTACCACTTGAGCAAACTGGTACTCCCCTGCCAGGGGCTGAAAACTATCATCGAGCACAACCAACACCAAATAAGCAGTACCCAGATCCACCCCCACATGTAGAGCAACTTCTGGGGGAGAATCCAATGGGGAAGGCTCGGGGTCAGGGAGCCAACGGATGACTTGCTCTGCACGGGCTAACGTCTGGACGACCTCAGGTCTGGTGAGGGTATCCAACACGATTATTTCTCGTCTCCGTTGTTCTCTTCTTCGGCTGCGCCGTCACCTGAGCGGCCGCCAAAGCCGCCTTTGGTGTTTTGGGGCAGGATCATCTCGACATTTTCGTGCGGACGTGGGATGACGTGGACGGAAACCAGTTCGCCAACGCGCTTGGCCGCAGCTGCGCCAGCATCGGTAGCCGCCTTGACTGCACCAACATCGCCGCGCACCATTACAGTGACGAAGCCGCCACCGACGTACTCTGAACCGATCAAAACCACATTAGCAGCCTTGACCATGGCATCGGCAGCCTCGATTGCGCCGATCAACCCACGGGATTCGACCATGCCCAGAGCGATAAATCTAGGATCTTGTGCCATAATATTACTCCTTATATTGTTTCTTCTTGAGCTACTTCTCAACTAAGAAATTCCGCAAAAAGGGTATGCGCCGGGGGCTGCGCCCCCGGCGCATACCCTTTTTGCGAAAATGCTCTTTAGGCCCTCAACACTTCTTGAACAACTTCCCGGATAATTGCCTCAAGCTCTCTTGGAGAAGGACCATAAACAGGGCCTGCAGGAACCGTACTGCCTCGAAAAGCCTCTTCAGGAGGGTGTGAGGTTTCATACGCAATACGCTTTACGTTATACAAATGATGCACAGTGACATTGTCACCAGTGATCGCACCACCAATACCGCCCGAGCCCAGGGTTAGCGAGGGCATGATATTGGTGGTCATGCCGATCATGCCCAAAGTGCCCATGGTGTTGACACCAATGCGGAAGACCGGTTTCTCTAAGCCAAAAGCCATGATGGGCTTCTCATCGGTGGCATGAATGATCAAACTATGGCCAGTACCGCCAAATTGGATCAACTCGATGCAGCGATCGCAACCTGCTTCCCAGCCATTGACTTCGTACCAGCCCAAAACGGTGTTCAATTTCTCGCGTGAAAGCGGCTCGTCACGGCCAACTTTGTCCAAGCTGGCCACCAGGATGCGCGCCTGTCCAGGCACTTGAATGCCTGCCAACCCAGCCAGATACTGGGGAGATTTGCCAACAGAGGCGACGTTGATGCCTCCTTTTGAGTCAAAGAGTGTTCTGCGCAGGGCCTCGGCCTGGGCTTCGTCAACAAAATATGCTCCCTCACTGATCATCAATTGCTTCAAGCGACCGGCAATAGGACGGTCAGCGACAACGGCCTGTTCCGTAGCGCAGATCACCGAGTGATCGAAGGCTTTGCTGCCGACAATATATTTGGCGGCTTTTTCGAGGTCAGCGCTGCGATCGACATACACGGGCACATTCCCGGGGCCGACACCATAAGCTGGCTTACCCTGCGAGTGCGCGGCGCGCACCATGGGCGTGCCGCCTGTGGCCAGGATCACAGCGGTGCGCTTGTGCGACATCAACTCGCCAGTCCCTTCCAGACTGATCTGGGTCAGACATTGGATCAATCCCCGAGGCGCGCCTGCATCGACGGCGGCATCATGCATCACCTTGACTGTAGCGTCGGTACAGTTGACGGCTGACGGGTGGGGCGCGACTACGATGCCGTTGCGCGCCTTGACCGACATCAGCACCTTGTTCATGGCTGTGGAAGTGGGGTTGGTGCTAGGGATCAGGGCAGCGACTACGCCCATAGGCCAGGCGATCTCGATGACTCCACTGGATATATCCCCATTGATTATTCCCACTGTTTTGACATCGCGAATGCTCTCCCAAACAAATTTGGAGCCAAACTCATTCTTGAGTTTTTTGTGTTCGGGAACACCGAAACCTGTTTCTTCTGCTGCCATGCGTCCGAGACGTTCAGCGCCGATAAAGGCTGCCCCTGCCATGGCCTCACAAACACGATCTACCTGCTGTTGCGTGGCATTGGCCCAGATTTGCTGGGCTTCGTACGCGCTCTCAACAGCGCGGCGAGCTTCTTGGATCGAGCGCAGATCTTTATCTGTCTGAGTCATGCCTCACTCCAGGGCTCTTTCTGATAGGTCACTTCACTGCCAACAACCATATGGTCGATCACCGCCATAATCACGGCATCGACCGGGCTGTTCTTGGTGATATCGGTCTGGCGTCCCCCAGAACCATGCGCAGTCAAGACCAGATCGCCTAGACCAGCATCGAGTGTGTCCACGGCTACATAGGGCTTGCCATACACCACGCCTGCCTCATCGCACTGCCGTAAGATGAGCAGCTTACGGCCCTTGAGCTTCTCGTCTTTGATGGTTGAAATCGTTGTGCCTATAACCTTAGCTATGAACATAGTAAAACCTGAACCGCAGAGACGCTGAGTGCGCAGAGTTATCTCAACATATATTTTTCTCTGTGATCTCTGCGTCTCCGCGGTGATATGTTTATGTCTTTCGAAAAACTACCGCGCCATCGACTTCCAGGTGATCGATCACAGCCATGACAACCGCATCCACGGGGCATTCTTTGGTCTGGTATGTTTGACGGGCCGAGGAACCATGCCCAGTCAGCACGAGATCGCCAACACCTGCGTCGACAAGATCGACAGCTACATAAGCTTTCCCAAGAATCACACCGGTTTGATCCGTCTGTTTACAGATCAACAGCTTGCTGCCACTCACTCTGGGGCTTTTAATGGTGGCGATGGTCTCGCCGATCACGCGTGCAATTTTCATAAAATCGCTTGATAATCACGAATGACTCTATTGAAAGAAGTAACACAGTAGGAGGTTCCGCCGGAATATATGGGGGCGGTGGCCTCCGCCACCGCCCCCATATATTCCGGCGTGTATCTCACCTAGTGACTTCTTTCAGAAGATCCATAAAACAATTCGTGATAAAACTACGTCGGACATCTCAAGAATGCCCAACTGGTTTCAATCAATATGCCTTCTCCGCTACAGGCGCAGGTATGGCAGCACCATTGGCTGCACGTTCACCTTGGACGATCTTCACACCCGCGCTGGCACCTAAACGAGTAGCGCCCGCCTCGACCATGCTCCTGGCATCCTCATAGGATTTCACCCCACCGGAGGCTTTGACACCAATCTCAGGGCCAACCACGCGGCGCATCAGGGCGATATCCTCAACCGTAGCACCACCGCCAGAGAAACCAGTCGATGTCTTGACGAAATCAGCGCCAGCTTCTTTGGATAAGAGGCAGGCGGTCACTTTTTCATCTTGATCGAGCAGCGAAGTTTCGATGATCACTTTCACCAGGGCACCCGCGGCATGGGCCACTCGCACGACCCCATTGATATCCCTGGCAACCAGATCGAAATCCTTGGCCTTGAGGGCACCCACATTGATCACCATATCGATCTCCGTAGCACCATCTTGGATGGCAGTTTCAGTCTCGTAAGCCTTGACGGATGGAGAGGAGGCTCCCAAGGGGAAACCAATCACGGTGCACACTTTGACCTCAGTGCCGCGCAGCAACTCAGCACACAATTTCACATGCGTGGGGTTGACGCACACCGAGGCAAATTCGTATTTACGCGCTTCGTAGCATAACTGGGCAATCTGATCGTGGGTGGCATCGGGTTTCAGCAGTGTATGATCGACCAATTTCCCTAAACTGGGATCGTCGGGGACACCACCCAGGGACGAAGTGACCCGGTGTGCGCCAGCACTGACCACGCGTCCAACGCGGTCGTAACATGTGCGTACGCATATTCCATCTGCACATTCCTCGGTGCAATGGTCACCTTGGGGGTGTGCGTCGGTGTGCTCTTGCTCTGTGAGCGCGATCAACACCTCACGGGTGATGACCTGGACTAATTGTTCAACAAATTCAACTTCTGGTGACATAATCTAGGTTTCTTCTATCGCCATGATCTTATCGACGCGGCGGGCGTGCCGCCCACCGCCGAACTGGGTACTCAACCAGGTATCAACGATTTGACGGGCTAAACTCGACCCGATCAATCCTGCCCCCAGGGTGAGCACATTGGCGTTATTGTGTTCTCTACTATTTACTGCAGTGGCATGGTCGTAGCACATCGCTGCCCGTACGCCGCTGACTTTATTGGCCGCCATGCAGCTTCCGATGCCCGCGCCATCGATGATGATGCCGCGCCAGGCTTCTCCATTGCTAACCATCTTGGCCACCGCATAGGCAAAATCCGGATAATCGACCGACTCTGCGCTGTAGGTGCCGCAATCTTCGACCCGGTATCCTTGCTCGCCCAAGTGCGATTTCAAAGCTTCTTTCATGGAGAAACCGCCATGATCTGCGCCCAAGGCAACTGTTTGAGCAGAGCCCTGCTGTACATCAGCTTGAATCGGTGGAGCCTGCGGACGAGGAGTAGGGCTGGTGCGCGTGACCGGAGTCTGGGTAGTGCTCCCCTGCATGGTCTGGCGAACCACCCTCTGCACAATCTCGTTAAGCTCGGATTCGGTCGGATTGCTCATGTCATTCAAGCGCGCGCCTCTGTCTCCATGGGGACTGGCAAACGTCGGAAAGCGAAATTCTCTGGCCGCGTCTGCAAGCGCAGGTCGGCATAAAAGTGGAAGCGATCACCACGCAACTCTGAGTCCACATACTCGATCACCTGCCCAGAAGACAGGCGGGTTTCACGGTGGAAGACCAGCACAACAGCTGGTTGCTCCAATTCCAGCAAGCGGGCAACCTCATCGGTGGCCAGGCTGGCTTCGATGATCTGTTCAGCATGATCGGGGCTTTTGTCATACACCCTGGAGAGCACATCATAGAGCGAGACTGTGGAGAAATCATACTCCAGTATTCCAGGGCAAAAATCATGCGGCAGATATGAGCGCTCGATCGCTGCTGGCACGCCATCCATCATACGTACACGGTATAGGAAAGCAACCTCAGCCCCGAGTTGGATCTGCAAACGCCGCGCCAGGAAGGGATCGGCGCTGATCAGTTTGGCCTCGATGACCTTACTGGATACTTGCTTCTCATGAAGCTGCATCTCGTGAGTAAACCCAAAGAGATACTTGGCAGTCTTTTCAAACCGGTCACCGGAAATAAAAGTTCCCACACCTGGGATAGTATTCAGCACACCATCCTTGGCCAGTTCGCTGATCGCTCGTCGAACTGTATTGCGCCCGACCGAATAGATCTGGCAAAGTTCGTGCTCTGAGGGCAGACGATCATTGGCACTCAGCTTTCCATCGTTGACCTGTTGAAGGATTGCCTCAGCAACAACCTGATAGAGGGGTTTGGCTTGTTTTTCTTCAGCCATGACTTTAGCGATTCTTAATATACTAACATGTTCCTACTTGTTCCTACAAGTTAGGTTATTATAGCATTTTTTGATCATCGGAGTCAAGCATGAAATAGCTGTTTTTTCCTAACTGCTCGGCCACGGAACGGATTTACCTGAAAAAAGGGGGAACAGGCGTGCGGAGCACGCCTGTTCCCCCTTTTTTTCAGGAGTTCTCGCGAAGTTGACATTGTCGAAGTGGTCAAACTTTTTCTAATAAAAACTACCAAGATAGTCCTAATATGTTATCATAACACATCAAAGGAGATACGATGATTCAGGCAATGGTCATCATCTTAGCCTTCACGCTGCCCTTTGTGGCCCTCTTCCGCAGCGTTCTTGGGAAGCGTGTGCAGGCTTTGATGCGCAAAACCTCGCAATTGGCCGACTCGACGCTTGCAACGTCTGGCGAAGCGCGAGAGGTCGCAGCAACAACAAAACCGCGCCTGATACGTCTCGATGGCGAGTCGATACCCGCGGAAGCCGATAAAGCGCGCCACGCTGAAACCCGGCACTCACGTTCCCTGTTTCGACGGTGGTGGCTGTACGACGCAGTGGGGGTGGCCAGCGTATTCGCCTTATGGCAGCTCTTCTTCTGGAGCGTCGGAGGAGAGCTCAGCAACCTGAGTGGGATCAATTGGGTGCTGCTCGGGTATCTAATCGTGATCAGCCTGCGCTATACCGTGTACGCAGGCCAGTACAAAGACCGGGCCATCCGGGGTGCGAAACACCCTGGCTGGATTCGGCGCTGGTTGACCGTGGCCATTGAGCAAATGTTTCGGGCGCTTTTTCACCCTCGCTACTCATGGATCCTGTTGCTGTTCCTGGCCCGTGTGCTCTATGCTGGCACAGCGACTTTTTTCGCGGCCGAAATTTGGGTCTCTCTGATGGTCATCGTTCCAATGACGCTGCGGCTGCATATTGACCGCTTAGCGCAAAAAGGGCCCAATCTGAAACTGCTGATCTTGCGCGTCTTTGGCAAGGACAATAGTACCATCCTGACCTTCGGGGCCCTACGCAACTATTGGCAACACATCGGTTCGACGTTCACCGTGGTCGATCCAGCATACCTGCGCTACAAATATCGCGGTCATTCTGAAGATCATGTTTCCATCGTGTTCTTCTCTGGCATCGCCGTAGCCCAAGTGTTCGGCACGCCTGAGTTCAATGCATGGTGGGGGATAGCAATTGCCCTTAGCATCATCATCATTCTAGGCTATCTAGTAACCACTGTCGTGATGTACATCCAGGCACCGCGATCATTTGCGGGAAACATTCCGCAGATGCAGGATCGGCTCCAGCGATTCATGCGTCGGCTGCGGCGTTTGGATTTGACCTTCAAAGATCTCGATATGTATTGCTTTGCAAATACATGGCGGGATGCTGTGGCGTTATTTGTCACTTCGACGGATGTCGTGCTCATGGATTTGCGCGGATATTCGGAGCAGAATAAGGGCTGCGAGTATGAAGTCGATTTTCTGTTCGACAACCTGACCATCAACCGCATCGTTTTCCTGGTCGATAGGGACAACGACATGCAGGCAGTCGAGAAACTGATCCTCGAGCGCTGGGAGCATCTCAAAGTGGGTTCCCCGAACCTGGCTGTCCCCGATCCAGTAGCAGCGGTTTACGATATCAAGGACCAAAGTAGCGCAGACGTCAAGGGTCTGATCAATATCCTGGTCGCTGAGGCAACAGGCAAGCACTCAGAGTTTTGAAACAACCGCGTCTACTCCAGTGGGTAGGTCTATTTCTCAAAGACGACAAGGGTTTTTAGAATAATTTGAACTGGGCAACAACACTCTGAACACTTGTGTCATTACTTTGCCCGCCTTCGGCGTGAGCGGAGCGAGGCCTGCTCAGGGCAGGCCTCGGCGCTGTTGGGTTCTACTTATGAAGGCCCTGACCACCGCCGCTCCTCAGAATGACATCTCACGGTGCACGGCTTTCTTGATCGATTCCATATGACTGGCAACCCGAAAGTGCGTAACATGAGTTTTTAACTTACATCCTCATTAATTCAAAGTGGGACTTGAACCCACGACTTTCGCATATGTCCGTTAGTCGAGGGGAGACACGGTTTTCGATATCCCTAGCATCAATTCCCAATTTGTCCGAAAAAATTAAGATCTTTCAATAAGGGATCATCAGCGACTGGCTCTACCCCTATATCCATAAGCTGCTTGCGAAGTTTTCTTATCACTGATTTTAATTCAGCCATCCGTACTTCGCGTCCAGCCATAGCATTTACCATGATATTCAACCGCTCCGTACGTTCTTCAACAAGTTTTTCTAGATTGTTGGCATTCTTTTGAACTTCCAGGTGATATTGGGCATTTTGAATTGCTAATGCTGCGTGGTGAACCAGATTTCTACATAAACTTATTTCATTTTCCGAAATTTTTCGTGGTTGATCACAAGATGCTACGATAAGTGTACCTGCGGCTTTGTCTCTAAACTGGATTGGAAAATAATGAATGGAACGTAAATTTCGCATCTCACTAACTTCTCTTTCCGCAGGAGTTAGATTGGCTTGTTGCGTGTCTATTATAGAAATAATGTCTCTACTCGTCAGTGATTTTGCTATATGTGGGTGGTCGCGAAGTGGAGTTCGACGATAATTATCTGGGAAATCAGGGGACAATGGTGGTGTAGTTGCAGCAAGAAATAAAATTTCATTTTCTAAGAGGTAGATTGCTGAACTATCTAAGCCGGATAATTTAACAATTCCATCAGTCGTTGTCTGGAATAAAATGTCCAAGTCAAAGGTAGACGCGAATTTCTGACTGATTGTTAACAGTATGCCTAGTCCATTCACCTTTTCTAAAAATTCTTGTTCGGTGAAATCACTATTATATTGAACTGATTTTTCATCCATATTTACTTGCTAGCCCTTTGGGGGGAACGACTTGAAAATTTGATTACGAATATTGAAAAAAAAGAAACTCCTTTTGAATTTTGAGCTTCCTGTTAGTATCAAATTTAGCAAGAACTAAAGGTGCAGATAAGGTGTTTTAGCGTAGCCCCTCATTTTCAGTCTTTGTCCTTGCGCCCCCTCAAGATGATACGTATGGGCGTACCCATGAAGGGGTACATTTCTCGAATTTGATTTTCGAGAAAACGGACGTATGTGAAGTGCGCCAAATCGGGGTCGTTGACGTGCAACACAAATGTGGGCGGATCGTTGCTGACCTGTGCTCCATAGAAGATCTTCAAATGTTTTCCAGCCTTGGATGGCGGGGGGTGTTGATCTGTGGCGTCTCGCAACAAGCGATTTAGTTTCCCAGTAGTCAGGCGTACTAGGCGCTCCTCCTGCACTTGCAAAGCCATGGGTAGGATCTTATGGACTCTGCGCCCGGTTTGGGCTGATACGAATAGCACTGGCACATAATCCATGAAGTTCAACTCCTGACGGATATGCCAGGTGTAGTCTTCGATGGTGTGGGTGTCTTTGGGAATGGCATCCCACTTATTGACCAAAACCACTGCGCTCTTCCAGGCTTTGAGGATATGCCCGGCGATGTGCGTATCTTGAGAGGTGACACCCTGGGCTGCATCAACCAATAAAAGGGCCACATCCGAGCGACGGATGGCCTGCATTGAACGAATCACACTGTACTTCTCGACACCGGGATCGATCTTGCCTCGTCGACGGATGCCTGCGGTGTCAATCAGTGTGATGGGGACATCGTGATAAGTCAGGCGGGTGTCGATAGCATCTCGGGTTGTCCCGGCGATGGGGCTGACGATGGCCCGCTCTTCACCAGCCAGGCGGTTCAACAGCGTAGATTTACCTACATTGGGCTTACCCACGATGGCAATTTTGACCGAATCGTCTTCCTCTTGCTCATCGACCCAGGATTTGAAGGTATCGATGAGCGCGTCCAGCAAATCACCCGTACCCTGACCATGAAGAGCAGAGACAGGATAAGGTTCTCCCATACCTAATTCGTAGAATTCATAGATCTGATCTCTGGTGGCCTTGCTCTCACATTTATTCACCACCAAGATGATCGGCGGCCAGGGCTGTCCCTCCTGTACCCGTTGCTGCCTACGCAGGATTTGAGCGATTTCCTGGTCGGCTGGAGTGACGCCATTTTGCACATCGGTGATGAACAGGATGGCATCGGCCTCATTGATGGCGATCTCAGCCTGGGCGCGGATTTCATTGACGAACTCAGCCGACCCAATGGAGAGGGGTGCACGCTTCTTCCCCGGACTGACCTGGGTAGGGTCTATCCCACCGGTATCCACGATATCGAATATATAGCCCCCCCAATCCGCTTCGGTCATCAAACGGTCGCGCGTTGTGCCAGGAATATCATCCACAACAGCCAGGCGTTCTTGGGCCAGGCGGTTGAATAAGGTGCTTTTGCCTACGTTGGGACGTCCAACTAAGGCGACAACGGGTTTTGTCATATACAGTCTGTTCGTAGTGATGCATGAGAGCGCATTGGGGCAGCTCTACGGGCTTCAGACGAGAACTTCCGAAATTGACATTGTCGTACTACGAACTCACAAATTAAGGATTAATTGTCGGCGTGGGGGTGGGTTCTTCGGGTGCAATGATCTCGACTTCGATATTCTCTGGAGAAACCGCCTCGGCACGTATGCGTTCGGGTAAGATGACCACCTCTGGGATACGCTGGTGAATCCCTGCCTCAAGACCAGTCAAATCTAAAACTACACGCACATCTGTATCCGTCAGTGCATCCAGCTCGGGAAGCGGTCCAAACAAGATCACATCAACCGAATCTGGAGATACATTGACTTCATTCTCAGGAAGCACACCAATCGTTTCCACCAAACGCATTATTTTGAGATTGCCTTCCATGGCAGCGATACCTACTTGCACCAAGACGTTTGGATCTCCAATTGCGGAAACCCCATCTGGCAAGTTCAAGCTTATGATGGTCTCGACATCATCGAATGTATTGGATATATCCAAAGGAGCTGTCTCAACATAGCCTGGTAACTGATCGACAACAGCCGGGTTTGCCGAGAAGACCATCACGTTTGGCGGGGAAACCGAGATACTCGTCTGGCGATAGCCATCAGCGACCTGGCCAATCGTGAGTACTTTTACAACCATGTTGCGATATCCACCTCGCAAGGTGATCGTCTGTACAACGCTGATATCGCTGGGAGTCAGAGTGACATCAGAGATAAGCGTACCAGCCTCGTCAAAGGCGACGAGATTGAGATTGCGCTCGATAGACTCCTCAGCTCCGGTGATGTTCAGGGTTGCCTTGACAATTGCTACGCGTTCGACCAACGAAGCTCGCCCGGAAATGGTAACTTCTTCATGACTCCATTCTGGTTCGCTTGCCTGATACCCTAAGGTAGGCTCACCGCGAACTTCTGCTTGAATGGGAATGGTCTTGGAGATCAGTTCTTCAAGTGTAACTTCGACCATTTCAGGATCGACATCAACCATACGGACAGGACGAAAACCAGGATCAATTTGATATTGCAGAGAAAGTGTATGCGTGCCTGATTCAATTCCGGATAAATCAATCCAGGCCTGTAATGTCCCACTGCTGCCATCAATCTGATCTAATATACTTAATGGTGCCAATAACGTCAGGGTTATGTCATCAGGAATATTGCTGGTAATATCGAGATTGGAAGCCAAGCCAATAATATCCAAGTCCACAGGAAATTCTTGTTCCTGGTTGGGGTCAGCTGAGGTGACTGCAGAAACCCAAACGATTATGGCTAGAATCAAAGACAACAAGAACGTACCAAAATATCTACTGAACCAGCGGGGGAAGCGTAATTTCATGGGTTCCCCTCCCAACGGCTGGTATCCGAAGAGAGGCGTTTAAACAATGCGCTAATTGGATTTCTCTCTCGTGCAGGCTGGAAAAAGGTTCGTAAGATCGTCTTCAAGCGCTCTCCAGTAAGATTGCTGATCATGCGCCCGCGGTGGGTGATGGTGATGGCGCCAGTTTCTTCAGAAACTACAACGGCGACCGCATCGCCAACTTCGGAAGTTCCCAAAGCGGCGCGATGACGCAAGCCCATCATTCGATCAGGGGTCGAGGTCAGGCTTCCACTGGTAGAGAGGGGCATCACACAGGAAGCCGCCAGGGCGTAATCTCCATTGATAATCACCGCGCCATCATGCAGAGGCGTATTGGGATAGAAAATCTGCAGCAGTAACTCAGGTGTAACTTGGGCATTCAGGGCGACACCAGTTTCAACGTATTCCTGCATGCTGTCTGAACGTTGCAAAACGATCAGAGCGCCATGTTTGCGATCAGCCAGCCGGTTTACAGCGCTGACCAGATCATCAATGACATCCCCATTCTCTCCTGGCCGTCGAGAAACAATCGCCCCCGTGCGACCAATACGTTCCAGACCCCGGCGAATCTCGGGGGCAAATATCACTGGAATCGCCAAAAAGAGTGCCGGCAAGGCGTTGCTTACCAACCAAGAAAACGCTGGCAGGACTTCCAGGCTGGCAAGTATGCCTAGAAGGGCAATCAGCAGTAATCCGCCTCGCAACAAGACCGCAGCTTGAGTGTCGCGCAATACAAGCAAAATTGCGAAAAATATCGCCGTGACCAACAGAATGTCGACAAAACCAAACCAATCCAGACGTTCAAAGATGAAAATAAGATAATCCATCAGCGCAATAAATGACCCAAGGTTAATTTGAACTTGAAAATGAATTTGCCCGACTCTCTATTCATTTAAGTAACACCTGAAGAGAGTATCTTGACAATGTCACATTCCAGACGAGAAGACCGAAAATAGGGTGCAGCAAGCGTGCGGAGCACGCCTGCTGCACCCTATTTTCGGAAGTTCTCGCGAATGTGATATTGTCGAAGTATGCACATCAAACCGGCCGGAGTACTCGATCCTTGCGCAATTGCTTGAAATACAGTACCGTGCCAGGAGGCATCGACTCCATGGCAGCTTCCTGCCAGGCTCGCACACTGAGGTCTTTAACCGTACGGGCATCATACCCCAATCGCTGCCAGACTTGATCATGCCTGGCTAAATCAGGAGGCAAGAACAGCAGAGCCGCCTCACAGAGCAATTCCTTAGAGGCTGCTTCGACTTCCTCAACCAGTGCTGCAACAGCGTCTCCAACGGGGACCTTATCATCAATGTAAACATCGTCAACACGTACAACTAAGTTTTCAACTTGCCATCCCATGATCCCAGAGACATTTTCTCCCGTTTTCAGGAGCATAAAGGCCTTCTCGCCAAAAGCTGCCATCACATCCGAGCGTGTCATGCGACGGCCGCCCTTACTCATGCTAGTGACAAATTCGGCGATTTCGGCTGCTTCCCCAGGCCCAGCCCGCTGAACAGTCAGTTCTTTTACTTCGACATGTTCAACATGCTTTACCGGCGAGGGCTCTACTTTAGCAGGGACATGCTCTTGCCAGGCGGCTAATACTTCTTCCCAAGTCTGCTCGAAGGAATCATCATTATGAATAACAACGTCTGCAGCTTCTATTTTCTCAGCCTGAGGCTCCTGAACCAACACGCGACTCCGAGCGATATCTTCGTCCATATCACGCCTCTGGACCAGGCGGGCGATCCGGGATTCTTGTTTTGCATCCGTAACCCAAATGGCATCACACAGGGTATGCAAATCTCCTTCGAGCAATTTGATGGCTTCGATCACCACAATTTGTTGCTTTGTACGCCGTACTAAGATATCAATCGCCTGGCGAACTAATGGATGAATGATGGCCTCCAAAGTCGCCATTGCATCAGGATTCGGAAATACCAGATTACCCAATTTTTCGCGGTCGATTTGGCCATTCGGCGCCAGTATCCACTTCCCAAAAGTATCCACTACGGACTGATAGCCTGGTGCACCCTGCATGATTGTGCGATGACTCAGTGTATCGGCATCAATACCGTAGGCACCAAGATGCTCCATCATTTTGCGGACCACGCTCTTTCCTGTAGCAATATTGCCAGTCAGTCCGATTACATATTTATCTGGCCATGCACTCATATGCTCTCCTCAACTGTGAGCTAGAGAAAACAAAATTTTAAGGGCTTCTATGAATCGTTAGGGTAGCTCCCAGATTTAGGGGTATGGGGCGTGCGGAGCACGCCCCATACCCCTAAATCTGGACATTACCACGGAATTCTTAGAGAGCCATTTTAAGTTCTCTAGAAATCTCCGGGGAAGGTGCTAAAATCCAGAAATTTTCGTGTCTCCATTTTAGCCGGGGTGGGGCAGAATGTCAAAGTCCCTTCAAAAAACGCCCCAGTTTTCATTGACTGAGGCGCGTAAAAAATCAATAGTTACAAAAATTTATGAAAGTAGGCGCAGAATTAAGTAACAAGTCGAGTAAATTGCAATGATAATGATAAGCAAGCGAATAACACGCTGTTTCAGGAGGCTGAATTGCTTTCCTTCGCGTAGATATTCTTCGGTAAACAACACCCAACCCAGCCAGAATATTCCTAAGATTAGCCAACATAAACGGCTCAATCCGTAGATTGAGCCGGTGTTCCATCCGACAGGCCGGAGGGTTGGATTGTCTACAACGACAACGGCAATAGCAATTATTGTGGCATGCACTTGAAATAAGGTCAGTGTAATCAATACAGCAGATATCAACCAAAAAAACAGATAATTGAGATTGTTATAAACTGACTTAATCCATTCCACCATCGATAACCTCAATTGCCTCGCACAAAGCGCAAGGCAGTTTCTGCCAAAATGGCTGCGCCAATGGGCAAGGCATTTTCATCAATATCAAATTCTGGGTGATGGAAATATTTAATCGGGCCATCTGGTTTTTTTGTGCCCAACAACATCATCATGCCCTGGCTGGCGCGGGACATGAAACCAAAATCTTCCCCGCCCATCTCAAACCCTTTATCAATGACATTTTGAGCGGCGATCAAATCAGTAGCCGTATCCCGCACCCACCCGGCAACAAGTGGATCATTATAAAGAGCCGGATACCCATATCTCACACTGATTTCATAATCACCGCCTAGTGAACGGGATATCGAGAGGGCCTGCTCGATTTCATGAATTAACTGCTCCCGAACGGCGTCGTCCATACTTCGCACGGTTATATCAAGCTCAACACTTTCTGGAATAACGTTGGAAACTGTCCCCCCAGCTACTCTGCCCACAGAGATAACGGCTGGCTGTACAGGGTCTACCCAACGAGAAACAATGCCATGAATCGCTGTCAATACAGGAGCCAACATGAAAATCGGGTCGCGCGCCATTTGAGGCAAGGCTCCATGTCCGCCAACACCCTTGATTTTGGCATAAACAGTGTCTGAATTTGCCAAAATATGCCCATCACTGATACTCACCGTACCCATATCTATGCGACTATCGACATGCAGAGCGATAACGGCATCTAGTCCATCAATCGCCCCATCTTCAATCATGCGAGGCGCACCACTCACTCCTTCCTCGTCCGAATTTTCCTCTGAGGGTTGGAAAAGTAACCGAATTTCGCCGTTAAAATCCTCTTCCTTAAGCAGCATTGCCACGCCGATCAACATGGCTGTATGGGCATCATGCCCACAGGCGTGCATTTTGCCTGGGTTTTGCGATTTATAAGCAACATCATTAGCTTCTAAGATAGGCAGGGCATCCATATCGGCCCGAATACCGATGGCTGGTCCATCTCCATTCCCAATTCGAGCTACAACACCAGTTTTTCCAATCCCTGTTTGATATTCAATGCCTAATTCTGCCATTTTCTCGGCTACGAGAGCAGCCGTCTCAAATTCCTCGAAACTCAGCTCTGGGTTCATATGAATCGCTCGTCTCAGAGCGACCAATTCGTCTTGAATAGCTTTTGCGCGGTCCAACATATGATTTCCTCAGCAATTTACTTGCTACGAATCCTAGGATCAAGTGCGTCTCGAAGGCCATCGCCGATGAAATTGACACTCAGCACAGTCAGGGAAATAAACAAGCCAGGCCAAAAAACGATTGATGGAGTAATAACAAGAAAATCCTTTCCATCATAAAGCAAGCGGCCCCAGGTGGGGAAATCAGAAGGGAAACCTAATCCCAAGAAGGAAAGAGCTGATTCATTGATGATCGCTTGAGCCACGCCCAGGGTTGCGGCGACCATAATTGGGCTGAAGACATTTGGAAGAATATGACGCAGTATGATGCGGTATTTTCTTGTACCAATGCTATAAGCCGCAGTGATGAAATCCTGCTCTTTGATCGACAAAACTTCAGCTCGCACAACTCGAGCAGTAGCCATCCAGTTTAGGATACCAATCACAAATACGATCAGCATAAAAATGCCAGCTTCCGGGCCAAATGCTGCTCGCAGAGTGTCCCGCAGCAAAAAGATCATCACTAACAAGAGTGGTAGTTGCGGTAAGGCCAGAAACATATCTGTGATACGCATTAGGGGGCCATCAAGTTTTGGGAAAAACCCGGCCAGTAAGCCAATAACGGTGCCAAAAAGCATGGCTATCGACATGGCCACAATACCCACAGAGAGAGAGATTCGTCCACCCGCCATACATCGAGCCAACGTATCGCGGCCCAGATTATCCGTTCCGAACAGGTGATCTCGTGTGGGTTTAGAGTTTGCTGCAGCGACATCGATATATTTTGCATCAACTCCATAAATCAGTGGACCTACGGTGATTCCCAAGACAAGGATTGCCAGAATTGCGACCCCCATCATAGCCAATTTGTGCTTGCGGAATTGGAACCAAACATCTCCCCATAACGAGCGATGTTGATATTCTTCTAATACTGGAATTTCAATCGAAGTTGTTGTTGTAGTCATGGCTGAGTCCTCTTTCTAGTCATAGCGGATGCGAGGATCCAAAATGCCGTATAGCAGGTCAACCAAAATATTGAAGCTGACTATCAATAAGGCAAAAATGAAGACTAAAGACTGGACGAGGGGGATATCTGCGCCCTGGATGGCAATTATGAGCAGCGCGCCCAGTCCATTCACCCGAAAAATTTGTTCGGTAATAATGGCGCCTGCAAAAATTTGAGGGATACCCAAGGCGATTAAGGTCGCTACTGGAATCAAGCTGTTTCGTAGAACATGGCCCATAATCACTACTCGTTCGACCAATCCCTTAGAACGGGCTGTTCTCACATAGTCCAGATTGAGATTTTCAAGCATTGATGAACGTGTAAATCGAGATAGTTGAGCGGTGCTATATAAAGCAAGCACTGAAACCGGCATTATCATCTGTTTGACTTGCACTACAAAGCTAGCCCAATCGGTCACTTTGTGAGTCGTATTATAAACAGATGGGAACCAACCAAGTTTCACACTGAAGATGACAATAATCACCAAACCCGTAAAAAAGGTTGGCACAGAGAATCCTACCATGGATATAAAAGTGCCAATCTGGTCAAACCACGAATATTGTTTGACAGCAGAGATCACACCAATTGGAATGGAGATAATAATCGATACTACATACGATAAGCCAACCACCCAGAGAGTTTGCGGGGTTCGTTCGATCACTAGATCGACCACCGGACTGCGGGTAGCCCAAGAGCGCACTCGCAGTCGATCCTCTGAGTTGCCGATTTTCACATCAAATACTTGTTCGATGATATTTAACGGTTCATTGACAAAAAACTGCTGCATCCACTTCATGTATCGAATATGGAATGGCTGGTCGAAACCTAATGATTCCCGAATTTTTTGACGAACTTCAGGCGGGATCGTCATGGGGAGATTACCGGTAGGATCATTAGGCGCTAAATCCAGTATCGCAAATACAACAAAGCTAATGACCAGCAAAGTTGGAATTGCGGTAAACAAACGGCGGACAAAATATTTGCCCATAAGTGCACCTTGTTTTTTGGCTTAGGGTAAAGCGGTCTGCGGTCAGATCGGCCGCAGACCGCTTTTTTACGAATTACGTACTCGATAAAGCAATTGTTCAACCTTATCTATCTACGCAGAATATCACTCGGAGCGGGTCCAGTCAGCAATGTTCCAAAGTTCGGAATCCCAAACATTGAAGCGGACACCTTCAAGCGAATTGTGGACTGCACTCACGTCACCACGAGTTACCAGCGGGATCATGACATAGTTTTGCATCAGAATGTCGTTCATCTGCTTGGCCAGTTCAGCGCGTTCTTCCAGTGTAGCTGTTGTAGCCATCTGCTCTACTAAGGCATTGTATTCTTCGGAGCACCAACGCGGGATATTGTTGCCCAACCACTGGTTGTCGGGGCCAGAGATTTCTGTGCAAACCCAGTTGCCCATGTAGGTCTCGGGGTCGGTACCATCGAAGGTGTTGGTGTACATCTCGATGTCGGCGTAGAACTTACCGTAGGTGTCTGGGCTGGCGGGGTCGCCACCGAAGAAGACAGCAGCATCAATGTTGCGCAATTCGGTTTCGACACCAATGGCCTCCCACATCTGCTTCACGAGGGCCTGAGTGCCCTGGCGGACAGAGTTGGTGGAGGTCTGGTACAGAATGCTCAGGCGGACGCCATCCTTCTCACGGATGCCATCGGCGCCGGGGAGCCAGCCAGCTTCATCCAGCAGGCGGTTGGCTTCTTCGACATCCTGGACCAAGCACTCATCATTGGCGGTGGAGACATAAATCTCAGGAGCCGGCAGCACGTTACAACCAGGTATACCAGCTGCACCGTATCCAACTTGAACGATCGTATCGCGGTCAATCGCCAGTGACAGCGCACGGCGGACGTTGTAATCAGACAAGAAGGGGTGCGGGTTGTCGGCAACATAGTCACCATCGGCATCCTCGTAGATCGAGCGAAGGTCACCTAAATCGGGGGCCGGGTTGGTGAAGTTAACCATCAAGCGCTCAACAGCATTACCGAAACCGGTAACGACGACACCTTGACCAGCGGCTTCCATGGAGGTCAAGATTTCGGGCTCAACCTGCAGGTTCCAGGCGTAATCCGCTTCGCCGGTTTCCAGAACAGCGCGGGCTGCAGAAGCAGCATCGCCGCCACCCTTGAAGATAACCTCATCAAAGAAGGGTTTGCCTTCTTCGCGGAAGTTTTCATTCTTTTCGTAGATCACCACGTCATTGGCGCGGAACTCTTTGGCCTTGTAGGGGCCAGTACCGATGGGGGCAAAGTTCTGCTCGGTGCATTCCTGGGCTTTGGCGCCCTGGCAGTCCTCAAACTGGGCTTTCTGAATGATGGGGCCATTTTGGGCACCAACGTAGGGGCCGTAGGGGAATGGCTTGGGGCGGGTGAAGGTGACCTTTACGGTCAGTTCGTCCAGCGCTTCAACGGTATCAACATCCTGATAACCGGACAAAGCGTTACATCCCATTTCCTCATTCATACAGTACAAAGCCGTGAAAACGACGTCCTCGGAAGTAACTGGCGACCCATCAGACCAGATGAGACCCTCTTTCAGCGTCCAGGTGATGCTGGTCAAGTCTTCAGAAACACCGCCATTTTCCACGGTGGGGATCTCGGTTGCGAGCCAGGGGACCATATTACCATTCTCGTCGTAGCGAGCTAGAGGCTCCAGGATCAACGAGGCGGCGTGAATGTCCTTGGTGCCGCCAGAGAGGTAAGGGTTCAAGGTTGAAGCGGCTTGCCAGTACAAAATGGTCAGTGTGCCGCCCCCGTGTGA
>CAZUSV010000101.1:0-22819 GCA_964622645.1 uncultured Anaerolineales bacterium
GTTTACGGTTTCCTTTCAGGTTTATCTATAACCCAAAACTGTCAGGTAGCTAGTATATTTTACTTCGGTATGCGCTTTATTGTGGTTTTCTCTTAAAGGGTCTCTAGGAATCGCCGGGGTATCTCCCAGATTTGGGGGTATGGGGCGTGCTCCGCACCCCCCATACCCCCAAATCTGGACATTACCATGGGAATTCCTAGAGAGCTCTCTTAAAATCATATCACCCCTTTTGCGATCAATAACTCCGCATTTTGGAGTGAGCCGCCCGCGGCGCCCTTGATGGTGTTGTGAGAAAGCACAATATAACGCAAATGGAAGATCGGGTCTGGGCGTACTCGGCCGACGACGGTGGTCATACCATTTCCAGTGTCGCGGTCCCGGCGCGGCTGTGGTCGGTTGGGTTCACGGCGCACTATGATTGTCTGCTTGGGGGAACTGGGCAGCGCGCGCACCACCTCAGGGGGCAGGTAAGATTCCCAAACAGCGATAGCCTTCTCGGGAGTCGCGGGCTGATCTAGTTCGATCGAGACACAGACCGTATGTCCGTCTACCACTGGCACCCGGTTAGTGTGTGCTGAGATGCTAAAGTTGGCGTATTCGATATTCTCGTTTGCTAACTGGCCTAGCATCTTACGGGGCTCGCTTTCCACCTTTTCCTCCTCACCGTCGATATAGGGCACAATATTGTCGATCAGGTCGAAAGCCGGCACGCCGGGATAACCGGCCCCCGACAGCGCTTGCAGTGATACAATGAAAACGCGCCGGATGCCGAAAGCATCCTGCAGTGGTTTGAGCGATACAGTCAAGCCTGTAGATGTACAGTTGCAATTGGTCACAATACAACCGCTCCAGCCTCGCTTCTCCCGCTGAATCTCTATCAGAGCAGAGTGATCTGGGTTGACTTCAGGGATCAAGAGAGGCACATCTTTCCAGGTGCGGTGTGCAGAGGCGTTGGAGAAAATTTGGTAACCGGCTTGCGCAAAAGAGGGTTCAAGCACTTTCGCTTTCTGGGAAGGCAAAGCGCTGAATACGATCTCAGCATCTAGCCCTGGGACTGTTTCTAACACGGTCATATCCCTGGCCCATGCGGGCATATCATCCGGCAGCACCCAATTACAGCCTTCTCCGTATGTGCTGTTCACCGTGCGGTCCGACCCTGTTAGCGCGCTGACTTCAAACCAGGGATGTCCATCTAATAATTGTACAAATCTCTGTCCAACTGTGCCGGTTGCGCCTAAGATAGCGACTTTTCGTTTTTTCATGTTATTCTCCTTACTTCACGATCAGGTTATGGATTGCACAAACGCTCTCGTCGGCATCTTCTGCTGCGACGACCAGGCTGATGCTGACTTCGGACGAACCTTGGGCAATGGCGATGACATTCAGGCCTCCATCGCCGAGAGCACTGAATATTCGCCCGGCGATACCCGGGGTGTGGCGCATTCCCACGCCCACCGCAGTTACGATGACCACGTCCTCCATCGCCCAAATAAGATCGATATCATGTCGCCCCAATTCAGCTTGAAATTCATCATTCAATGTGGCGATCACTTTATCGGCAGCCTCAGAGGGCAGCGTAAAACAAATGCTCTGCTCAGAAGAAGCCTGCGAAATCAATGAAACGCTGGTCTCTGTGCGGGCAACGGCGCTGAAAGCGCGCCCGGCGATGCCCTGTACACCGATCATGCCGCGCCCTTCGATGGTGACCAGACTCTGATTTTTTATCGCCGTGACCGCGCGTATGTTTCCCTTGGCTTTAACACTGTTGTCGACCACCCGTGTGGCTGGCCCCAGAGGGTTGAACGTATTCTTAATCCACAAAGTAATATCCCGTTCTATGATTGGGCGAATGGTCTTAGGGTGGAGCACTTTAGCGCCATAATAGGCCAACTCAGAGATTTCACGGTATGTGACGGTGTTGAGAGTGCGGGCATTCGATGCCACGCGCGGGTCAGTGGTCATCACACCGTCAACATCGGTCCAGATCCATACTTCGTCAGCGTCCAGGGCGGTGCCTATGATCGCTGCACTGAAGTCGCTGCCGCCGCGCCCTAGGGTTGTCGTAATGCCTTGCTCGGACGCTCCAATGAAACCGGTAATGACCGGTACTACCTGGTTTTCTAGAAGTGGCTCCAAGTGTGCCTGGCAGAGTTCCTGCGTCTTGGTCATATCGGGAAATGCTGACTGAAAAACAGCGTCCGTGCGGATTATTTGGCTCGCATGAACATCTTCAGCAGCGCACTGGCTTTCCCGCAGGTGAGCAGCCAATAAAGGCATAGACATGGCTTCTCCTAAGGACGAGACGGCGTCCAGTGCACGCAGGGAGAACTCGTTCAGCACACGAATCGCCTGGCACAGCGAAAGAAATTCACCGATCCTGGCTTCGACGAGAGTCTGGGTATGGGCCTTTTCAGCGGGTGATTCCAGCAGCTCGTCGATCGCAGTGAAGTGTATTTGACGGATTTGCTCTGCCAACTCGGTATATTGCTTGGCCTGGTTGTCCGCGGCTGCATAGGCTCCCTTGAGTAGCATATCTGTCACGCCGCTCATTGCAGAAACGACAACCGCGCAGCGCGGCCATTCCTGCCGGGCATCCCGTACTATGGCAGCAGCCTGCCTGATTGCAGCGGCATCACCCAAGGAGGTGCCTCCAAATTTCATCACTAATGTTGTTGACATATTTCTTCTCGCTTGTCTGGAATCAAAAACGCGAAGCCGTTGGCTTCGCGTTGGATAAGCTAAACAAAAAAACTACTCAACCACACAGAAGCAACGGCAGAGGGTTCTCCGTCGTTGTAGTCATCATAGTGGTGGTAGTTATATGGTTTATCATAGTTTAATTGCGGGAAATATTAGCACAATAGGTTCGCTGAGTCAATTGGAGAGCGCGTTTATGGCAGTAAGGATATCGGTTTTACTTCGTCTACGTAGATCATTGCATCGAAGGTGTTGAGCAAATCAACTTCAGTGAAGTAATCCTCAACCAGAATGGGGGCGTATTGGTCGCCGATCAGGCGTACCGGGATGGGTTTGGCTAACCATTCTGCACCCATCTCTTGGGAAGTGGTTTGATCAAGGAGCAGTATGGAGGCAGGAGAATCTCCATAATGGGCAATCCACTCAAAGGTTTGGTTGGCTACCGGTGAAACCTTGATAGACTCAATCTGTGGAGGCTCAAGGCAGATATTCTCGGCGACAATCCCACCGGATCCAAAACTGAAGCCAATCGCATACGGCTCTTCACCGATGATGGGGCGTAGGAGTCCGCCCATGGCGAATTGGTAGTTGTAGACACGCTCCTTTGTGCCTGACAATGTAACCTTCCAATTGCCTCCCCATAACACAAATTTGGAGTCGTCGCCGCGCTGTTGAACGATCCAGCCCAAATTTCCATTGATGAAACGCAAGATGTTTCTGAAGGAGCGGTAGGCTTCTTCTGCTTGTTGAATGCCCTGTATGGCTTTGAGGGCGAGCGTATATTCTTGTTGAGAAGATGCTGCGGTGTAGCTCTCCTGGCGGTTGTTGATGGTATTGTAGGCTTTCTGGATATTGTCCCGGCATTCCCCTTTGGAGCCAAAATAAGCGAAAGCGTATTCGCTCCAATCTTCCTCAAACTTCCGGAAGCAGGCAAATAACCTTTCAGTATGCTCTTTTTGATCTGGGTCGACGCGTTCTAAATAGGCCAGCACGATATCCATGGTCAGGGATGGGTCTGGGAAGATCACCCCATAAACGCTGATGGTAGGCGCGTCTCCAGGAGTTTGATTATGTTCCCGGATCCATTCAACCAGCTCGAGAGCCTCCTGGCTATGCCAGCGTGGGTCAGGCAATTCACCCAGGATTTGGGCTGGATCGCCCTCTCCGGTGTGGATGTATTCATCTAAACGCAGGCCTTGCAACCAATCGATTTCGAAGATCAATGTATCGAAACCTTTTTCTGTGACCAGATATTCCAGAACCTCTTTTTGGGCCTGGATGGACTCACGCACTCCCAGATAAGGGTTGCCGAGATCGACGGCACGCCTATCCCCTATGGCATCACCTAATTGAGTCAGATTGTTGTTTTCAGATGCTGTATGAGAAAGATCCAGGGGGATGCTATTGCTATTCAGCCAGGAGATGATCTCAGCATTGGGAGCTGGTAAATAGCTGCCCTGTTCAGGTTCGAAGGAGATGGTAATTGCAGATAGATCGGGTTGGGTTGGCTGCCAGGCCGGGAAACCGTCAAAGTCGTAGTGATCAGTCAATTGGGTAATTTCCAGGCCGTCAGCCCGCATGGTGAAGATCTCATAGTTGCCTCCCCTCATCGAGTAGAAAGCGATGCGCTCCCCATCCGGTGACCAGACTGGGTATGTGTCTTTCTCATAATGCTCGGTCAGACGCCGAGGATTCGAGCCGTTGGCATCCATCACGTAGATTTCTTCATTGCCATCCCGGTCTGAGACGAAGGCGATTTGCGAGCCATCGGGCGACCAGGCTGGATCGACATCGTTGGCAGGGTGCTGGGTCAGGTTGCGCTGGCCAGAGCCATCCGGGTTCATGATGAAGATTTCGCTGTTCTGTCCTAAATCGGATCGATACAAGATCTTGCTGCCATCGGGCGACCATTTTGGGGAACTGTTCCAGATCTTGGCCCCATTGTTATGATCTTGTGTCAGCTGGGTGCGTCCAGAACCGTTGGTGCCCATCACCCAGATGTGCATATTCCCAGAACGGTTGGACGTGAAGGCAATTTTCGACCCGTCAGGAGACCAGTCCGGCTCAGCATCCAGGGTGCTTGAATGCGTCAGGCGGATAAGTGAGTCAGTCGGACTCTCAGGCTCATGCCCCTCGAAGGGCATCACCACAATTTCCAGGTTATATCCGTCGAAACGCTGCACATAAGAAATCCACTGGCCGTCTGGAGACCAGGCTGGTTGGTTAGCCCGCTCTTCGATGTAGGTCAGGCGGGTGATGTTCGAGCCATCGGCACCCATGGTGTAGAGCTCTGATTCCCCATCGCGATAGGAAGAAAAAAGAATCAAACTGTTGGATGTGGATGTCGTCGTCACCGGAGTGGATGTTCCAGTTGGATTTGGAGGGGTGGTAGGAGTGCTTCGAGATTGACATGCTCCAAGTGTGCTGGCTACTAAAATGAGCCAAATTATGAATACCAATCCCTTGGGTTTACTTCGCATGAAATTGTCCTCGATCGCCGTGCAGGTGATTGTATGTAATACCCTTTGAGCTTTTTTGACGTTCAGATAATGTAGATTTTCGCTGCAAAACTAATATTGGAATCGCTGGGGTAGCCTCCAGATTTGGGGGTATGGGGCGTGCTCCGCACGCCCCATACCCCCAAATCTGGGCATTGCCATGGGATTCCTAGAGACCATTATATTTCATGCTGAAATCGGGAGGCATTGGTTTATGGGGTTTCTAATGAGGCTATTATAATTAAATTTTAGTCAGCAAAAGCCTATAAAGCCGCTACCCTGTGAGCGGTATTCAGCAATCCAAATCCAGATTGATATGGTATATTCTGGCGAATATCGTAGACAGTGTCGTGGAGCGATAGAAAATGAATGGTATCAAAGACCGCATCGAAAAAGCTGCTCAGAGCATCCTAGAAAACGAGAAATTGACTGCTGATCTCGATGATGATGCCGCAAACGTACTTCTTGATTGGGGTATCGCCTGTGCAAAGGCGATATCACAAGGCACACTTGGATTGGATGATACGCAGGCCGAGGAAGCCATGTATCAACCGCTGCGCGCCACGCGCCGGCTGATGCGTACTGTCAACAAGTGGGCCTCACGCTATGCGATCGTGGGAGATGATGGGCATGCCGAAATGCTGGCTAAGATCATCTCGCAGGCCAGTCTAATATATGGCAGTGACTACATTCCCCCCACATCGGATCAACAAAAAGCTTTCTTAACCGAAACCAGAGCAGCTTTTGCGGATATCCCTCAACTGATCACAAAAATTCGAAATTTTGTCGAAGGGGAATCCTCTTCGACTTCCAATTTATCTGTATACTGAGATAAAAGGAGAAATGCATCATGGCAAATCGAGCAAGATCAAATAAAACAAAGGCCACTTTTCGAATTATTATGATTGTCTTGATCGTGGCAGCAGGGGCGTTATATATGTTTACTGGTTCTGATCCTTTAGGTTTATTTTCTGAATCTGAAGTAGGTGTTGCCCCTGTCGAGGAACTCCCCCCTGTATTGGAAGAGGCAGTGGAAGCAGTTGACAGCGGCGGAAGCGGCGGCTGGTGGCAGGTATATTTCACCGATCCCGCAACAATTAGCGATCCCGAAAATTTGGCTGGATCGATCCCGGAGAAGTTGATCACCCTCATCGACAGCGCCCAGCAATCGATCCATATAGCCTCTTTTGAGTTCAATCTCACCCCTGTAGCCGAGGCCTTGATTGATGCTCATCAACGCGGCGTTGAAGTGCTCTGGGTCACCGACGACGAGCACGGCCTCGAAGCCGACGAAGAGGATGATCATGGCCAATTCGAAATGCTTGAAGATGCCGGTATCGAAGTCAAAGACGACCAGCGCAGCGCTTTGATGCACAACAAATTCTGGATCTTCGATGGCCATACGGTTTGGACTGGCTCAACCAACATTACCAAAAATGGCAGCTTCCGCAATAACAATAATGTGATGATAATCCAATCTACGCGTGTGGCCGAAATTTATGAGCGTGAGTTCCAAGAGATGTGGGCTGGTGAGTTCGGCCCGCGTTCCACTTCGACTGTTGTGCAGCAATTCGCAACAGTCAATGGTACGCCTATTCAAGTATTATTTGCCGCTGAAGATGAAGTTATGAGTTTGTTGGTCCCTATGGTTGTTGCTGCCCAAAACAGTATTCGCTTTATGGCTTTTTCGTTTACCCATAATGATCTTGGAGCTGCGGTGCTTGGCAAAGCGAAAACTGGGGTAGATACTATGGGCATCTTCGAGAAGCGCGGCAGCGAAACAGAATACAGCGAACTGCCAACCCTGTATTGCTCAGGCGTACGCGTCCGCCAGGACGGCAACAAGGGCACCTTCCATCACAAGGTCTTTATCATCGATGAACAGATGGTCGTTACCGGTTCGCTGAACTTTTCAGATAACGCCAATGAAAGCAATGATGAGAATGTTTTAATCATCACCAATGCGGATGTCGCTGCCCAATATCTGGCTGAGTTCGAGCGCCGCTGGGCTGAGGCTGAGGACCCAGATCCAGTTGATATGGCCTGCGAATAAATACAACATCCCGCAGACTTGAGTCTTGCAGTGACAAACGTCAATTGACGACTGATTTTTGGGTGTGTATAATCCTCGTATCAACTGAATAACCTTCGGGGCAGGGTGCAATTCCCGACCGGCGGTTAGAGCCCGCGAGTGTTGAGCGTAGTCGAAGCACATGATCCGGTGGAACTCCGGAGCCGACGGTATAGTCCGGATGGTAGAAGGTTTAGATAAGCTGGCCTGCATAGGTTAGCGGTTGTCGTCTGCCCCGAAAACTCAGGTTTTCGGGGTTTTGTGAAAGAGGCGGTTTCCAAACGCCTTTTCGCAACGCCAGTGCATGAGCACTGGCGCCTAGATTGACTTTTCTATTTTGTGTTGCCCCGATTTGCTTTGCATCGGGGCTTTTCGTTTATAAGCTCCCATCGGATTGACAAATCCGATGACGGTTTGGAAGTGATTACCTCAACATGGATGGCTCTCTAGGAACTCCCGCGGTAATGCCCAGATTTGGATACCCCCGAATCTGGGAGCTACCCCGGCGATTCCTAGAGAGCCACATGGATTTGACAATCCAGGTTGAGCAAAATCTGGTAATCTGATGCGTTCACGAAGAACGATTCTCTTATTGACATCGATGGCGGGATTGCTGCTTGCCTGGCAGCTATTAATCACGCTGGGGAATTTCCCGCGCTTTATCTTGCCGTCTCCGGGGGATGTCGTCAGGCGCTTTCTGGAAGTCGTACGTGATGGCAGCTTAATTCGCCATCTGAGTACAACACTTAAGGAAGTTTTACTGGGTTTAGCCCTGGGGGTAAGTGCGGCTACTGTCCTGGGCTATTTGATTGCCAAATCCCGTTGGGTCGAACGTCTGCTGGCTCCCTATATCGTCGCTAGCCAATCTGTACCTGTGGTGGCCATTGCCCCTTTGCTGGTGATCTGGTTTGGTCCAGGTTTGATCTCTAAAGTATTGATCGCTGCGCTGATTGTTTTCTTCCCTGTCCTAGTGAATACGGTGGTGGGTGTGCGCGCAGTTCCCGAAAATTTGCATGCCCTGATGCGTTCTCTGCAAGCAACTCGTTGGCAAACACTACGCCTGTTAGAGATCCCGGCCGCTCTGCCGGTCTTCTTTGGCGGTTTGCGCGTGGGGGCTACTTTGGCTGTAATTGGTGCAGTAGTCGGCGAGTTTGTAGGGGCAGATAGCGGTCTGGGGTTTCTGATAAACGTAGGGCGGGGTCTCTACGATACCGCGCTGGTCTTTGTAGCCGTATTTGTTTTGATCAGTATGGCCTTGATTTTGTATGGCATAGTTGTTGGGCTAGAGGCGCGACTTCTTGCCTGGCAACGGCGCTCGGAGAATTGAAGAGTTTGTCGTATTACCGAGAGCGCCCGTTCCTAAGACGTGCTGAGTGCACTCTCGTGCGCAACTACGTACCTTTTCAATCTTGCTCTGAGATAGTATCCGCTCGATCAACAGGATCACCTGTGAGGTCGTCACGAACATCCTTGTACATAAGTTTGAAAATCTGAAAGGAAAAATTCATGTCTAAACTCCGCTTCTTATTTGTCACTATCCTACTGGCTTCATTTGTGGCTGCTTGTGGTGGCGCGGGTGCTGAAGCCCCTGTTGTAGTTGAAGAAGAACTCACCCATATCCGTTTGCCGATGGGATATATCCCTAATGTGCAATATACGCCGTTTTATGCTGCAGTCGATCTTGGAGAGTATCAGGATGCAGGTATCGAGATCGAGTTTGATTACAGCTTTGAAACCGATGGTGTGGCCCTGGTTGGGGCCAATGACTTGCAGTTTGCGGTTGCTTCGGGTGAGCAGGTCTTGTTGGCGCGGGAGCAAGGCTTGCCGGTGGTCTACGTGATGGCCTGGTATAACGATTTCCCGGTGGGGGTTGTTGCTAAAACAGAGCAGGGTGTTACTTCCCCAGAGGATTTGGCAGGCAAGAAAATTGGCTTGCCAGGCTTATTTGGGGCCAGCTATATTGGCCTGCGAGCATTATTGAGCGCAGGTGGTTTGACCGAGAGCGATGTGACCCTGGATTCGATTGGCTTCAATCAGGTAGAGGCACTGGCTACCGACCAGGAAGAAGTGGTAGTCATCTATGTGGCCAACGAACCGGTACAACTGCGCTCGCTAGGCTATGATGTCGATGTGATTCAGGTAGCTGATTATATGCAGCTTGTCTCCAATGGGCTGATCACCAACGAGCAGACCATCAAGGAGAATCCTGATCTGGTTCGCCGTATGGTACAAGCCACATTGAGCGGCATCCGTTACACAGTAACTCATCGCGCTGACGCTTTTGAAATCTCTACAAAGTTTGTTGAGGGTCTGACCGATGCCGATACCCACGTTCAGAAGGAAGTATTAGATGCCTCAATTCTGCTTTATCAGCGCGAGAATTTGGGCTATTCTGACCTCTACGCGTGGCAGAATATGCAAGAGGTCTTGCTGGATATGGGCATGCTGACCGAACCCTTGGATTTAGAAGCTGCCTTTACGAATGAATTCATCGAGGACTGAGCCGGTTTTGAGCATTCAGAACTTGAGCGCCGTTTTTTCAGATGGGAACGGTGACCTGCAGGCTTTGGATGATCTATCCTTTTCGGTTCAACGGCAGGAATTCGTATGCGTGATTGGCCCCTCGGGCTGTGGAAAGAGCACTCTGTTAAGAATTTTGGGTGGGCTATTGTTGCCTACGCAAGGAAAAGTATCTTTTCGTGGGGAACCACTGGTGGGACCACGCCGGGGCGTTGGTTTTGTATTCCAGAATTCTAACCTGATGCCCTGGCGCTCTGTCTTCGAGAATATCGCCTTGCCGCTGGAAGTGCAGAACGCCTCCCCAAGCCAGATACGCTTGCAGGTACAGGAGCTGGTGGAATTAGTGGGGCTGCAGGGCTTCGAGAGATGGCTGCCACGTGATCTTTCTGGCGGGATGGCCCAGCGGGTGGCGATTGCACGCGCCCTGGTACATGACCCAGATGTATTGCTTCTCGATGAGCCATTCGGCGCGCTGGACGCGCTGACTCGTGAACAGATGGGCGATGAACTCTTGGAAGTATGGCGCACGCGCCGTAAGACCGTCATCATGGTTACTCATGCGATTGCTGAGGCGATCTTTCTGGCAGACCGGGTACTGGTGCTCAGCCCACGGCCAGGAAAAATTCGCATGGATGTGCCCATTGATTTGCCACGTCCACGCCAGGAGCGAGTGCGATATACGCCGGAGTTTGGAGAACTGGCGCAGCGATTGAGGGACGCGATAGGATGAAACGTTCAACATTGAACGTAAATCGGTTGAGCGTTTTTTGGCTCTCTAGGAATCGACGTTGGATAATCCAGATTTAGGGGTGAACGGGGTGCGGAGCACCCCGTTCACCCCTAAATCTGGGGGATTACCCCAGCAATTCCTAGTGAGCCCATTTTTTCGTGGTAAGATTTGTCGCTGAAAATCTTCTACTGAGGAAAAGATATGATCAAGCGATTGTTATGGTTGTTTTTCTTATTGGTACTGTTGCTCCCTGCAGGCGTTCAAGCGCAAGATGAGATTCGATTAGCCTACCTGCAAGTTGATCTCTGGCCAGAGTATGACCGCGCCGAAATGCTGGTGATCTTGCGAGCGAGTTTGGCTGCCGATGTATCTCTCCCGGTTGAGGTGACTTTTCGTATTCCGGCTGCAGCGGGAGAGCCAAACGCTGTAGCTGTCCGTCAACCCGATGGAGCTCTGTTGAACGCAATGTTTGAGCAGCGAGCTGAAACGCAGTGGAGTTATGTGACCGTCACAGCTACATCACCGGATATCCAATTGGAATACTACGATCCACAATTGGAGAAGAGAGATGATACTAGGCATTTCGAATTCGTCTGGTTGGGGGAGTATGATGTCGAGTCCATGCTCGTACAGGTACAGCAACCTTTGGGGTCGAGCCAGATGAGCATCGAACCAGATTTAGGCGAATTCGAAGCGGGCTCTGATGGTATGCAGTACTACATCATGGAGATCGGTGCGCCTTCTGCTGGGGATGAGTTTTCTGTCCAGTTGGATTACAAGAAATCCACTGACGCCTTGAGCATCGAAAGTTTTCAGGTTCAGCCCAGCGCGCCCATCACAGAAGGATCACCGCGCAGCTCGGATGTTGATCTGCTATCGCTGCTCCCCTGGCTCTTGGGAGGTCTTGGTGTGCTCTTAGTGGTTGGTGGCATCTTCTGGTATTGGCGCTCTGGTCAGGATGGTTCTGAACCGAAACGAACTAGTAGGGGACGGAGAGCAGCATCTGTGCCACAAGATTTGATCGATGAAGAGGCAGCCCAAGGGGCTTATTGTCATCAATGTGGCAAGCGTGCAGCTTCTGGTGATCGCTTTTGCCGCACTTGTGGGACGCGTTTGCGCAAAGAATAGACAATAGTAACAACTCAGCCAAACAGGGAGTCCCGAAAAAAGGGTGTAATGAACTACTTGGCTCTTTTTTGTAGGCTTTTGGCGTTAAAGCAGATGACATTTGGCTGGATTTTCAGCTCTTTAATTGGATTTTCCCTACATACTCACCCTATATTAATCTCATTGTGACAAAATATACGGGCAGCTTTTCCCAATCCTTAATACTTGTTGATATTTTGTCGGTAAGCACTATATTCTTACTTACAAGGAGTTCGAAATGCAAGAATCTACATCTACGTATACCGGTTCTTCGAACCGCATGAAATTCATTTTAGGTGGCGCGCTTATTGTCGCTGCGGTTATTTATTTGATCGTTTCTTCAACCCAGGTCAGCGCGCAGTATTTCCTGACTATTGACGAGGTCGTTGCCAAAGGGGATGAAGTGCTTGACCGCGATCTGCGCATCTCAGGTGCGGTGATTGGTGATTCCATCGAATATGAACGCGAGAGCCTGACGCTGTCCTTTAGGGTAGCCCATGTTGCTGGGGACAACGAACAACTTGATGCGGAAGGTGGTCTGGCTGAAGCATTACATGCCGCAGTAACCGATCCCAACCGCTCACAATTGCAGGTTGTTTACGAAGGACCGATGCCCGATCTCTTGCAGCACGAAGCCCAAGCGATCATGACTGGTCGTTTGGGGACAGATGGCGTATTCTACGCCGATGAGTTGTTGCTTAAATGCCCAACAAAATATGAAGAAGCAGTACCCGAGCAAGCTGAGGGCCTTTAATTAGTAACCAGTGTGCAGTAATCAGTAGACAATACTGGTCACTGGATACTGGCCTCTATCCAACGGAGTTATCATGATTGCAAACCTCGGCTACGGTGCCTTGGTCATCACCTTCATTGTTTCCCTGTATGGGATCGGCGCGTCTTTCTATGGCATGCGCCAGAATAAACCTGCCTGGGTGGATAGCGCCCGCAATGGCATGTTGTTGACCTTTCCTTTGCTCACCCTTTCGGCTTTGAGCATTATCGTTTTATTGGTAACCGATCATTACGAAGTTGAGTATGTTGCCAGTGTGACCAGCCGCACGATGCCCATGTATCTCAAGATAACAGCTCTGTGGGGTGGCCAGGCTGGCTCGCTGGTTTTCTGGTCGTGGCTGATGTCGGCTTTCGCCTCGGCAGTGACCCTGCGGAAATGGGATCGTGACCGTGAATTCCTTCCTTGGGTGATCGTTGTTTCGCTGATTACGCTGGCATTTTTCATTTCTCTGAATATCTTTTTCGAGAATCCTTTCACACGTTTATGGCAATCCCCGTCAGGGCAGGTGGTTGAGGAGATGTTCCAGCCTGCCGGCTCGGTTTTGTTCTATCCCCGTGATGGGCAGGGCTTGAACCCCCTCTTACGGCATCCCGGCATGATCATTCACCCTCCTATGCTTTACCTGGGATTTGTGTCCTTCGTAATCCCCTTTGCCTTTGCAATTGCTGCCTTGGTGACTGGACGAACCGATGACCGTTGGATCCGCCTGACGCGCCGCTGGACCCTGTGGGCCTGGATGTTCCTCTCCCTGGGATTGGTGCTGGGAGGCCGTTGGGCCTATGATGTGCTTGGCTGGGGTGGTTACTGGGGTTGGGATCCTGTAGAGATTGCCGCCTTCATGCCCTGGCTGACTGGGACGGCTTTCTTGCACTCGGTGATGATCCAGGAAAAGCGCGGCATGCTCAAGCAGTGGAATATGGTGCTGATCATCCTGACCTATTCCCTGGTGATCTTCGGCACCTTCCTGACACGTTCAGGCGTGCTTTCTTCTGTGCATGCCTTTGCCCAAAGCGCTATTGGCCCGATGTTCTTTGCCTTCATCGGTCTGACTTTCATCGCCTCGTTGGGTTTGCTGCTCAACCGTTGGAATGATCTCAAAGCCAAAACAGAGATGACTTCAATGCTATCCCGTGAGGCTTTGTTCTTGCTCAATAATTTGCTCTTCATTGGTATCTTGGTAGTGTGTTTCTGGGGAGTGATCTTCCCGCTGATCTCAGAACTCTTCACCGGACAGAAAGTGACCGTCGGGCCTCCCTTTTACGAGCGAGCCAACGGTCCTTTGATGGCAGGTCTGCTGCTGTTGATGGCTATCGCTCCGCTTTCGGCCTGGGGGCATTCGACGATCCAAACCCTGGGGCGCGCCGTCTGGAAACCAGCCTTCGTTTCTGCAGTTGTTGTCGTTGCTGTTGTTGTTTCTGGGATAACCAATCCCTATGCTTTGATCGGTATCTTTTTGACAGCCCTGGTGATCACAGTTACTTTATATGAATACTGGCGTGGTGCTTTGGCGCGCGGCAAACGCCATGGAGAGAATTTCTTTGTGGCGCTTTGGCAATTGGTCAAACGCAACCGCCGCCGCTATGGCGGGTATATCATTCACTTGAGCATGGCCATGCTGGCCATTGGCATCATCGGTATTGAGATCTTCCAGAGTGAAACCCAGGGCACTCTCAGTCAAGGTGAAACACTGTCCCTTGGTGCCTATAACATGTCTTATGATTCGCTGGCAGTCTTTGATGCGCCAGATGGTCGCAATGTTGCCCGCGCCGTGGTTAGTATCGCCAAGGATGGCCAGCCGGTAGGTGAATTATACCCCCGCAGGGATTTCTTCTATGATTCCCAGCAGCCCATGACCATTCCGGGTGTGCGTAGCACCCTCGAAGATGATTTCTATGTTCTGCTTGTGGATTGGGAAGAGATCAGCACCAGTAGTGCTACCTTCAAGGTATATCACAACCCGCTGGTCAAATGGATGTGGATGGGTTCCTGGTTGTTCATCTTTGGTACGCTGGTGGCGGCCTGGCCTGAGAAAGAGTCTAATCCCCTGCCGGCGCATAATCGCAAGCGAGTATCTGCGACGGCGAAAGCGTAATACGTTGCACGTTGAACGTTTGCACGTTTTATCTGCCCTAAAGAGTTTTGAACGATGCAAAAATACCTAATAACGAATATCCAATCATCACTCATCTTGCTGGTGTTAGTGTTCGTCCTAATCGTTGTGCCCGCTACGGTATTTGCTCAGGACACAGACCCCAATGCACCCACCGACGACGAGGTCAATGCTATTGCCAAGGAGATGTATTGCCCGGTTTGTGAGAACGTCCCCCTGGATGTTTGTGGTACGCAAGCCTGTGCCCAATGGCGGGCTTTGATCCGTGAAAAGCTGAGTGAAGGTTGGACGGAAGCCGAGATCAAGGGTTATTTCGTCGATCAATACGGCGGGCGCGTTTTGGCTGAGCCTCCTCGCCAGGGGCTTAATTGGCTGGTCTATGTTGTACCGCCGATAGCATTCCTGGCAGGCGTGTATATTCTTTATCGCGGCTTGCAGAGCTGGCGTCAGATCGAACCGGATAGATCTGCAGACATATCAGATGGAGAAGAAACACTCCAAGATGTAGCAGAGGCATCAGATGATTATGCCGCCCGGTTAGAGGAAGAATTACGTCGCAGTGAGTTGTGAGTAGTGTCCAGTAACCAGTATCCAGAATCTAGATTTCATTTTACTGGAAACTGATACTGGTTACTGATTACTGGTTACTAAATACTGGATACTCGAATATGGAGAAACCATGACCGAAGATAACAAGATAGCTGCTGAAGGAACCAATCCCTCCAGCAGCCCAAAATGGGGCCGTATTCTTGTCTGGGGAGGCTTGCTGGTTTTGTTGACCATTATGGCATTGGGTTTGAAGCGCACCCAAGCAGGCCCCGTTGGTCCTGGACAAGCAGCTCCTGCGTTCGTACTCACGACTTTTGATGGCCAGGAAATTGACTCGGCCGATTTGGAAGGCAAAGTGGTTGTACTTAATTTCTGGGCTTCCTGGTGCAAACCTTGCGAACAAGAGGCCGCCGATTTAGAGACTGCCTGGCAATATTACCAGGATCGCGGTGATGTACTCTTTTTGGGAGTTGATTATGTCGATACTGAACCGGAGGCGATGGCGTATCTGGATAAGTTCGACATCAGCTACCCCAATGGCGCAGATTTAGGTACAAGAATTTCTCAATCCTTCCGCATTCGCGGCGTACCAGAGACGTATATCATTGACCGGGATGGCGTTTTGTCCCACACCCAAATTGGGCCATTTACCTCGCTCTCACAAATCACCGCTGTCATCGATCCCTTATTAGAGCAATAAACTTGCGACATTGACAATGGCACATTACAGACGAGAAGCCCTGAAATAGGGGGTGGGGGGGGGGGGGGGGGGGGGCGCCCCCCCCCCCCCCCCCCCACCCCCTATTTCCGAAAGCCTCGTGAATGTGACATTGTCGAATTACTTAATACTTACAACTTTTAACTTGGAACTTAAACCATGGACATCGGCTCTATTTTCCTAATCCTAGCTCTTCTTATTCTCACTGCTCTTTATGTTGGACGACCTTTATATGATCGAACTTCTGCGAACGCTGTTCATTTAGGGAGAGAACTATCGTCGTTATTAGCCGAACGAGATCGAGTTCTCTCTGCCATCTCCGAACTCGATTTTGATAACACATTAGGCAAGATTCCAGCAGACGTTTACCCGCTGCGGCGGGGCCAACTAGTTCAGCGCGGCGCCGAAGTATTACGCCTACTCGATGAATATCAGGGGGCTTCAGCAACAGATTCCACTCGCGAGCGCCTGGAGACTGCTATAAAGACTGCAGGGGTTGATCAGGATGATGATCTCGAAGCCCTCATCGCTGTGCGCCGGCGGGGGCGTCAGGAGAAATCTGGAGGTTTCTGCCCGCAGTGTGGCGGCCCAGTGGTTCAATCTGATCAATTTTGCCCCAAATGTGGAAACGCGCTTTCGTAAAGTGTGAAGCGTCAAGCGCGCAGTGACATTGCTAAAATGACCTCTTCGCTATCCGCTCCCCGCTCCACTTTCCACGATATTTTATAAATCATGATTCGAAAAATACTCCCTTACTTCCTCACTCCCTTGCTGCTCTTGTTCGTCCTCACCAGTTGTATTTCTCTTTCCGAGGATATTACCCCACCTCCAGGTTCTGAAATGCCCACCGCGCCACAAGTAACTCCCGAAGGTGAGCAACTGGTGTTCCCAGTACTGCCTCCTAATCCAGCTCGCGGGGCACCTATCTACGCTGAAAAATGTGCGCCTTGTCATGGAGATACTGGCTTAGGGGATGGCCCAGATGCTTCCGGTCTTCCCAACCCTGTCCCTGCAATTGGCAGTATCGAAAACTCCCGCCAGGTCACACCTACCGATTGGTATCTGATGGTGGCCAACGGCAATATCCAGCGCTATATGCCTCCCTTCAAGAGCCTCTCGGTGCCTCAGCGTTGGGATGTAATTGCCTACGTCTTCTCGTTGAGTACCTCTGATGAAGAACGATCCCGAGGGCAGGCCCTCTATGTAGAAAAGTGCTCTGCTTGCCACGGTCAGCGCGGCCAGGGGGATGGGCCGGAGGCTGGCGAGCTCTCTTCTTCACCAATAGATTTCACCGATCAGGCCTTTATGGGCAATAAGTCGGCAACTGAATTGTACGAGTCCATTTCCGGGGGTATGGGGGAGATGCATGCCTTCGAAGATTTGGCCGAAGGCGATCGTTGGGCCTTGACAGATTTCCTGCGCTCATTAACCTTTGCTGTTTCTGTTGCCTCTGGGGAGGATACAACCCCCGAAGATATTGCTTCAGATGCTACCTCTGAGGAGACAGAGTCCTCTGAGAGTATGCCTCAGCCAACCGAAACGTCGTCCGAGTCTCCTGCTGAACCTGCTGATCCTGGAACAGATGTCGGAACAGTATTCATTCAAGTCGTAAATGGATCTGGTGGTGATCTTGCTATTGGCTCTGATGTAGTCTTGCATGGCTATGACGGTATGGAAGAATCCTTCACTCAAAACGAATCCTTGCCCGAGGATGGTTTAGTGGTTTTTGAAGAAATCCCCATGGTAGAGGGTCGGGTTTTCCTGGCGACAACAGATCACGATCAGGTGGCTTACGGCTCCAATATTGCTCAGGTAACTTCTGGAAGCACTGAGGCAAACCTGAGTCTGATGGTTTTCGACTCAACAACGGATACATCGGGGTTGGTCATTGAACGTCTGCATGTGTTCTTTGATTTCGTCAGCCCTGATTCTATTCAGGTGATCGAATTGGTGTTGCTTTCGAATATTGCTGCACAAACGGTTGTTGCTTCCGAAGAAGATAATCCAGTAGTTGAGTTTATGCTCCCCCAGGATGCCTTCAATCTGGAACTTCAAGAGAGCATGCAGTTGCGCTATCTGCAAACCGAGAATGGTTTTGGTGTTGGTAGCGTGCGACCCTCTGGAGAGCCATATGACATTACGTTCGCTTTTGAGATGCCCTACGAAAAGAAAAAGGCTGATCTATCATTGCCGGTTCCTTTAGATACGATGGCGGCGATCATCATTGCTCCAGAAGATGGTGTCAAGTTGAAAGGCGACCAACTTCAAGATGGTGGTTCGCGAGATTTCCAGGGTATCCCCTATCGGACATATAACTCTAGCAGTCTACAAGCCGGTGAAGCGCTGGTATTCACAGTCTCCGGAACGCCTAAACTCCCCACGGATACATCTTCATCAGCTGGCACGGATACAACTACTAATTTGATGATCGGCTTGGGATCTTTAGGAGTGGTGTTGCTCGGTACAGGTATATACCTTTGGCAGCGCAGCCGCCAGGAAGACGATGATTGGGAAGCTGTAGAAGCTGCAGGGGATCATATAGCCCCTGCTACAGAAACTTCACAAGATTTGATGGATGCCATCATCGCTCTCGATGATCGTTATCAGGCCGGTGATCTACCTGAAGAGGCCTATCGCCAACGCCGAGAGGAATTGAAAACGCGGTTGAAGGAAATAGTGGGTAGGGAGTAAGGGGTAGGGAAATATTGTTCTTTAACCCTACTCCCTACTTCCTACTCCTTACTCCCTCATAGATATGATAACCGTCAAAAAGCTAATCAAGCGTTTCGGCCCCAAAACCGTGCTGCGCGGTCTAGATTTCAATGTCGAAAGTGGCGAATTCGTGGCATTGCTTGGTCCAAATGGGGCGGGGAAAACCACATTTTTGCGTATTTTAGCCTCGCTCTCGCGTCCGGCGATGGGGCAAGTGCGAATCGCTGGATATCACTTGCCAGGTCAAGCCTCGGCTGTGCGGCGGCGTTTGGGCGTGGTCTCACATCAACCCTTGCTGTATGGCGACCTGACCGCTGAGGAAAACCTGCGTTTTTATGGGCGCATGTATGCTGTGCCCAGCCTTGATGGTCGCATCGCTGAGGTGTTGGATATGGTAGGCTTGACACCCCGGCGGCGTGATCTGGTGCGCACATTCTCGCGCGGCATGCAACAGCGACTGGCGATTGGACGCGCTGTGCTGCATGACCCTGATGTGATGCTTTTCGATGAGCCCCATACAGGTTTGGATCAAGACGCCTGTGTGATGTTGGATACAGTTTTGCGCGAGGTGGCCGCACTCGGCCGCACCGTGGTAATGACTTCCCACGATCTGGCGCGTGCTGCTGACCTGGCCTCGCGCTTCGATGTGCTCTCACGGGGTAAGGTCGTTGCCTCGGTCCAGCGCCATGAGATGGAATCAACCGATAGTTTGCTAGCATATTACCGTAATGCTGTCCAGGAGCGTGAAGCGTGAAGCCTGAAGAGCAATTCTTATCTCAGGATTCTTCGCTCCCCACTCCCCGCTCCCCGCTGCGCGACTTCCTTCGCGCCCTCTGGGCCGTCGTCTGGAAAGATCTCTCCGCAGAGTGGCGTAGCCGTGAACTGCTCACGGCGATGTTGGTCTTCGCTTTGCTGGTGATCTTAATCTTCAACTTCGCTCTGGAATTAGACGCTCGGGCTCGGGCCAGCGTTACTTCCGGTGTCTTGTGGGTGACCTTCGCTTTTGCTGGTACTTTGGGCCTCAATCGCTCCATGGCTACCGAGAAAGATCGCGGCTGCCTGGATGGTTTGCTGTTAGCCCCGGTAGACCGCAGCGCAATATATTTTGGGAAAGCGATTGGCAACCTGATCTTCATGTTTGTCGTTGAATTGATCGTTTTGCCGATCTATAGTGTGCTGTACAACATCAACTTGTTTCGCCCCGGATTGCTGTTAGTGATCTTGCTCGGTTCTATTGGATATGTCGCCGTAGGGACATTATTGTCTACAATGGCCGTTCAAGCGCGTACGCGCGATATCCTGCTGCCAATCTTATTGTTTCCGCTGGTGGTTCCAGTCCTGATCGCTGCTGTAAAGGCCAGCGGTGGGTTTCTGCAAGGAGTGCCCTGGAACGAAGTCAGCACCTGGATCAACCTGTTGATCGTCTACGATGTGATTTTCGTGGCTGTTGCATTTATGTTTTTTGATTTTGTTGTTGAAGAGTAGAAACTTAAAAAGTGTCACTCTGAGTGACCCAAGGGAACGAAGAGTCTCTGCGCTAATCAGGGAGCGAGATTCTTCGAGCGCTCTACGCTATTAAGAAACTTGCTTGTGTCATCGCGAGGAGTTTCTTCTGCGACGAAGCGATCTCCTACTTGATGAGGAGATTGCCGCTCTTCGCTCGCCAACGGCGCGCCTATGGCGGCTGCGTTCGCAATGACACAACATAGTAACTTTCAGTTTGAGCAGCGCCTATCGCGTTGCGGGCTACTCAGAATGACAGTAAAGATATAGGAGTGTTTTATGGAATCAAAACCCCGTTTTCTTTCAGTTTTGGATACTATCACGGCCATCCTCTTTGTGGTTGCCGTTGTGATGGTGTTTTTCTATGCCCCCCTCGAGCGCACCATGGGTCAGGTGCAGAAGGTGTTCTACTTCCACGTAGCGACCGCATGGGTAGGTATGTTGGGCTTCATGGTCGCAGCCGTGGTGGGAATTCTGTACCTGGTCAAGAATGACCGCAAATATGATATCGCCGGGTTGGCAGCTGTCGAGATCAGCCTGGTGTTTTTCTTCGTCGCCATTATCTTGGGCTCGATTTGGGCGCGACCGGTGTGGAATACCTGGTGGACCTGGGATCCGCGCCTGACCACAGCGACTATCGTCGAACTGATCTATGCGGCTTACTTGATGCTGCGACAAGGCATCGAAGATCCTGACCGCCGGGCTCGCTTTGGAGCGGTTTACGCCATCCTGGGCTTCTTGAGTGTCCCATTGACCTTCATCTCCATCCGCTTGCTGCGCACCATTCACCCTGTGGTAATTGGCAATAGCGACCCCAGCGGCGAAGGCAGCTTTAGCATGACCGCTCCTATGAGGACTACATTTTTCTTTAGCTTGATCGTCTTCTCAGTGATGTTTGTGGATCTGTTCTGGCATCGAGTTCGTATGGGCAAGCTGGCAACCAGGGTCGAAGAACTGCGCCTGAAGGTTTCGGTCTAGTAATTTAGGTTTTATATTGGAGAAAAATTATGTTTTTGTCTGTATTCCAGGCTCCCCCTGATACCACCGCTTATATGATTGGTGGATTCGTGGTCTTTTTTGGCGTGATGCTGATATACCTGGTTAGCTTCTTCCTGCGTTTCAAGAATCTCAAAGCTGATTTAGAAGTTCTGCAGGAGATCGAAAGCAATGAGTAAGCTATAAGCCATTCCGTTACGTACACAGTACAAAAATATTCTTTTGCTCGCCGTTATAGGAGATGCGAGCTTTTGTTCTTGAAGTTCGCATCAGATAAGGAATTGCTTACACTAATGAAGTGATGAGATTATGCACTTCGAGCGCAGTATTTACAGCTGCTTTTGCGTCAGGCACATGTTCACGAGGGCCTTTCATACATTACTTTTCCTTCTCGCAGAACATTATTGACGAAGTGACCTTTGACATCCTTCCACTCCGCAATTTCACCTGGAGTCCACCAAATGATATCTTTGGGTAGCCCCGATCCTGCTAAGAGACGGTAGATTTCAACCGTTCGTTTCCAGCGTGGTTGAGAGGATGGCGCAATGATCAATAGATCATAGTCACTGTAACGACTCGCCTCACCACGTGCCTGCGACCCAAATAGGATTAGTTGAAGTGGATTGATGTGTTGTACAACGCTAGCGACAACTTGTCGAATACTTTCTTCAGGGGTCATGATACTCTCATTGATTTTAGTTTAGCATTTTGCTACCTAAGCGTCAACAATTCAAACTGAAAACAGCTTTTTGAATTATACCTGCTATTTTGCCCCTTAATCATGGCCAGGGGATTTCCACAGGCTTGGTGTAGCCATGTTTCTCTGCAGCTAAGATACGCGCATGCGAAGGCTCCTCGCATCCGGGTTCGTCGATCACCTCGGCGACAGCCTGGTAGGCGCCGATTGAAGTGAAGACGATCTCCCCATCTTGACAGACCCAGGCTTCGATTACGTAGGGCACCTGTTCGGCATCATCGCCGGCGCGCAGCACCAGCGGCGACCAGAACACAGTGACCTTGCTGAGATTCTCTTCATCGCGTTTGGCAGTGACGTTGGTCAGCGGGGCGTAGTAAGGTGACCATGCCTGAACGATGTGGAGGTCAACTGGTTCAACACTCACCACATCGCCGTTGATTTCCATCAACTCCCCTTTGACCCAACATGGGTTGTCGCCGCCGATAGCCTGGATCAGCACCCAGGTGCCCAATTGGTTACGTCCGATGATCTCCAAATTGCTGCCACCGACCAGGCCATATTTGTAAAGGTAGATTGCTCCAGGCCCGTAGCGACAGTTGGCGCGTTCGGGGATGACCTTACCGCGCAGGATAGCATAGGTAGGAGTCACCGAGGCGGTGGGCGTGAAAGTGTGTGTCGCGGTAACCGTTGGAGTATCCGTGGGCAATGCTGTCGCTGAAGCAGTGGATGTGGGGAACACTGTCACAGTAGGGGGATTAGGTGTGTCAGTAGGTGTAACTGTGTCGCTTGGTTGGGTGAAGCTGGGGAGCAAGGCAATTGCTTGAGTTTCGGTCACCAACACAGGTTCCAGATTGGAATCTCCAGCTTGGGGAATGCAGGCACCTAGAAGTAGGGACATCCCTACAATAACTACGAAAAGGAATTTGTATCGATAAGTTTTTTTCATCGTTGACCTCTTTCGACTCTGTATCTGGAGAATCTGGCCTACTCATTTTACCTCGAATGAAATTTGGCTCTCCAAGAATTCCCGTGGTAATGTCCAGATTTGGGGGTATGGGGCGTGCGGAGCACGCCCCATA
>CAZUSV010000102.1:0-22629 GCA_964622645.1 uncultured Anaerolineales bacterium
ATCAGCCACGATCCTTTGGCTACCGCTGCTGTCCCGCCTTAAGTGGATAGCCTAGAAAGTGATCAGCACCACGATAGCATAAACGGCTAGATAGATGGGCACCTTCGGCCAAATGGTTCCGGCTGCGTTGGCACGAAAAGAGGCCCCAACAATAGCTAAGGCGCCGATCACAACCACCACCCGCAGAATGCCGTTGATCAACCTTTGCTGGATGGCTCGCAAGTTCTGAGATACGGATAGGCTGGCTTTAACTGTTTTTTCTACTGCATCCATAGCATGCTCCAACTATTCATTCAATCAAATAAATTTCGGTACGGTTCACTCAGCCGCGACCGCATTGACTTCTTCTTCACTCTCATAGTCTTGGTCTGCCAAACGTACGACCGTCTTTCTGCCCAAGACCGTGCCAATTTGTTGCGCTGCTCTGCGCAAAATCAATTCTGGATCTTGAGAGGTGCGCACAGCCTCGGTAATCTCACGCAAGGCCTGCTCGCGTTGGGCCCGCTTCTGAGCCTGCTCGTAGAGCAGCCGTGTTTGGATCACGGAAGCAGCCTGATCGACGAGGGTGCTAACGCGGCGGATCTCTTCATCGGTGAGGTCGAACTCACCTTCAGACATGGCTGTCAACCCGCCAATGGTCTGGTCAGCCACCCTCAATGGAAAGGCGGCAATGCCATTGGCCCCAAAAACATTCATGATCAACTGGCGCGAAGGCTCGTGAGACCATTCGTCGTTTTGGATATTGCGCGAGATATAGGGCTCCGCTTCGGAAAAAATATAACTGATCGGGAATTGCTCAAATTCGTAGACAGTGCCTACCGGGGCGCGCGCTTCGACTCCTTCCGCTTTCCAGGCCGCGCTGATGATCACATGCTCGGGGGGGTTATCTTCATCCCAGGGGCGATTGTACAGCACCAAACCGACACGCATCAGGCGTTTGAGAGCGGTTGCCTCAACGAGAGTATCCAAGACTTCCTGCATCGTGGTCGCCTTGGCCAGGCCGTCACTGCCCTGGTAGAGTTGTTCAGTTTCGGTAAGGGCTTGCTCCGTTTGCTGCTGCAGGCGTAAGTTCTCGATATGTGCGCTGAGTTGCTCCTGGACCTCAGCGATCAGAGCTTCGTCATCCTCTCGCAGACGCTCTGCGCCGATAACGCCCAGCCTGCCGATATTCTCATCGCGCACTTTGAGCTCATATGCAAGCATTTCTCCGGGATCAGCCTCCGAGGGCTGAATAGGTCGCACTTGTCGATTCGCGTGGATGAAGCCAAGTCCTACGGATTCCTGGTAAGCCTGCCAGCCTTCCCGAGTCAAGCGGCGCAAGGCCAGCTCGGCCTCTGACTGATATTGTTGTGACATAGCTAACAGCCGCAGGTTCTCGACCTGTTGGGCGACTTGTTGGGCAATGTCATCGACTAACTCGATATCCTCTGGCAGCCATGAACCATCGCCATCGATCTTGATGGCACCGACTTCTTCACCGGAGATTTCGATGGTCTTCGTCAAGGCGCTCTGATCAAACTGCCCGTCAGATACTTGCGTCAAGGGTTGCATTTCCTGACCCTCATAGAGATATCCCAGGATATCAGGGCGTTCGATACCATCCAGGTAATCGTCCCAGCCATGGCGAGTCAAAAGGCGGGTTTGACTTTCGATTTTCTCCCGGGCTTGCTCGACTTCGCTGAACAGATTGGCGTTGACAATGGCTACGGCCAACTGGCCAGCTAAAGCCTCGAAGGCTTGCAACGACTCCTCAGTCAAGACCCCTGATCGATTACTCTGCAAATCCAAGACACCGACGACGCGCTCACTAACCAGGAGAGGCACAGCCAGTTCTGCGCATGTCTCCGGCAGCAGCGGGTTCGGCTGGTGGAAAGTGCTGGTCTCGATATCTTCCACGATCAGCGCCCGTTTTTCAGCCACAGCTGTACTTGTGATCGAGGTCAAACCAATCGGCAAGCGGTGATCGCGCCCAAGCAGGCGCTGACCGGTCTCGCCGGAACCCGCCCGCAGCACCAGGAATTTTTCTTTGGAGTCGCAGAGATAAATCTGGACGTAATACAAGTCAAAACGACGCCGTATCAATTCCACCGCTTCTTGCAGCATAATGCCCAGTTGGCGCACTTGCGAAACCGTGCGGCCGACTTCGGCGGCCAGCGCCAGGGCTCGGGTGCGCGCAGCTACCCGATTCTCCAATTGTGCACCGATGGCCTGTAATTCCAGGTTAGCGCTGCGAGATTGCTCCAACGCTGTGCTAATGCTACGCACAGTCATCCACAGGAGGACTGTTATCGTCATCATGCTTCCAGAATAGGAAACTAAATTGACCAGGGTAGTCGACTGGGTAACAATTGGAGGCAAGAAGCCAGTCGTTTCTGCAATATATAGTCCTGTTAGAGCTGACAAGCTAAGCAAGGCAAAGAGTACCGCGGGGCGAATGCCAATCAGTAAGCCTGCCAGGGTAATACTGATAACATAAATCAAGTTACTGGGGTCACGGATCGTACCCGCGTCATAGATCGTCACGGTTGCAACAACCATGAACATCAATGACACCAAATTAGTTACCACTCTTGTGTAACCCCGCCGAGAGATGAACCAAAATATTGCAGACAGTATGCTTATCGAAAAAGCTATAGGCAAACTAAACCGCGTCGTGGGTACACCGAATGCATTCAACAACCATACAATCAGTGTAAATATAGGCGTCAGGATAACGATCACCACCAGGATGGTGTTAAGCAGACCTGCGACCCGTGTTTTGTCTTCATCTTCAAAAACTGGGGGAGCAAAATATGATCTCAAAAGACTGGTTATCGCTTCTAAATTCACAATTTTATCGACCATGTTTTATCCTTAATTCAATAAGCGGAGTTGGTGATTTCATTTTGAGTTAACCCAACTGCACGCTGGTCCACTCGGCATCCAGGGCGCGCCCCAGCTCGCGGATGGCCACCTGCAAGGCATCATCGACCGTGGTGGTGACCTGGATCTGCTGGCTGATGCGGTTGATCATCGCTTCCTGGTCGGCCTGGATCTGGGTCTGTTCGAAAATGCGCCGGCTTTGCACCGTTGGGGTGACCAGATCAATCAACGCAGTCAGGATTTCCACCTCATCCTGGGTATATTCATGAGATTGCTCCCAGTTGAAGATGATCAGCCCCACCCGCTGGCCAGCCTGGGTGAGTGGAACGACCGTCATGGCGCGGGTACCACCTTGCTCCATGAGCGCTCTGGTGACTTCATCGATGCGCTCGTCCTTGCTGAGATCACTGACAAACAACGGGGCTTGCGAATCAGAGATCCACAGATTGGCAAAAGGCATATCGGGCAAATAGAAGCGCGTTCCCACGGGAACCGGAGATTCCCCCTCCCCACGCCAATTGGCAACCACCTCAGCCCAGGTCGGATCACCAGATCGATCCACGTCAAGGTATATCAGGTTGGCGCTATATGCTCCTGCCTGGATAGCCGGCGGGATGACCGCCTGAAGGATCTCATCATCGTCCCTGGCCTCGTTGAGCCTCTGGCTGATGGTATACAGGATATCGGTGCGTTCTAACGCAGTACGGGTCTGTTCCACCAGCAGTTGGTTCTGGATGACCGCCGCGGCCTGATCGGTCAGGCTGGTGATCTGGCGAATCTCATCATCGCTGAGATCCAGAAAATCTTCAGACATGGCCACCAGTCCACCAATGGAACGATCGGCGACCCTCAGGGGGAAGGTGGCTGCGCCTTTTACTTCGAGGACATCCAGGAAGAGTTGGCGGATGGGCTCATTGTCCCAATCGGCATTCTGGATATCCGGCGATATATACGGATCTGCTTGTGCTAAGATAAAAGTCACCGGGTAATCCTCGAAAGCGAGCGTAGTGCCCACCGGCGCGTGCGCGCTGACCCCCTCAGCTAACCAGGATCCGGCAACTGTGATCTCTTCGGGAGGATTGTCCTGCTCCCAGGGACGATTGTAAAGCATCAAGCCCACGCGCTTCATGTGCTTGAGGGCGGTTGTCTCAACCAGAGCATCCAGGACTTCTTGTGGTGAGGCGGCTTTGGCAATCAGATCACTGGTCATATACAGGTTTTCAGTCATCGCCAGAGCAACCTGGGTTTGCCCGAAAAGACACCGGCTTTGGACTACCGGGGTTACCAGGCTCATCAGGGCATTGTAGATGCTAATTTCTCTTTGGCCAAAGGGATGCACTTTGCTCCAGCCGAAGGTGATCAACCCATACCAGCGGCCCGCCTGCACGAGAGGGATGACCGCGATTGCCTGATAATCACTTTGGGCCCAGATCCCCTTGATAGTATCAGCGATGTTTTCGGCCTTGGCGATGTCGGGTATTAATTGCGGCTCATGCGGGTGCTCCAAGAAGTAGGCAGTCGAAGGGTAATCTGCCAGGTCTAATTGGAAGCCCACCGGCAATACGGGCTCACCCGCGCTGAGCCAATTGGCCACAATGGTCATCTTGGCGGGTGTTTCACTCTCGTCGTAATCGATATACATCAATGTGGAATCTTTACAGCCGGCCGCTTTTGCTGGTCCCAGTACAGCGTGCAGGATTTCTTCTTCGCTGGCAGCGATATTCAACGCCTCACCGATCTGATATAACTCCTGTGTTTGTTCTAAGGCAGCCTCGGTCTGCGCGGACAAGCGCAGGTTCTCGATTTGCGTGCTAAGTTGTTGGTTGATCTCTGCGAGCATATTTTGATCTTGCTGGGATAGTTCTGCTAAACCAGCAATCCCAATCTGGCCGATGGCTTGACCGCGCACTTCGATATCGAAGGCGATCTGCTCGCTGGGAGCCTGATCACCAGCGGGGATCGGCTTCACTTTGCGACCATCATAGAGATAACCGGAGCTGGCCTGGGTTCGAACGGTACTCCAGCCCTGGCGTGTCAGGCGCTGGAGTGCTTCCTGGGCCTCCTGACGATAGCGCTCGGCGCGTGAGAGCAAGCGTAAGTTCTCGATCTGTTGGGAAAGCTGTCGAGAAACGCTTTCGACCAGCTCAGTATCTTCTGGCGACCAGTCTTCTTCAGCCTGTAATTGGAAAGCACCCACCTTCTGGCCCATGACTTCAATGGAGGCGGAGAGGGTATTTTGCTCTGGTGCCTGCGAAAGAGGTGCTTCTGTTTCTAGCACTTGCTCTTGATCGAAGGCATAAGTAATATGCTCGGAGGTCTCAATGGCATCCAGATATTCACGCCAGCCTTCGTAAGAGAGGCGGCTGGCCTGCTTGGCCAGGTCTTGTTGCGCGCTTTCCACTTGGGCAAACAAACTGGCATTGAGTATGGCAATTGCCAACTGGCCAGCCAGGGCTTCGAAGGCGGGCAGATTTACCTGATTGAGCGCACCCATCTGGCTGCTCTGCATATCCAGGACGCCCACGACTTCATCACCAACGACCAGCGGCACAGCCATCTCGGAGCGGGTATCGGGGAGCAACGGGTTGGGCTGGTGAATAGAGCTCTTCTGGGTATCTACGACTAAGACAGCGCGCTGTTCGAGCGCCGCTCGGCCATTGATGGATGCCGCAGAAAGCGGCAAGCGGTGGCCGCCTCTTAAGAGGCTTTTTCCAGCCTCACCCGTGCCGGCTCGCAATACCAGATACCTGCTCTGGCGGTCAACCAGATAAATTTGCGTATAGTACAGGTCAAAGCGCTCACGGATTAATTCAACCGCCTCCGATAAGACACTCTCCGTATCACGCACCAGGGCAAGACGCTGGCCGATCTCGGCTGCCAGCGCAAGATCTGCTGTGGCACTTTTGACGCGCTGCTCCAGAGAGGCACTCAGCTCTTGCAGTTCATCACTATATACCTTGACTTCAGCAAGACGCTGCCGCCCGACATAGTTGCGGAAAACCGTACCAAGGATCAAGGTTACTCCAAGGGGAAGGATTACCCCAAGTGTTGAGAACATTTCCATTGTGTTTATCGCTGGAGTAAGTGAAGGAAGGATGAGCAAAAACGCTACATTGCCTGACACCAATAACACAACTCCATTGATCGGCATCAGAGCCGCGCCTACCGCAAAAGCCAACGGTAGAGATGCATACAATGCAGTGGCAACATTGCTACCTCCAAAGATCACCTGCGCAAATCCCGAAGCCGATACCGCTCCTGTAAAGACGGCCAATCCCAGACCATAATAGCGTGTGCGGATTATGATGTAGCTGATAAATATCGCAATCATCAACCCCATCATGGACATAAATGGGGACGTATTGATACCTTGTGTCTGGCTGATAGTGGCCAACCCAATCAAGCTGAGAATAAATATACTCAGAGACAGCGTTGCAGAGAACATGGCCGTCCTTTGGGCGCCGATCTCCTCGATGGATGGATGAGCAGCGACCAATTTGTAGCCTGACTGCATTAATCTGGCTCGAAAGCCAGCCTCCTGGGTTGATTCTGCGGGTAGAATTTCTGTCATAATTATCTCCTGGAGCCAGCTCCTGCTAGTTGTGTCCGTCATCCCTGAGCAGACTCGCCTTCAATTCCACTTTCGAACGGCCTTTGCCCAGGGCCTGCCCCAGCTCACGGGCGGCGATCTGCAGGACATCCTCGACCGTTGTGGCTGCCTGAATACGCTGGCTGACAGAGGAGATCAATTGCTCCCGCTCGGCGCGCCGTTGGGCATGCGTGTATGCCCGGGCATTCTGCAAGGCGATAGCCACCTGGTTGGCAATCGATCCCAATAATGCTGCGTCGGCATGGGTGAGGCTGCCAATGCGATCATCTTGCACATCCAATATGCCAAGCACCTTATCCCCTAAGGAAATGGGCACAGCCAGCTCGCATCGGGTATCTGGTAGTAGAGGATTGGGCAGCCATTGCTCGTCTACCAAAACATCGGCTGCCAGCATGGCTTGATTTGACTGAGCAGCCTTTCCAACCAGACCCTCTCCCATGGGGATCACATGCCCAGCTTCGAGGATGGCCTGACCGGCCTCTCCAGACCCAGCCATCACAACCAAGTTATCCTGGCGCTGATCAAGGAGAAAGAGTTGGGCATGGTAATAATCAAAGGTACGCTGGATTTGATCCACCACTTCACGCACAAGTTCATTCTCGTCGAGGAAAGTGGACAGGCGTCGGCTGACCTGGTATGAAGTCTCCAGGGCCCGGGTATAGGCATCCAGCTCAGCTGTGCGCTCTTGCACGCGTAATTCCAACTCATCATGGGCTGTTTGCAATTCAGACTGAGCTCGCACGCGCTCTTCAATTTCAGCCTTTAATTCCATGTTCAGTTGGTTCAATTTGCCATAGAATCGGGCATTCTCCAGGGAGATGGCTGCCTGAGCTGACAATACCTGCAGCACTTCCAACCTGTCAGGTGTGAAGGCATTGGTGATCAAGTTGTTTTCTAGATAAAGCAAACCGATTAATTGGGTTTGTTTGATGATGGGTGCGCACAACACAGATTTAGGACGATGTTCCTTAAAATAAGGGTCCTCCGTAAAGGGCCCCTCGTTGACCGAATCACTCAAGACCACATCTTCTTTGGTCCTGACCACGTAATTCACCAGGCCCTGGGAGAGGTCATCCCGGGATTCGAGCGGTATGGAGCGCATCAGCGTCACCACAGAGGCACCCACCATTCCTTCGGCTTCAATCGTCAACTGACCGTCTTCATAAAGGATCAAGAAGCCTCTGCGCGCCCCAGCGTTTTCAATCACGATGCCCATCAAAGTTTCCAACAATTTGTCGAGACGAATCTCGCTGGACAGCGCTAACGAGGCATTCAACACGCTGACCAGGTCCAGACCGCTATCTGGTTTGGTCTCAGCCATGCTGGGTTCACTACGCGCCATGGGAGACTGGGCCGAACTGAGCAACTGGGCGTACTTTCCATCCAGGTGCTCAACCTTGGCCTCGGCGCCCCAACGGGTGTAGACATTGCGGGCCTCACGCATAAATAGTTGCGCCTTCTGGAGCTGATCGTTGGCCAGATAGAATTTGGCAGCCAATTCAAGGGCCAGGGCTTCATTTTGCAGGAATCCGCTCTGGCGGGCTGCTTCAACAGCCTGGCCATAGCGCTTCTTAGCCCTGGAAACGTCACCCCTGATGCGGGCCATTTCGGCTGCTACCAAAAGATATTTGTGCTGGAAGTTCTCGGGACAATTGGCGGCCCACTTGCGCATCTGTTTCTGGTTTGCCTTCAAGATCTTCCAGTATTGTTTCTGGTCTCTTGGGGAAGCGTTCTCATACACCGCCGCCATGGTCAGCGAGAAATAGAAATTGTGGCGGGCGCAATGGAACATACCCAACAATTGATCGATATTTTCATGCAGATCGAGGGCCATTTCCAGGGCTTCATGATAATTCTCAAATGAATAATGCACCGCAAGCTTAAAGGCGCAATACAGATAGTAAACGAAATCCATGCCCTCGCGCTTCATTTCGGCGATATAGGCCGCCTCGTCATAACCATCCTGGGCATGAGCAGCATCCCTGAAATCTAACCCCGCTCGATGAACACCGGTCACGCCGATGTACATGACTCGGTGATTGATCTTCTCCAGCACCGGCAGGTATTGGCGACAGCGTTTGTCGAGCTCATCCAATGGCGTACCGTCAAAAAGCCGGTAGGCGGTATCGAATCCCGCGCAATAGCCGGCATACATGAAATCACCTGATTCGAGGCCTGCCCTATAGCCATCGACCAGGTATTCGTAGCACTCCCGGATGTGCTTTCTCCAATGGGTGATGAACCCACCAAAGGTCATATAGCTTTCACACTTGGAGGGCATGTCGTTGGATCGCTCGTTCAATTCCAGGGCCATTTGCCCAAATTCGTAACCAGTTTCAAAATCGCCCAGGACAGAGCCAAGGATGAAACCATACATCGTGTAGGCAAATGAAGAGCCCTGCGTGTTGCCATAGCGCAGCGACAGATTGAGCATTTTTAGTACCGCCAGGCTGAACAAGTCCTTATTAAGGAAATAAGCCGGTGGGGTGATACTCACCAACAGATCGGTGACCACCATAATATTGGGGTCGCTCATTTCAGGTAGCTCGAGCAGGTCTGCGGCACTTCGACGCCCAATCAGCAATTTAGCCCTGAGTATCTCTACAAGGATGGCGATCTTGCTGGGCGCCACCGGAAGGCGGTAGCCCATCAGTCTCAAACCCTCGATGCCGCAATCCAAGGCCTGCTGGGATTGGCCAATATTCTGATACAAAGCCAGCTTAATCCTGTAGACCTTGGCTTTATCGAGATTGGTCCCGGCATGATTCAGGATGATATCGAACAGCATTTCAGCCTGATCCAAATTTCCGCTGAGATATTCACACTCGGCGAGCTCCATATGAAGCGCATAACACAGCTCGTATTGCGTACCCCATCTGTCCACCCTGAGTATATCTGTACCCGCCCGTAAGTAGCTTAGCGCCGGTTCATAGGCCACAGCTGCCTTGGCCCTCTGGCCAGCCAGCAAGTTCAAGCGGGCCAGTTGTGTGAATTCTACTTCGCTGATGATCAATTCCACCCCGCGGTTCAAGTGGGCTACGATATCGAGCAGTTTTTCGTCCTGTTCGATTTGGGGAGAGTTCTCGAGCATCAATCGCCCGATCTTCAAGTGGATTTCTTTCTCGAGATCCTCGGCGATCAGCGAATAGGCCGCCTGCTGCACCCGGTCGTGCAGGAAACAGTAGGACTGCCTGCCCTGTTTGGTTATCTCTCGGAAATGCCCGCCCTCTTCAGGGGGCAGGATCAGACCTTCTTTGACGGCTGACTGCAAATCTATGACCACTTCACCCGGCGATTTTTCGCTCACTTCAGCCAGCGTATCCAGATCAAAAGCGCTGCCAACACAGGCAGCCAACTGCAAGGTTAGCTGTGTCGGTTCTGACAGCTTCCTGATCTTTCCAGCCATTAGATCCAAAACATTGTCAGTGATACGCAGATCTTGGATAGCCTCCAGATCCCAACGCCATTGGCCAAGCTTTCTCTCGAAATACAGGTGTTCATCCTCATACAGGGCCATTAAGAACTGATTGAGGAAGAAAGGATTTCCAGCGGTTTTTTCGAGACATTGCTGGGCCAACGGCCGGGCTGGTTCGATCTCACTATGCAGCGTGTCGGCAACCAGTTGATCGACATAGGTGGCACTCAAAGACCCCAATTTGAGGGCCCGAATTGTTTTCCCTGACTCCTCTATCTCGCCCAACATCAAGCTCAATGGATGGCCAGGATCGACGTCACTTTCACGATAGGCCCCGATAACCAACAAGTATTTGGTATCCGCGTGAGCTAATAGATGGGCCACCAGGTTCAGAGATGGACGGTCGGCCCACTGCATGTCATCGAGGAAGAGTACCAGGGGGTGCTCCTGGGTAGCGAAGGTGTGCACAAAGTTTTGCACGACGAAGTTAAAGCGGTTCTGCGCCTCGGTTGGCGGCAACTCAGACACAGGGGGCTGCGGTCCGATGACCAGTTCCACCTCAGGAATGGCGTCAATAATAATCTGGGCGTTGCGTCCAAGGGCCTGCTCCAGCCTCTCTCGCCAGGTTTCCACCTGCTGATCACTTTCAGTCAAGATCTGACGAATCAAACCTCCAAAAGCCTGGGTCAGTGAGGCATAGGGTACTGAGGGCTGGTACGGGTCGAACTTACCCATGATGAAGTAAGCGCGTTGCTGGACGATCAGCTTTTGGACTTCTTGGACCAATGCCGTCTTGCCAATTCCAGCATGGCCGCTGACCAGCACAACCTGCGTGTCCCCCTGGGCTACACCTTCAAAGGCGCTGAGTAATTCAGCGATCTCAGCCTCGCGGCCATACAGCTTCTGTGGGATGGTCAAGCGTTCAGGCACGTCCTCCCGACCCAGGGCAAAAGACACGATCTCTCCCCGCTGCCGCAATTGGGTCAGGCAAGCATACAAATCGACCCTCAAACCAAAGGCACTCTGATAACGCTCCTCGGCGTTCTTGGCCAGCAGCTTCATGACGATCTCAGATAAGACTTCTGGAAGGTTTCCGTTCAGCTCAACCAACGGCTGGGGATTGCGGGCGATATGAGCGTGGATCAACTCCAGGGGATCATCGGCCTGAAAAGGCGGTTTTCCACTCAGCAACTCGTAGAAGGTGATTCCCAGGGAATAGAAATCGCTGCGATGATCGACGCTAGAGTTCATACGCCCGGTCTGCTCCGGCGAGATGTAAGGCAGATACTCCCGCAGATAGGCCTCGTCATACAGAGACATCTGCCCCCTGATCAAGGCCGAGATCCCTAATCCACCCAAGCGCACCTCTCCAGTGTCATCATCGATCAAGATCTCCTGAGGCCGGATACTCCCGTGCACCAGGTCACCCTGGTGCAGTTCACCTAAGGCATCCACCACCTGCACGGCAACTTCCAGGAAGCGTTCCAGCTCCTGCGCATCCGTAAGTGTACCCAAGCGCAATATCTTCAAGGTCATGTCAATTCCTCCAACACCAATACCAGTCCATCGAGAGTCTCCAGGACCTCATGCACCTCCACTAAGCCTATGCCGGACATTTCAGGCAGCTTGGCATAGGTCGCCTTGAGCTGGGCCAGTTCTGCTGGCTGCGGCTTGAGACCCTTATACAGCATGAAGGAGCGCAGCACTCCCGGATCATCTTTGGGAAAGCCGTGATACTTGATCACATGCCGCTCTTCGCTGACACACTCTGTCAGCGTGTATCCAGGCAAGACCATCGCCATCTCCGGCGTCAGGGGTTGCTGCTCTGTCTCTCTCACCGGCTGTTCAGGCTCGACGATTGCATCCCTGGCTGATTCCACCAGCAACTCGGGATAAGCCTCCTGCAACTGCTGCACCTTGGCCCCAGCACCCCAGCGGGCGTAGAGTTGGTGTGCTTGACTGATGTATGTTTGGGCAATCTGGGGATGCCCATTGGTCAGGTAGAACTTGGCAGCTAATTCAGAGGCCAGAGCTTCGTTTTGGATGTATTGGCTTTCTCGAGCGGCTTCGATGGCCTGGTCGTAGAGTTCACCCGCCTTTTGCTCATCACCAGACAGGCGGGCTAATTCCGCCTCGACCAGATGATACTTGTGCAGGAAGTTCTCCGGACAATTTTCAGCCCAATTGCGCATCTGTCTTTGGTTACGCCTGATGATCTTCCGATATCGTTTCTTGTCTTTTGTCGAAGCATTGGCATAGACTGCAGCCAATATTAACGAGTAGTAAAAATTGTTATTGGCTAAATGGTACATGCCCCAAAAATGCTCGCTATTCTTGTGCATATCGATGGCCACTTCCAGGGCGGTTTGATAGTTTTCAAAGCAATACAGCGCCGGAAGCTTATTACTGCAATACAAATAATACAGAAATTCCATCCCCTCCCGCTTCATTTCGTCAATAAAGGCTTGCTCTTCAACTCCGTCTCCCACTTGGAATGATTCCATAAAACTTAGTACCACCCTATGCACCCCCGTAACACCGATGAACATACCCCGGTTATTGATCTGCGATAGCACCGAGAGGTATTCTCGACAGCACTGGTCAATTTCGGCTAACGGCTCCCCGCCGATCAACAAGTAGGATGTATGGAATCCTGTGCAATAGCCAGCAAACATGAAATTGCCCGATTCGAGGCCCGCCCAGTAGCCCTGTGCATGGTATTTGTAGCACTCACGGATGTGCGTTCGCCAATGCCTGATGTAGCCGCCAAATATCATATAGGTTTCACATTTGGAGGGCAGGTCGTTGGCACTCACGTTCAATGCCAGGGCCATGCGCCCAAATTCATTCCCTGTCAGATAATCCCTGAAGACAGAGCAAAGCATAAATGCATACAAGACATAGGCTGTCGACGAACCCTGGGTGTGGCCGTACCTCAGCGATATGTTGAGCATTCTTAGGATCCCCAGGCTTAATATGTCCTTATTAAGGAAGTATGCCGGCGGTGTGATGCTGACCAATAGATCCGTAATAGCCTTTTTATGCAGGTCGGTCATTTCTGGCAGCTCGAGCAGGTCTGCTGACTTTCTGCGCCCGATAGTCAACCTGGCTTTGATGATTTCTAGCAGGATGGCGATCTTGCTCGGCGAAAGGGGTAGTCGAAACCCTAACAGCCTGAGACCCTCAATACCGTATTCCAGGGCTTGTTCTGACTGACCCCGGTTCTGATAGATGGCCACCTTTTTGTTGTAGACCCTGGCTTTCTCGAGGTTCGTTCTGGCATTCTTCAGGATGACATCGAAGAGCCTTTCCGCCTGCTCCAGATTATCACTCAAATATTCACATTCAGCGCGCTCGAGATGCAGCGCATAGCTCAACTCATATTGTGTCGCCCAGGAATCAGCTCGCAACAGTTCCATACCAGACTGCAGATAGCTCAAGGCAGGCTCGTAAGCCACCGCTGCTTGGGCGCGTTGGCCGGCAAGCAAGTTCAATTCGGCCAGTTGATCGCGTTCGGCACCCTGAGCGATCAATTCGGCCCCGCGATTCAAATGGTTGACGATATCTAATAACTTCTCATCGCCTTCACTTTCGGGCGTACTGCGCAACATCAGCATGCCAATTTTCAGGTGGACTTCTTGTTTGCGATCCTCCGGGATCAGGGAATAGGCCGCCTGCTGCACCCGGTCGTGCAGGAAGCGATACGCTGTGCTCCCTTGCGCACTTGGATCGACGAACTGCTGCGCTGCGTCAGAGGTCAAAACCAGGCCCTCTTTGAGGGCTGGCTGCAGGTCAGCGACTGTCCCAGCGACGGATTTCCCAATGACCCCGGCGATGATCTCGATCTCGAACTCATTGCCAATACAGGCCGCCAGTTGCAAGGCCCGCTGTGCCTGCTCCGACAGGGCGCGCATCTTGCCCAGCATCAGGTCGACCACATCCCCACTGAGTTGAATGGCCTCAACGGTCCCCATATCCCAGGCCCACTGACCGCGCTGGCGGTCGAAGTGCAGGCAATCGGCCTCGTACAAGGTGTACAGCAGGTGGATCAAGAACAAGGGATTGCCGTCAGTCTTCTGCAGACACAGTTGCGCCAACGGTCGCGCCTGCTGCGCATCAGATTTCAATGCTCCGGCAACCAGTTGATTGATATCCTCCAGGCCGAGGGGCTGCAATTCGATCAGCTCGACCCTGGCCGCAGTCTGCTCAAGGTCATTCAGCATGCCGGTCAAGGGATGCAGGCTGTCGACTTCATTGTCCCGATAGGCACCGATGATAAACAGGTACCCACTGTCAGCTTGTGTCATCAGCCGGGCCATCAGGTTGAGCGAGGGCCGATCGGCCCACTGCAGGTCGTCCAGAAAGAGCACCAGGGGATGCTCTTGGGTGGTAAAAGTGCCCACGAATTTCTGGAAGACATAGTTGAAGCGGTTCTGCGCCTCCGCTGGCGGCAGCTCAGGTACTGGTGGCTGTGGGCCAATGATCAACTCCACTTCGGTAATCACGTCGATGATGATCTGCCCGTTCGGCCCCAGTGCCTCCAAGAGATTCTCCTGCCAGGTAGCAACCCTGCGCTTGCTCTCGGTCAGGATCTGGCGTACCAGCCCGCGAAAAGCCTGGATCAGCGCGGCATAAGGCAGGTTGCGCTGGTACTGGTCGAACTTGCCCGAGATAAAATAGCCTCGCTGCTGCATGATCGGCCTGCGTACCTCCTGCACCAGGGCAGTTTTGCCAACCCCTGCAACTCCGCATACCAGGGCCATTTCCGTGCTGCCCTCTGCCACCTGCTCGAAAGCCGCCAGCAAGGCTGCTTCCTGCGCCTCCCGGCCGTACAGTTTTTGTGGGATGGTCAGGCGCTCGGGGATATCCCTTTGCGCCAGGACGAAGGCCTCAATGGCCCCCTTCTCCCGCCACTGATCCAGACAGATTTGCAGGTCCGCCTTGAGCCCATAGCTGCTCTGATAGCGATCCTCGGCGTTCTTAGCCAGCAGCTTCATGACGATTTCTGACAGGACCGGGGGCACGCCTCCGTTCATCTTGGCCAGCCGCTGCGGTCGCCGGGCGATGTGGCCATGGATCAACTCCATGGGATCATCCCCCTCGAAGGGCGGGCGGCCACCAAGCAGCTCGTAGAAAGTGGCCCCCAGCGAGTAGAAGTCACTGCGATAATCGACGCTGCGGTTCATGCGCCCGGTCTGCTCCGGCGAGATGTAGGGCAGATACTCCCGCAGATACGCCTCGTCGTACAGTGACATCTGGCCCCTGCTTTGAGACGGAGACCCCAACGACACTTTCCCGCTGCTCTCGTCGATCCAAATCGCCTGCGGGCGGATACCCCCGTGCAGCAGGTCACCTTGGTGCAGTTCCCCTAAGGCATCCACTACCTGCAGGGCAACTTCCAGGAAGCGTTCTAGCTCCTGCGCATCTGTAAGCATACTCAAGCGAGAAACTTTCAAGATCAAGACAATTCCTCCAATACCAATACCAATCCCTCGGGGGTTTGCATGATTTCATATACCTCCACCAGCCCCATATCAGCCAATTCAGGCAGTTTGGCGTAGGTCGCCTTGAGTTGGGCCAGCTCCGCTGGCTGCGGGTGTAGTTCCTTGTATAGTACGAATGAGTATTTCAACCCTGGATCACCTTGGGAGAAACCATGGTACTTGACCACATGCCGTTCTTCGCTGAGGCACTCTGTCAGCGTGTAGCCTGGCAAGGCCATCTCCAGCGCCGCAGGCTGCTGCTCTTCATCGATCACCAGCGGTTCAGGCTCGGCAGCATCCCTGGATGCTTCTGCCAGCAAGTCAGGGTATGCCGCCTCTAACTGCAGCACCTTGGCTTTAGCGCCCCAGCGCGAGTAGGCGCCGTAAGCCTCCCCCATGTAATCCTCAGCCTGCTGGGGTTGCCCGCTGGTCAGGTAGAACTTGGCGGCCAGTTCCAAAGCCAGGGCCTCCTCATTGAGGTATTCGTTTTGCCGCGCCAGTTCGATGGCCTGATCGTAGTATTCCCCTGCTACCTCATTTCGGCCCAATACGCGGGCGCGCTCTGCCTCGACCAATAAGAACTTGTGCTGATAATTCTCTGGAGCAAAATGGGCCCACTTCTTCATCTTTTTCTGGTTGGCAGCTACTTTACGACGAACGCGCCTTCGCTCGGCTCTTGTAGCGCCATCAACCGTCTCCAGCCGAACCAGGGAATCATATAAGTGAAATATCGGCTGCGCCGGAGCCCCCAACAAACCATCATAATGGCTTTCTGTCTTGGCGGCATTTTCAAGCGCCTGTGTGTATTTCTCGAACAAACAGCTCAAGACCATTTTGTTGAGATATGTCAACGTTATGGCCGTCTGATCACGAGCCTCTAGCAAAGTGGGCAGCATCTGCCTTTCATCGAAAGCCTCACCAATCAAGCTGCAAGGGTCCCCAGCCTCAGCCATCAAATTCAATACGGTCTGGTGGTAGACCGCATGCTGATGGATGGGGGTTTTCTGATCGAGCTGCGCCAAGATCTCTTTGTATTCTTGCGCGATCTCAGCAATGCTGTTCAATTCATGACCCAGCATAAATTTAGTATGGACATAATAGAATAAGAACTGGGCGCCGTATTCTAAATCTCCTGTTTCAAGAGCAATTTGATAGTACTCATGGATATCTTCTAGAACATTTTTGAGATGCTCTTTCCAATGCATAACGAACACTTTATGCAGATACATTGTCCTGGCGGCGGTTTCTCTGGCATTCAATCGTTCTACAAGTTGGAGAGCGAGTTTACCAAATCGATAGCCCGAATCGATATCACCGAGTGCTCCACTCTGCATCAGCCCATAACCAGCATAACCAAAGGGAGATTCAGAAGAATTCCCATATCGAGTGGATAACAGCACAAACTCACAAGTCACCAACGGCAGGTATTCTGGAGCCGCCAGATAAATGGCAGAACCCACCTTGATCATGATACGCATGGCGGCCTGCTTGTGTGTGTCTTCCATCTCTGGCAAGTCAATTAGATCCTCGATCTTTTTTCCTGCCAGTAAGACCTTGGTCTTAAGCAGGCGCATCACAACGTGCAGTGTGTTGGGCTGCTTAGGGAATCTGACCCCCAACCATCTCAGCACCGGCAGGGCAATCCTGACTGCTTCCTGCAGCTTGTTCTGGGTGCAAAGCGCCTGGATCTGCAATTCATAAGCATTGACTTCATCCAGCCGTGTGCGAGCATGCTTCAAAACCTCTTCTAGCAAGCTCTCCATCTGCTCGTAATGGAGATTGAGATATGCCGCCTCGGCCGTTTCGAGGTACACAGCCAATGTCAGGTCATACTCGCTATCCCAGCTCTTGGGCATCAACATCTCCAGACCAGCCTTCAAGTAGTCGTACGCCAGCTCATAAGCCGCAGCCGCTTTGGCCCTCTGACCAGCGAGCAGGTTCAAGCGCACTAATTGATCTCGTTCCGTTTGGCTGTCGATCAGTTGACTACCCTGGTTCATTTGACCAACGATATCGAAGAGTGTCTCTTCGATTTCGCCCTGGCTGTTCTCGGCGCTTTGCAGCAGCAGGCACCCGATTTGCAGATGGATAGAACCCCTCTGATCCTCGGGGATCAGGGTGTAGACCGCAGTCTGCACCCGGTCGTGCAGGAAACGGTACGATGGACGCCCTTCCGCCGCCGGCTCGATGAACTGCTGGGCCAACTCCGGGGGCAGCACCAGGCCCTCTTTCAGGGCCGGCTGCAGCTCATCGGTTGTTTCAGCGAAGGATTTCCCATGGACCGCCGCCAGGGTCTCAAGCTCAAACTGCCTGCCGATGCAGGCTGCCCTCTGCAAGACCTGCCGCGTCTGCGCTGGCAAAATGCGCATCTTGGCCACCATCAGGTCAACCACATCCCCACCGGCCTCCACCTGCTGGATGGCCCCCATTTCCCAACCCCACTGGCCATGCTGGCGATCTAAATGCAGCCAGCCCGCCTCGGACAAGGTGTGCAAGAAGTGGATCAAGAACAAGGGGTTGCCGCCAGTCTTCTCCAGACACAGCTGCGCCAACGGCCGCGCCTGCTGCGCATCAGATTTCAGGGCCTCGGCGATCAATTGAGTGACATCCTCCAGCTCGAGAGGCATTAAATTGATCTGCTCCACCCTGATGGCAGTCTGTTGCAGCCCCTCTTGCATCAAGGCCAGGGGGTGAGTGCTGTCGACTTCATCATCTCGATAGGTACCGATGATGAGCAGGTGATGGATGTCAGCCTGAACGAGAAGATGGAGGATCAGATTGAGCGAAGGGCGGTCGGCCCACTGCAGGTCGTCCAGGAAAAGCACCAGGGGATGCTCTGGGGAAGCAAAGCTGCGTACAAATCTCTGCACCACATAGTTGAAGCGGTTCTGGGCTTGCTCCGGCGGCAGCTCGGGCACCGGCGGCTGAGGGTCAAGGATCAGCGCCAGCTCGGGAATACCATCGATGATGATCTGGGCGTTCGGTCCCAAGGCCTCGGATAGCTTCTCTCGCCAGACAGCCACCTGAGCCTCACTTTGGGTCAGGATCTGACGGACCAGGCCGCGGAAGGCCTGGATCAGCGAAGCATAGGGCACGTTGCGCTGGTACTGGTCGAACTTGCCTGAGATGAAATAGCCTCGCTGCTGCATGATGGGCCTGTGCACCTCCTGCACCAGGGTGGTCTTGCCAACTCCGGCATGGCCCGCTACCAGGGCCAGCTCCGTTCCGCCCCCGGCGGCTACCCGCTCGAAGGCCTCGTGCAAGGCAGCTACCTGCGCCTGCCGGCCGTACAATTTGTGCGGAATGGTCAGGCGTTCGGGGAGGTCCTCCTGGCCCAGAGCGAACGGCTCGATAGCCCTCTTCTCCCGCCACTGGCTCAGGCAAGTCTGCAGATCTACCTTGAGCCCATAGCTGCTTTGATAGCGATCCTCAGCGTTCTTGGCCAGCAGCTTCATGACGATATCTGACAGGGTCTGCGGCACATCTCGGTTTACCTTCGCCAACCGCTGCGGTCGCCGGGCGATGTGGCCATGGATCAACTCCATGGGATCATCCCCCTCGAAGGGCGGGCGGCCACCAAGCAGCTCGTAGAAAGTGGCCCCCAGCGAGTAGAAGTCACTGCGATAATCGACGCTGCGGTTCATGCGCCCGGTCTGCTCCGGCGAGATGTAGGGCAGATACTCCCGCAGATTTGCCTGGTCGTACAGCGACATCTGATCCTTGCTTTGGGACGGAGACCCCAAAGCTACATCGCCAGAGTCCTCATCGATGAGGAGTTCCTGCGGCCGGATACCCCTGTGCACCACATCTTGATGGTGCAGTTCACCTAATTTATCCACCACCTGCAGGGCTGCTTCCAGGAAGTGTTCCAGTTCCTGCGCATCAGCAAGTGAGCCTAGCTGGAATACCCTCAGGGTCACGACAGTTCCTCCAATACCAATACCAGACCCTCGGGGGTCTCCAGGACCTCATGCACCTCCACCAGGCCCATACCAGACATTCCAGGCAGCTTGGCGTAGGTGGCCTTGAGTTGGGCCAGTTCCGCGGCACTCAGCCTGAGGTCTTTGTACAGCATGAAGGAGCGCACCTCCCCCGGATCATCCTGGGAGAAACCCTGGTACTTGACCACATGGCGCTCTTCGCTGACGCACTCTGTCAGCGTATACCCAGGCAAGGCCATCTCCAGGGTTGCAGGTTGCCCCTCGGCAACGCTCAGCGGCGGTTCAGGCTCGGTCACATCCTGAGGGATATCTGCGAGCAGGTCGGGGTAAACCCCTTGCAACTGCTGCGTTTTGGCGTCAGCACCCCATAGCTGGTAGCCGTAATAGGCTTTCTTCATATAGAGTTGGGCAACTTCGGGGCGCCCCTGGGCCAGGAGAAGGCGAGCCTTCAGTTCGTTGGCTAAAGCCTCGTTTTGGGGGTAACCATGGTCACATGTGGCCTGGATGGCCTGATCGTAGAGTTCCATGGCGCGCTGCATCTGGCCCTGGCAACGGGCTATTTCCGCCGCCATCAAGAGGTATCTATGCTGGAAGCTTTCCGGGCAGTTATCGGCCCATACCTTCATTTTTTTCAGATTCACCCGCAGAATTTTCCGATAGCGCCGTTTTTCCTGGGCTGTGGCAGCCGGATAGAGGGCGGTCAAGGTGAGGGCATAATAGAAATAGTGCTCCGGCACATAGATCTGAGCAAAAGAGGCTTCGATGATCTCATCAGAGGCCATGCCTACCTGCAGCGCTTCGGCATAATGGCCCAGTAAATAGAGCACTTGCATCTTTTTGATGTAATACCAGCCTAAGACCGCCTGTTGACTGCTGTTTTTCATCTCGAGCAGATGTTCCTGCTCATCAAAGTGCTCATCGCTAAAACTGGTGGCATGCCGGGTGAGGCCTTGCAGGCACAAAACATGCCGCTGGGTCGCGATAAAGAAATTGGCGCTGTTGAGATCTTTGATTTCACGAGCGAAATAGAAGTATTTTTGCGCTTCCTCATACAGCTCATCCAGGGCCAGGCCGGTTAGCGAGAGCGTGAAAATCAGTCCACAGACGGCATATCCGGCAAAATGTAAATTGCCGCTTTCCAACAAGTACTGATATCCATTGAGCAGGTACTCATAATTCGTCCGGGTCGGTTGGCGCCAATTGTTGACAAACGCGCCCATAACAAAATTGGACAGGCCGATGGCACGCGGATGGTGAGACTTTTGACTGACCGCAAGACCCAACTTGCCAAAGCGATATGCCCTCTCGAATTGACCAAAGCCCGAACCAATTAGCAGTCCAAATGAGGTATAACCGAAAGGTGATACTTCTGGCGCATTGCCATGGGACAAGGAGAGCTGCACCATTTTCATGATCAACGAGGCCAATATATCCTGTCTTACAAAGTAGACTCCAGGCGCCATGGACATGAGCAGCCGCATCGCTGCTAATTGCTTGCTTTCGGTCATATAGGGCAAGTCAACCAGGGTTTCGATCTTGCGGCCGCGCATTCCCAAGATGATGCGCAGTATGGCCGTCAACACCACCAGTATTTCCGGCTTGGAAGGCAGCCGGACGCCCAACATCTTAAGCGCCTCGACCCCCAGGGCAACGGCTTCGTGATTGTTGCCCATCGTGGTATACAAATCCACCATGGTGGTGTAAATCGCCACCTTTTCCAATTCAGTGCGGGCATTGGCGACGGTCACATCAAACAGCGTTTCTGCTGCCTCAAAATCCCCGTTCAGGTAGGCGCATTCGGTGCCCTCCCGGTATAAGTCGAAGGTCAATGCATAGTGATCCTGCCAACTGTCCGCGGGCAGGCTGTCAGCCCCCACAGTCAGGTACTGTAAGGCCGGGCCGTAAGCATTGGAGTCCTTGGCTTTCACCCCAGCCAGCAAATTGAGTTGGGCTAATTCCAGGCGCTCATCCAACTGGCTGACCAGCTCACGACCAAAATTGAGCTGGTTGACGATATCGAAGAGTTTTTCCTCGCGCGCCTTCTCCCCGGCTTTCTGTAGCATCGAGCGCCCGATTTGCAGGTGAATGAACTGCTTTTGGGCCTCAGGGATCAGGGAATAGGCCGCCTGCTGCACCCGGTCGTGCAGGAAGCGGTACGAGCTGCGCCCCTGCGCCCCTGGATCCATGAACTGCTGCGCCTGGTCTGGGGCCTGCACCAGGCCCTCTTTGAGGGCCGGCTGCAGGTCGGCAACTGTCCCAGCGACGGATTTCCCATTGACCCCGGCGATGATCTCGATCTCGAACTCATTGCCAATACAGGCCGCCAACTGTAAGGCCTGCAGCGTCTGCTCCGACAGGGCGCGCATCTTGCCCAGCATCAGGTCGACCACATCCCCACTGAGTTGAATCTGCCCAACGGCCCCCATATCCCAATCCCACTGGCCGCGCTGGTGGTCGAAGTATAGCCAGCCTGCCTCGACCAAGGTGTACAGCAGGTGGATCAAGAACAAGGGGTTGCCGTCCGTCTTGTCCAGACACAGTTGCGCCAAGGGCTGCGCCTGCTGCGCATCACATTTCAGGGCCTCAGCAACCAGCTGATTGACATCTGCCAGCTCGAGGGGCTGCAAATTGATCTGCCCGACCTGGGCAGTAGACTGCTGCAGATCGTCCAGCATCAATGTCAGCGGATGCAGGCTGTCGACTTCATTATCTCGAAAAGCGCCGATAATGAATAAATATTGGGTGTCAGTTTGTGTGAGCAGCCGGGCCATGAGTTCGAGCGAAGGCCGGTCGGCCCACTGCAGGTCGTCCAGAAAGACCACCAGCGCATGCTCTTGTGACGTGAAGGTGCGCACGAAGTTCTGGAAGACGAGATTGAAGCGGTTCTGCGCCTCCGCTGTCGGCAGCTCGAGCACCGCTGGCTGAGGACCGATGATCAACTCCACTTCCGGGATCACGTCGATGATGATCTGCCCGTTTGAACCTAAAGCCCCCAACAGATTTTCCCGCCAGATGGCAATCCGCCTCTCGCTCTCGGTCAGGATCTGGCGGATCAGCCTGCGGAAGGCCTGGATCAGCGCCGCGTAAGGCAGGTTGCGCTGGAACTGATCGAACTTACCTGAGATAAAGTAACCTCTGCGCTGCAATATCGGCCGGCGCACCTCCTGCACCAGGGCGGTCTTGCCGACTCCGGCATGCCCCGCTACCAGGGCAAACTCCGTTCTGCCCCCAGCCACGCGCTCGAAGGCCGCCAGCAAGGCGCTTACCTGCGCCTCCCGGCCGTACAACTTCTGCGGGATGTTAAAGCGTTCATGCACA
>CAZUSV010000103.1:0-22269 GCA_964622645.1 uncultured Anaerolineales bacterium
TAGTTTTTTACCAGCTCGTCGAGGTCTTCTTCGCTCAATCCGGAGAGCCTCTGAGCGACCTCGAAGACGCGCTGCAAGGCTGCGGCGCTCTTCTTGCCCAGCGCTTTGATATCGGCGTCTGTGAATAGCCTTTTGGCGTCTTCACCGACCACCGACCTGGCCACCAAACGGGCGCGGAAGTTCTGCATGTTGACCTGCGTTTTCTTGCCGCGCAGCTCGACGATCTCAGCCTCGAGGGCATCGCGCTCTTCACCAGTCAGGCCGCGCACCAGCACTGCGCCGCCCCATTCGGGTACTCTCACTTCTTCAGTGAGCAGGTCCTGAACTTCAAGGATTGCATCTCTTGTCAGGTATTTCATCGATCAGCTCCTATTCTCCCCTCTCCTATTGGGAGAGGGGCTGGGGGTGAAGGGGTTACGCCAACGTCGGTTTGCCTGATATCTTCAAGGCCACATCGGCGCCCAGCTTGTCGTCATGCGGAGCAGCAGGCTCGAAGCCCGTGATCAGCGCCGAAAAGGCCCAGGTTGTCGATCCTGTATCGGGGAACACCAGCTGGAAATTGCGCAATGTGCGATCCTGCATATCCTTGAGCATGCCGGTGGATGCATCGTGCGTGGCGTGCGCCGGCAGATAATTGAGACTCAGCGAGACCTCGCCGCCGTCCAACAACCCTCCGACGTACTCTTTCCAGCCGTCCGGACTGTCGTGGCTGGTCATATCGACGCTTTCCATCTCCAGGCTGGGCCCGCCAATCTCCGTTACCTCGGCGACGGTGGTGAAGACTTCGGTGGGAGTGGCGCCATCGCCAATCTTCAACAATGTTCCGTGTGCAAATACTCCATCTGTCATGATCTATCTCCTTTTGGCCACCAGGATCTTCGGTTTTGGTGGCGTGTGGACGTTCTTGATATGTTCGTGCATCGCCGCTTCGTCCAAAGTATCGAAGTTACACTTCTTGCATGTGTACTGTGGCATTCCTTTCCATTTTCCAACATCAAATGCCTTTTCGGACTTGCGGCCTGATTCCTGTGATTTACCTTCTTTCTCAGACATTCGCTACTCCTTGTATCCAATCTGATAATGCTGTCTGATAGTGGCCTTGTCGCTCGCATCGGAGTATCCATCGATCTCGTTGACGAGTAGGCATTGACCAACAGTGACCGTTTCCATCAGACCTTTGTACCCATCCAGCGCTGCCCGGATCTGCTCAGCTGAATTCTTTGCCGAAGCATAGGATTCGCCGGTGATGGCTAACTGCATCCGTGCCCAGGCCATCCCCGAAGCGCCATCATGGCTGTGTTCTCGAGGACCACTCAAGCGCTGGTAGGCAATCGCCGGCAGTGCTGCATCCTGGGGGATTACCAGGGGATAGATCCTGGTCCCGACGATGCCGGTGCTGCTCAGAAAGGCGTACAAACCTTCTTCGATGGTCATCGGGCCACCTTGGCAATGGCTTTATGTTTGATACTGGCGCCGAATTCCTGCTCAGCCTGCTTGTGGGATTGGTCGAAGCCTGGCGCCAGGAAAGGTTTAGCTGACATGCCGGGGTGATCGACACTTTCTGTGGCCACCATGTCTTGGTCGCCTTCGAAGACCAGCAAAGGGTCCCCTTTGATCTCATGGGCTTCAGCGCCGGTTTCCAGGAATTGCCAGTACCATTTCTTTTCTGGTGGACCGGCATCCACGGAAACCAGGTACTTCCTTTTCTCAGTGGTCTCCTGCTCCAGTTCAGGGGATGGAGCCAGGTCATTCGATGCAGCTCGCATCACGGCCATGCCCACGTGCGCGGAGATCTCCAGGGCGTCTTCCACTTCGACACCTATGCGCTTCAGCTTGCGGACCAGCTGCTCGCTGCCTTCGACTAGAACCGAAAAATCCCTTCGATTGGCCATAATGCTTAGGGGATGAATTTCAACAACAGCGCAATGATCAGCGTTCCGATCGCCGGAATCGAACCTGCCACTGCACCCCAGATGCCGGCTTTTACCTTTAGCATCGCCACATCTGTGCGCAACAATTGCATCTGATCGTTGGTTTCCTTTTGGCCTTCATTGAGCCGCTCGAGCTCCTTCAGCACGTACTTGGCCCATTCATTCCAGCCATTTGGCGAATTCTTTTCGTTTTCCATCTTAGATTGCCTTACACATGAGTATTAGTTCCCGTTTACGACCATCCACATCGATGACCGCTTCGATATCGTAGGTCATGCTGCCGTGAACAGCTCTCATCTCTGTGGTGATGCCATCTCGATATCGCATGCGGATTTGAGTTGTCGCCTCAGCAATCTCCTGGTTGCCGGCCACAGATTCCTTCCAGCGCACCTGCAAGGGCTCTACAGCTGCCCACGCCGTGGCTACCGTACTTGGGGATTCCCAGCTCTCACCGCCGAAGCTGTCCTGGCTGCCAGGTTTCTGCTGGATCATTATTCGATGGCGCAATTTGCCAGCTCTCATAACAAGCTCCTGAGCAGGAAGCCGTAGTAATGTTTGCGTGCGAACATCAGAACTTCTTTGCTTTGGCGCGCAGATCTGCCAGCAAAGCATCCACACCCATCGGAAGATCATTCAACGGTCGCCCATCTACGAACGCTTCCCGGTGCTCGTAGAAGTGACCAACCAGCAGCTTGATAGCCTGGATGGCGCGTTCATCCACATCTGTGCCGGCATCGCCAAACCCGGCCACAAAACGCACCACCACACCGTTGACCTCCTGAAGAGATTCGCTTGGCCAGGTGGCATCATCTTTCAGCACAACCTTTCCAGGCGTACTCACTGTGTCCACAAGGTAATCATCGCTGCTGAAGGTGCTTTCGTTGCCATCTTCATCGATGTACCTGATATGCGTCACAGACTGCAGCGGGGGAAGTGGGATCTCGATCTCCTTTCCTGAGGGGAACGCATCAAGATAGAGATCCCACGTCTGAGTGATTAGCGCGTGCAGCGATTTCTGCTCCACGACCGTCCGGGCAGCCTTGATATATGCCGTGATCAATGCATCATCATCGGCGATGTCGATCCTCAGCTGACTCTTGGCTGTTGGCACATCGATGGGCTCGGCTGCTGGGGGAGTTTCCAAAGTCAGAGGCATGTCTTACCTGAGAAGTTATTTCTTGGCAGCGTTTTCTTCAGACTTTTTGGTTGCGGTTTCGGCTTCTTTCTTTGCCGGCTTCGAAGCTTTCGGCTTATCCTGAACCTTTTCTTGCTCAACAAATTCAGCAAAGCCGCCATCAACCAGCACCTGGGCTTGCTTTTGGGGTAGAACCACAACGCTTCCAGCCTTATGCGCGCCCTGGGGACCCGCCATCGTAGTCATCAACTTCACTTTAGGCATAACGAACTCCTTTCAATGAGTGGTCAGTGCTCATAACCGATCACTGACCACTATCCACTAACCACTGCTAAGCAGCGCCTTCAGATGGGCTGGCATGCAGCTCGTAGGTCACTTCATCGGCCAGTTCCATCGTAGTAGGCAGCTTGCGGGCCTTGTAGCCGATGTAGAACATCATCTCTTCGGTGGCGTTGACGCCATCCTTGTCCACCACGCCGCGGATATACCGCTCCAGCGGACGATAGATGTCGAGGACGAAGATCTGGTTGTCATCATCAGCAGCCACGCTGATCCCCGTTCCAGCCAGATCAACGCCGTCTGATAGATCGGCCTGTTCGCCCTGTTGGGCCTTGAAGGTTGTCACTGCTCCGGCAGCGATATCGCCAAACTTGGTGACGATCATCACGCCATCGAAACCCTGGGTGTCGAACACTTCACCATTGCGGTCGGCATTGCCTTCTGCGTGATCCAACCCAGTTTGAATTTGAACATTTCTTGATAGATTCATGGTTATCTCCTTGACTAACTCTCGTGAACACAGTGAACAGAGTTAGTCACCCCGCCAGGCATCTTGTCGTCCCGAAGGGACCCAAGAGCCGCAGCGGGGTTACCGCTCACTGCTCACTACTTACTAAGCCAACTGCACTCGCACGAAAGCCTCACCCAACACAGGCATGCCATCCGATTCGAGCCGGCCAACCAAACCGATCTGGTTGGTGGCCGCGAACAGCTCGACCAGGCGCTGCATTTCCATGCTCAAGGCATCGGCAATCCAGTAATTGCTGAAGTCGCCTAAGATGCCCACGTAGAGGCCCGTGGTAAAGGTGTTGGGGGCATACTCGCTCATGAACGTAGGCAATCCCAGGATGCGATCGGGTTCGCCAACACGCACAGATTCGCGCCAGATATACTGACCTTCGCTGTCCTTCAGCTTGGCGATCTGCTTCTGGCCATCCCGGTGGAAGAGCCACTTTGCCCTGGGCCAGTATTGCGGTTTCAGGGTGTACTTGGTCTCGATCAGGCCGTCGAATTTGATCTCTGTGGTGGTGTTGCCGGTGGAAACATCTCGACTGGTGGGGATGCCATCATCTGAGGCGGTGAACACGCCCAAAGGTTGCCCGGCGCCATCGCCGTGCAGATAGGCATTTTCACCAACAACGCCAAACTTGTAGGCCAGGCGCTGGATTACCAACGATTCCACATCAGGGACCTGGCGCAGCAGCTTGCGCGAGATCTTGATGTACTTGGCCAGAGGATGGGGGTGCAGCTCGCGCCGCCCAAACTCCATCTGGTTGTCCTCATCTCCGATGGCCAGCTCTGCGGTCCAGACCGGGTCAGCCGGATCGTTCTCCAGGGAAGGAGCACCCAGGCTCTCCGCTCTCGGCACCGCGAACACAGTCGCCCATTGGCGCATGTAGACGTAGTTGTCGACTGCTTTGATCAAGCGGTCCACAAACTGCATCGGAGTGATCAAGAAACCACCCACCGTATCGAGATCTGCCTGCAGGGCTCGGGCCTCAGGGGCCATCTGCCCGCTTCGCAGCCAGCCCCGAAAAGCAGGGCGATATGGATCCCGGGCAAAGGGGAACAGCCGCTGCCAGAGAGGTTCCTGCCTCCATACGGGATCCGCCTCGTTCAAGACTTGCATCCCGCGGGATTGGAACTGGTAGTTGAATTCCCGATTCCCATCAGGGTCATCCGGGTCTGGGCGTGGTGCACCATCATCCTGGGGCTCGCCCAAATCACGCTCCAGCGTTTCCTGACGCTCGAGGCGTTCAGCACGCTGCAGCAGATCTTGGGCATCGTTCATCGCCCGGTCATAATTCTGTTCTTCTTCCTCGGTCAGAGCGCGATCTTCCGCCTCTGCCGTGTCCAGGATCTGTCTCGCCTGGGTGACCACCTCGGCGCGATCCTGTCGTAATTCTTGTGCTTGTACGATCAAACTTGGCATCGTAACCTCCAAAACAAATTCATTTATTTTCCATTTCAGCCAACTCGAGCCGTCGACGCTGGATATCCAGCCGCGCCCGCGTGCTAGCTCCATCATCGTCCACCGATTCCTGCCCGGCCCCGGGCTGAGAATCAGTCTCAATTGACCGTTGATCCGATAATTCTGCAAACTTCGCCCGCACTTCCGCGCTGGTTTGCGGATATGCAGGGAACGTCACCACACTGACATCGCGCAGTTCCTGGCAGCCACCTGGCAGCAGGCGCCGCACGATCGTGCCATCTTCACGCTTCTCCCAACGATCTCCATTCATGGTTACTCGAAAGGAGAAAGAACACTGGTCTACATCCCCACGCCGCATGGGAGTCAGCACGTAGTCCTCGACGAGCTGGCTCTGTGGGGGATCTGCTTCGAAGCCCAGGCCATCTGGACCATCGACTATGCGCAAAGTCCCACTCTTCGAGCGCCCGAAGATCAGACTAGGGTCGTGGTTGAACAAACCGCGCACATCATCATTCAGCACGTCCCGGAAGAATCCTCGTTCGATGATCTCGATGAAGCCCAGATCCTCCGATTCCTGCTCGTAGACTGCCGCTGTTCCTGCGATTCTGGGCTCTTCGCCTTCTTCGGAAAAGCGCAGCTCCATCAACGGGAAAAATCTTCGTTCATAATTTGATTGCTCTGGCATAATTCACCTCGCGTTGGTACTTCCGATGATCAAAATCCTGCAGTGGCCACACAATCACATCCGCTGTGATAGGGTGGATGTCGTTTGCTTTGTTTTACCGTCAGGGGAGTCTCTGCTCCTTCTGGCTGGAAATTAACTCCAGCCTGTAAGAAAAATTCATTGATGCCAATCCTCGTGCCATCAAGATCCAAACAATATGGGCACGAGTCCCCAATAGCCCTCGAGACTAGATACATCACACCCAGCAGCGAATACGCTGTCACTGCAATGGCATTGTTCGCACGCGAACTTTCTTCCTGGGCGATATCTTCGGCTCGATCCTCTGGCCAGGATTCCATTTCTGATGTAATTGCATCCTCGGGATCTTCATTCGTGTCCAGAGCATCCTGCAGGACAGCCCGCACGCGCTCCTCACTGCGAATTGCATGCCTTGAACCCAAAGTATTGGCATAACTGCGGGCAAACCGCTCCAGCTCGTCTGGAATCTCTTCATAAGATTCCCCCACTTCCTCATATGCGGCTCCAGCCACCAGCTCTGCATAGGTCCGCACCACAGGCCACATTTGCTGGGATATGAACCGGGCATGCTCCTGGTAGAACTCCTGCAGCCATAGGGTGAATTCCTGGATCGAACGCTCCTTGAGCAGCTGCCTGGCCTTGTTCCCTACATCATTGCGTTCGCGACGCAGCCATCGGGCGGTTACATCCTGGAAGATAGGGAGCTGTGCAGCCATCAATCGGCGTCTATACCGAGCAGCATTGATGGATCTCTCTTCAAAACCATCACTTGGGGTCGATCGGGCTTGAATCGCACGTGAATTCGAAGGATTCTGGGAAAAACCGCTTGCCGCCTGATCAGCCGGCACCATATTCAAGGGCATGTAATAGATCTGGCCTTGCCCATCGGGTAACGGGTTGTCATCCTCCAGTTCTCGAACATCATCTGCGCTCAACCAGCCCCAGTTTCTGCCGATAGCATAGGCCTCGTGCCTGCTTTTCATATCTCCTCTCAGCAAGCCCATCACATTGAACTTGATATACAGCTGCTGCCGTTCTCTCGGGGTCAGCAGCCGTTTTGTGAGCACCTGCTCCCAACGCACCAGCCAGGGCATCATGGTGTAGACCACAAACTCGATCCCCTCGTGCTCGATATTGTTGTGAGTCTGCCGATCCATCTCGCGCAGTTTGTGCAGCGGCATGTTGTACCACCGGGCCACCTCGGCGATCTGGAATTTGCGTGTCTGCAGAAACTGGGCGTCTTCCGGAGGGATCCCCACTTCTTTCAAGGTCATGCCCTCTTCCAGGATCAGTGGTTTGTGGGATTTGGTCAAGCCGCCATGTTCTTCTTCATAGGAGTCCTTCAGGTTATTATGGGCTTCAGATCCCAACTGTCCTGGGTGTTCCAATACCACGCCAGGTCGGGCATCGTTTCCGAAGAAGCGGCTGCCGAACTCTTCGGCTGCCAGCGCCAGCCCGATCGACTGCCTGGCCATACGGATTGGCGAATACCCAATCACCCCATCGAAGCCCATCCCAGGGATGTGCAGAACCCGCTCCGAGCCCCAGACTCGCTCTGTGCGCCCCTTTCTGTCTGGCTTTTGCAGCCGATAGATGTATTTCAGGCGCCCATTCTCTCGCTTCACGCTCATCCGGTCTGGCCGTAGTGGCCACAATGCTCGCAAATATCCGCTCCGGGCCCAATCCATGTAGGCATAACAATTTCCCCAGCTGGCCAGATGACCCTGCAGCGTCTCCCGGACATGGAAACTGGTCATCTCATCATTGGGATCTGTGTGCAAGATCCCTGAGAGGGTATGCTCCGTGGCTTTCTCCTTGCCCCCGCCTGGCAGTTTGCGGTACACATGCAGCGGCAGCACTGCCACCGTCTCTGCCAGGATGCGGATGCAGGCGAAAACCGCGCTGTAGGTGAGCGCTGACTCCTGGTTGACCTGTACACCGCTGGCCACCTTCCAACCAAAGAACTTCTCCACCCAGCCAGGCGGTTCTTGCTTGACATGAAAACGCGGCTCGAACAAGCTGGCAAATATTCCACTCACAGCCCGGCTCCTTTGCGGATCGAACCGAAAATCCCGATCGCAAACAAGATTCCCCCCACGACGATTAGCGCTGCAGGTACTGAAATCATTCCTATGCCCACTCCACCGATGATCAATCCCAATACCACCAATATGTCATTGCCGCTGATCTTCATAAGGTTAGAATGCCCCTTTCTTCATAGATCGAGTTTCCGCCGGCGTGCCTGATGGCCCGGTCCAGGCCCATGATCCCGGCCACGATGCCATCGATCTTTTCGCGGCTCTTGCCCTTGTCTGGTTTGACATTCCCGGCCGGATCCTGCTTGACCATCAGGTTATCGGCCATCCAGCGCAGTACCGGGTGGCCACCATGCGCCAGCTTCTTGTCCAGGATGATGCGTAATAGTTCCTTGGTTGGGCTGCTCATCGAGGCGAAGCCCTGCCCAAAGCCCACCATCGTGAAGCCGGCGCCCTCGAGCTGCTGGCTGACCTGGAAGGCTCCCCAGCGGTCGAAGGCGATCTCCCGGATGTCGAAGCGTTCCCCGAGCAGTTCGATATCTCTCACGATATACCCGTAGTCGATGACATTTCCTGGGGTGGCAGTGATCAAACCTTCGCGCACCCAAACATCGTAGGGCACCCGGTCTTTGCGAACTCGTTCGACCAGGTTCTCTTCAGGGATCCAGAAGAAGGGCAGCCAGGCGTGGTGTTCCTCTTCACCTGGCTCTGAGGGGAAATCCAACACGAAAGAGGCGATATCCGATGTATTGGCCAGATCCAGGCCACCGTAGCAGCCGGCCCCTTCCAAGAGACTCTCATTGACCGGTGTATTGCAGGCATCCCAGGCATGCATGTCCAACCAGCGGCTCTCTTGCTGGGTCCACTGATTCAGGTGCAGCCTGCGGAAGGTATTTTGATATGCCGGCACATTCCTGGCTCTGCGAGCTTCGTTGCGCAGGTATTCTCGCTTCACGGTCACCCCCAGCCCAGGATTGGCCTTTTCCCAGGTCTTCTCATCCAGCCAGTCGTCCTCTTCGTCAGCAGCATAGATGACTGGTAAAAACGTGTCATCTTCGATGATGCCGTCCAGCAGCTGCCGGGCGTATTCATGGTATTCCCAGCAAATGCTCTCCCGGTCGAAGCCTGCTGTGGTGATGAACACGACCAGCGGCTGCCGGCGAGATCCTGTACTGGTCACCAGCACATCGACCAGGTCACGATTGGGCTGAGCATGCAGCTCGTCGACAACCACACCGTGCGCATTGAAGCCGTGCTTGGTGTATGCATCCGCGGATAGAACCTTGTATGAGCTGGCGGTTCCAGGTACGACAATCGCTCTCTTGAAGAGCTCTGCTCGTTTGGCCAGGGTGGGGGAGCTTTCGGTCATTTGCTTGGCGATATCGAAAACGATGGCAGCCTGGTCACGATCTGCAGCTGCAGAATAGACCTCGGCGCCGGCTTCGAAGTCGGCAAACAGCAAATACAAAGCGATGCCGGCAGAAAGGGTCGATTTGGCATTCTTACGCGGCAGTTCGATATAGGCCGTCCGATACTTGCGAGTACCATCCTGCCGTTTCCACCCAAAGAGCGGTCTGATGATTTCCTCTTTCTGCCAATCCAACAGACGGAAAGGCTGGCCAGCCCACTCGCCTTTGACGTGGGTCAGGCCTCTTTCGAAGAAATTCACCGCCGCATTTGCAGCCTGCGCATCGAAGGAGAACTCACTCATGGGCGATATCCGCTCCAAACAGCATTTTGGCCAGGTCATCATCGTCTTCCGGAGGAGAAATGCTCAAGCGTGCCCGGCTGCTGGGCGTCAAGCCAAATTCCGATGCAAACTGCTTGAACATGGTCGAATTCTCTTTGAAGATCTGAAAAACGGGGTTTTTCTTCTCTCCGCCCTGGGCAGATTCAACTGTGAATTGGATAGATCCAGTTTTTGGATCCCAAACATCGATGCCAGCTTCGACTGCAAAACCGTAGTGGATGCATAAAAACTCGAAAGCTGCAGCATCTACCTCGGTGAGAATGCCTAAATTCGCCAATTTAGGCGCCAGACTCTTCCACAGATCCCGGGCGTGTTTGGGCAGCCTTCCTCGGGGTGGGGGAAGGTTGACCACCTGGGGCTTGGGCTCGTTCTCGTTCAAGGGCCTTTTCCCAGGATTCCCGGCGAGATCCTTCATTGCGGATGGTTTTGGCTTTGGGCCTGGTACTGACATTTGGTCTCCAAAAAAAGTTATCGAATTCGCGGCGGTGTGCATATCACCCCCGCACGGTCTCACGTGGCAAGGCCAGGAAAAACTGATCCCCCCTACCCTTTGGCATTCTCCAGCCGGGTTTTACGGCTGTGACATGACTTGCAGAGGGACTGCAGATTCTCCATCGTGTCCTGGCCACCTTGCTTCCTGGGGATGATGTGGTCCACTTCAGTGGCCATCACAACCTGATCGGCATGTGCCTCGAACGGATCTGCACACAGGGGATCGCTGGCCAGCTTGATCCTGCGCAGCCGGCGCCACCGGGCGCCATAGCCACGTTGTGCTGAAGATCCACGTTGCTGGTCGTATACTCGCTGATGATCCTGCTGATGCTGCTCGCAGTATGCACTCTGGTTACGAACCAGCTCGGGGCAGCCTGGTTGACGGCATGGTTTGGCCGGGCGACGCGGCATTATTGCTGAGAAACGTGAGCGCCGGCAGCGAGTTTGGCCACATCTTCATCGGTGATACCCTTGATCACCATCACGAACACCGGCTGGATGATGGCAATCAACCCGGCGACGAACTCCATATGTTCGGGCGTGAGGTAATATCCACCAATAAAGGTGACCAATGAGATCACCGTGTCGAGGATCAATAACTGAAACTTACGGGATTTGAAAAGACCTTTCATGATTTGCTCCTTTAATGCAAAACACCCGGCGTCTTCCACTTGGAAGAACGCCGGGCGGTAAACTCCGGAATCCCCGTATTCAATTGTTGCTATATTTTAGCACAAAAATTCTGATTACTCAAACTGTTTATACTCGATTGATTATGATCATCCATTAAACTGCGTTGTAAATGCTAACGGGGGCGTGTGCTGCCGGGCATTTTCAACTTCCGACAACCTTTGCACATAGTCAGTCGTGATTTTTCGCGCCGCTTACCAACAGGCGATAGCCCTGTCTTATGCTAGCGGGGATAACCTGTTAATTAATTCCTAGCTAATAAGTATTTGAAAACTGATTTTACCTCGAAAACTTATCAGTTGATTCTTTTTCCCCAATTCGATATTGCAAAGATTTAAGGTGTAAGTCCCAAATCACGTGATTTATTTGCTGCTTCTGTTCGATTTCTAACACCTAACTTGGACAAAATATTTTTAACATGATTCTTCGCTGTACTTTCGGCAATTCCAAGAGTTTCAGCAATATATTTATCAGGCTTGCCTTTAGCTAAAAGTCTCAAGACATCCATTTCACGACGGGTTAATTTATTGTACTGATAATTATTCGTTCTCGACAAGATGGGATGTTTGATTTCTGAACTAGCCAAATCTTCAATCATACTGAGCAATTGTTCTCTTGTAAATGTTTTTGTCAATGCTGCATCCGCACCTGCGCGCCGAGCATCTTTTATCAAATGTTCATAAGCGGTAACAGCAATTATTTTCAAGCCTGGGAAAGTTGTTTTTAATTCTTGAATAGTTGTCCAACCGGCATCCTCATCACCCATCCAATTTAAATCCATTAGCACAATGTCAGGCAATAACTCTGCAACTCTCTTTCGAACTTCTAATACAGTTTCAGCCTCCCCTACAACATTAATATTTTCAACCGGGTCAAGAATTCTCTTCCAGCCTTCACGAGCAATCAGTGTATCATCAGCTAGTAATACCTGGATTTTTTCTCTTTTTCTCATGTCGAACCTCCGCAAGAGCCTATAAGTATGAAGTGACTTCCACTTTTGTTCCTTGCCCCTTCGAAGACTGTAAAGCCCAATTCGTCCGGATATTCTCTTGAATGTTCAAATTATTCACTAATTGATTTATTCTGTTAAAACCAAATCCTCTCTTTTTTTCCTCCATGCCATGACCAGTATCAACTATCTTCATGGCAACCTGATTGCCAATACGATTGATTGAAATTTTCAATTGAACACCCGGATCTTCAACAATTCCAGAATGCTTGAGAGAATTAGAAATTGCATTTGAAGCAATTCTCAAAAAAATAGTTCTTAAAGGTACTGGTAAATTAATTTTAGCATCACAATCCACCTGAATTTTGATTTGGTAGTCATCTTCCAGCAAATGATTGTATCGTTCAGCCCAAGCATTTGTGAGCAATTCTAGGGCAGTAGGGAAGTGTTCTTCTTCAAGGTATTGGGAGGTAATGGCTGTATGCAAGGTTTTAATTTCATCAACAGCGGTCAATGCCCTTTTCTTTAATTCGGGGAACTGTTTAGTAGCCTCAGAATATTTTCTTTTATCCAATAATTCGAATAAAGATTCAATATAAAGATATACTCCTGAATGATACCAATTTACCAACTCATGGAGATCATCCTTTAGGCTCAGATGTTCCCAACGAAGAATTTTTTCATAACCGTATACAATATCAATCGCGAGGGCAACTTCAGATGCCAATGTAGACAATCTCTCTAAATCTTCTTTATCAAAGTCAACAATCCTACCAAACCTTTTTTTATTCTCCAATGTAATCACACCCAGAACTTTTTTCTCGTTATTGATGATAGGAACTTTTAAGAGCGATTCGCATCTTTTACTCAGCAAATACGGGAGATGAGATTTCTCACCTGCCCAATATATATCATCAATGAAAGATTTATTGTTATGAAGAACTGGTTTTCCAGTAGCAGCAACATAACTTGTCAGCCCGCATCGATGGTTTAGATTTATTGGCATTTTAGAATTTATAAATTTTGTACCATTTAAATAATTGGAGTGTGTCAGAACGATATAATCCCCTCGAACAAGATGTAATGTACATCCTTCGGCACTTAGAAGATTTGCGCCAATCTGCACAATTACTTCTCCAAGACCAATGATATCTGTTGCACCAGTAGCTACATCCCGAATCGATTTGATAAATGCCATTGTCCTCTCTTGTTTTTCCATCAAACCGCGTCTAACATCGGCTCGTTCCAATACCCAAGCTGCTGCACGAGCATAGACATCAACTTTCTCAACAACCTGCGAGTTGGGCTTGCCACTGTGGGGTAGATCTAGGGACAGAATACCTATTTTATTTCCTATATGATCTACTAATGGGGTTAAAAACGCATCATAGGCTTTCCATCCAGATTGTTTCTTGGTCGAATCCGGATCAATATAGAAGTACTTATCTGCAACTTCTCTCCAACCTGGAGCGTTGTCTGGAATTAGAAACGAAGATCCCGCTCGATATTTGGACGACAAGTATGGTTCAAGAACAGAAAAAGGCATTCTCTCACCTATTATTTTTTTCTTTATATCTGCTGATACTCCAAATAATGATATCGTTTCAAGTTCATCTGTTTGGGGATCATAAAGCCGTATGCGAGCTAAGTCAAAACCCAATAAAGTTGTTGCGTATCTAGCTATATCATTGCAAATTAGTTCTTCTGACATTTCGATATCAAGAGAACGCAATTTTTCAAATATCTGCTTAATCTCCCCACCATGTTCTCTCCAACGCTTAAATGCTCTGAAATTTGCTAATTGACGAGCACCTTGACAAGCAAGTCTTGAAAGTATGAGTTCATCATCAACTGTAAATGCACTTTCTTTTGAACTACATAAACTTATAGTGCCAATTGCCATACGTGAGGCAGGGTCGATTACTGGGGTTACCAACAAAGAGTTTATTATACTTCCATGATTTGTATTTTTAAACCATGGATGCTCGCCTACTCTTGAAATCCGTATTGGTTCTCGGATTTCAAGAGATTTGCCTGCAATTCCTTCCCCATATTGCATATCACAGCTCCGTATGTGAGTAGCTTCTCCTTCTTGGTTTTCCCATTTTGCCAACTTATTCTCATATGAAATTGGCTCAAGTTCTTCAGAATTCGTTTGATAGAGATGGAAAGTACATCCCTCAGCAGTTGGCACAAAATTTAGTGACTCTTGGGTAAGCAACGATACGCCTTCTTCCTCATTTGTTGCCTTCGACAATAATTCACTTTGATCTTGATCACAGACTTGCCCTAATTGGACTTGGCGATAGATCAGGCAATTCTCAATTGCACTGCTAACAATATAACTTAATTGACGTATTAGGTTCTTTGATGTCCAATCAAAATAATTTGTAGTACTGTTTGACACAGAGATTACCCCCAAAACCTTATTATCTTTACTGTGAATTGGTTCTGCCAACACTGACCTTGGAACATTTTTAAAAAACATTTTATACACCGAGCTATCTCGAAAAGGCTCTGTCATAAAATCAGTTGTATCGTACTCTTGACCAGTTTCAAGGATTGTACAATGCATTGCTACATCTTCCATAGTTTTCCCTTCAACCAGATCAATTCCACGACTATAATGTGTAATATACCTCCTTTGATCAGGGTTTGTTATTATTATTAATGTTTGCTCTGCTTTACTTAGTTTAGTGCAAGCATCAGCTATCTCAGTAATAAGGTCTTCTATATTTTTAATGTAATGTAATCTATTCCCCAACTCTGCAAGATTAATAGGATCCTGAATTGCAACCAGATAAACTTTTCGCAATAAAATTCCAACCATCACAATGGTGGTTGAAATCATTACATATTGTGCAATTGATAAGCTAGGTGGTTTTGCATATAAAATCCCGCCCAAAAATAAACAAACAACAGTAGTAACATGGGCATAAGTTACAGCTCTCTTTGAATCAATGAAGTATACTGTCGCTGCTAATATGGGGATAATATAAAATAAGCTCAGTGTATGACGATAATCTGGGATTATTGAAAAAAGCCATGTTGTAAGTATTATGTTTGCGATAATTCGTATCCACCTAAAAATATTTCTATCGTACGATTCTTTTCTTTTCCACCTGGCAAACTCGAGAAGTAAAAGATATGAAAGATATGCAAACATCCACTGTACAATATTTACTTTTAGGCCAAGAAAACCCACATTTAGGTAAAAAATATATATTAAAAGGAAGTATCCAGAAAAGCGAAGTGTCAATCTTGTTGGATGATAGAGGCGTTGATTCAGGCTAGTTGCATGACCAATTACTTCCTTGCTAGCACCCACTTCCGAAGTTTGCATGTATTCCTCCATCAATCGTCATGTGTCAACAATCATCAATACAATTATATTGAGCTTATAGTTCAATTGGAAGATGCAAAATTACTGTTTCGTATAATCCAAAGTAATCATCAAATATAGCTCGTTTGAAGCCCCTAAAAAGATCTATTTGAAATTGACCAAATTGAACTAACAGAAATTGACAATTCTGGTTCATGACCAGGAAAGAAACAATTGCTATTATGATTGCAAAGATCTAATGGCGTAAGCACTAAGGTATTAAAATTTGTTTAAGCAGATTGAACAATTATACCTAGATCGGAGGAGCAAGATGGACGGAATTGCTAAGGCAATGATATTACTTGTAATCATGGGGATGCTTATTTATGGATTGGGAGTCAAAGCTTTCAGTGCCGATACATCTGCGTCGCCAATCCCTCAATCAGATTCACTTGAAAATGAGCCCACTACTGATGTTGGAGATTCCTATCCAGCATACTCAGAACAACTTGCTGAACTAGAAAGAATTCAAGAAGATATTGATTATCAGTTATCACAAATTGAAATTGAAAGAGAAAATCTTGCATCAAGTCGCGTTGCTCTGGAAAATAACTGGGCGGACTTATATTCCGAGAAAGAATCATTGAGCATCAGTCAGGCAGCGTTGGACTCGGAGAAAGTCAAAATTGCTCAGGAATGGGACAAGATAGCTATTGAACAAACAATCCTAAGTGAAGCACAAACTAAGTTGGAGCAACTTATTGTTGAGTTGGACAAAAAGGAAAAGGGCCTAACCGCGAAACAGGTGCAATTGACAACTGAAATGAACCGTCTCCAGGATAAGATCGCAGATTTGAACCGCACTAAATCTATGTTTTACGCCTTAGCTGTTGTTCTAGTTATAGCTACTACCGCGGCTATCATGTTCTCATATTTCCACAATATAGGTAAGCTAAATATAGTGTCGAATGAAATGGTGGAAGATCTTCTATACAAAATTCCGGTTTACCGCAAGTTGGCAATCCGGAAGGCCCGAAAGCGGGAGATCCAAAATAACATAAATGCTCTCAGAAACAAGACAGCAGGGCTTCACACACCAGGAAAGGGCAATGGGAGAGAGAACGAGGAAATATTTGTGAAAGAGGATGTTTTGATGGTCAGTTATTAGGAAAGGAGGTGATATGACCTAATAAAGAAGCTCCCATCGCGATTAATGCGATGGGAGCTTCTTTATATCGGACCTAAAATCAATCCACGAATTATCGACAACAGATCTCTAGTAGTGAAATTTCTAGTAAGTGCAACATCTGCGCCAGCAAAGCGCGCTTCTTTGATCAGGCTTTCGAATGCCGTCAATGCTATAACTTTTATCGATGAGTTAATTTTCTTGACATTGGTAATTACCTCTTTCCCCGCATCTTCATCTCCAAACCATTTTAGGTCGATGATCAGAACATCTGGCTCTAGTTCATTTACTTGTACCAATACATCTTGTGGGGTAATAGCCTCCCCAATAACCTGAATATCTTCTGAGCTATCAATGATATTTCGCAATCCCTCGCGATAGATTAATGCATCGTCTGCTAATAATACCTTGATACACGTTCTCTCCGCGTTCTGTTGCTCCTTAATCAAAGAGGTAATTTTCTTCACTCCTTTCTCCCAATCCTCGAATAGCATAACATACTGAAGGTCGCGAAGGGTTTCACCCCCACCAATATCCCTATCAGGGACACCTGAGCCCGAGAGAATAATAGGAATAAACCAAGATCGATCTGTTGGCCTTTTTCTAAGCTCCTCAATGGCTAGTGTCAATTCTTCATTCATGAATGTGGTTTTACGCTGTAGGTATTCTTTCGAAAAACAGGCAATAAAATAATCCCCCCTTGAAATCGCCTCCCGTATTGAATACTTCCAGCGCCTCCCTGGCTTTATATCTTCACGATCTAACCATACTGTTATGCCAAATCCTTCAAGATCATTTACCAATCGGTCAATGAGGTCACTGTTTTCTCTTACGTAAGAAATAAAACAACTTGGCATGACCAAACTCCTTACCTGATGATCATGTAACGAATGAAGCACAAACATTAAAATATTATAAGCCGCTCGCGAATTGTGCAAGCGGCTCTACCAGTGGTATCATCATGCTGCCACGCGCCCAATCGCGTGGTTCGTCGCCGGGATTGTTACAGCACTACCCGGCTTATAATATTTTTGTAATCTTATCTTAGCATAACTGCAATGCTAATACAACTAGAACTAATGGGAACGCTAATCATTTTTCACCCCGTATATTTTTGACCAATATACATATCAGTGTTGATATTGGTACTAGTTTTTTGGGAGTGGCTTCTGAAACATATCCTTTAATGATACCCTCCGATATAATCCAATCAGTGCTCGATCACTAGTTTTGAAGTGGATATCCTGGCCACACTTGCAAACTCCGTGAAAATCACGCGTGAGTACATTGTTTAGACTCAAGAACTGCAAACCGTCGAATGTGATAATCTCAGCAATCCTTTTATTATCACAGTCGGAGTTTCTACAACCGAAAAACTCTTTTGCCACTATTCTTGCTCCAGCGCCTTCTGCAGCACTTCCATGCGCTCTTCATCACCGGTGACCAGCGCCAGGGCGTACTTGATCTCTTCCAAGCCGGCTTCTGATACCAGCTCCTCGAGGCCGTCATCGATGAGCTCGAGATTCGCCAAACCACAAACCGTATCCATATCCAGCGGTTCGGCCAGCTCGGTCTCGACCACCAGGAGCAGCGCTTTAAGCCTGGCCAGCTCGAAGTCGATATCTGCCGCTAATGCTTCATCTTGCTGATCTCCGGGTAGTTTCTCCATTTCCCAGATCAGCGTCTCCAGGTTGACGATATTGCCTTTCACGGCATCCGGTGTGGGATACTCCAGATCCAACAAACTGATCCAACACTGGATCCGTTCGAACTGCTCCTGCAGCTCTTCGATAGGGCTCTTTACGATCACGATCACATCCTCTCGACCGATGGGTGTCAGGATGTTCTTGACGACATCATTTCGGGATCTTTCCAGGTCGTTCTCTGGATCCCAAAGTGTGAATGATTTTTCGACCAACTTCAAGGCAATCCGATTCTGCAACTGCTCCAACGACCATTTGTCGCCTCCACTGGTGCCCACCAATTTGCGGTACAAGATCAACCAAGCTGCCGGTTGGCCATCAGCAATCGACTCCGCCAAAGCCGCAGCTGCCGGCGCCAGGATCTCCGATTTGAGCACTTTCTTGCGCGCCTGCTGGGCTTCTCTTTCGTCTCTATTCAGATCTGCTCGTTTTGCCTTCTCGCATTTGCAGGATTTACTTTTGCCGTGATAACACGTGATCGCTATATTGGGGTGTTTCTCTGCATCCAGCATTTCAGCGACGTAAGGATTTTGATCGTAGACCAGGCGTAGATTCTCGCAGCCTGCGGCAAAGATGCCCTCTTCTCCCTGGGTGAGCTCTTCGCTCCAAAAAGTGTTGCAGTGGCTATATTTTGTTTCATCTTCGGCAAGCTCGAGAATGGGGATGCCGCTATCGGTTGATGCATTCTCTAGTGCAATCCTCTTCCAGGTTTCGGTTTTTGTTTCCCAACATGCCGGGATGGCACAGTGCTGAACCTTTTTGACATCCATCCGGCTATCGCAGGTGTTGCAAAGGGGTGAAACAATGGCTTCAGTCTCTTCGAAGGTGAAATCCAGAGGGAAAATGGCATCATCAAGATCTTTGGTGTTTCTCTCAACGATGCCCTTGGAGCGTTCTCGGATCTCATCAGAAGTAACCTTCCCGGCCTTGACATCTTCCAGGATCTGGCTGGGACGGAATTTCTCCCAATGGTCCTCCTCGGCGCTCTCTTGCAGGCTTTCTGGCAGATCGGTGATCGAGAGCAAGGCATCCGCGGCTCGAGCGCTGATCTCTCTCTCGTGGACCTGGCCCTTGATCTCTTCGGGCAGATTCAATAACCGCAGCGTGTTGCTGACCCACTCCCGGCTTTTCCCCAGCTCCTCGCCGACCTGCATGTGCGTGTACCCAAAATCCTCGATCCTTCTTTGGATACCTGTAGCAATCTCGATGGGACTGAGATCCACGCGCTTCGTGTTCTCGATCAATCCGTATTTTGACATCTGATCATCGGTCAGCTCTCGGATATCGACTGGCATGGTCATCGCCCCAATTTGCTGGAAAGCCAGCCAGCGGCATTCCCCAACAGCCAGTTGAATATGGCCGTTCCCATCAGGATGCCGGCGCCCCACTGGGTACTCGATCAAGCCGTCTTCTTCGATGCTCCTGGCTAATTCGGCGATCTCGTGCTTATCAAACCGCGTGCGCGGCTGCCAGGGGTTAGGCTCGATATTGGTTGTAAGAATTTCTTCGATCATTTCAGATACTCCTTGTCCATATTGTGTTTGCGTGCGAACATCAATCCCAGTTTTGCCTACAAAGCGTAAAGGCCTGACCAACCGCATGGCTAAGAAAGATGGCCCGGGTTTTCCCCAGGATCTGGCCACCTCTGCTAATGGTGATCGTGTGTTCACGCCCGGGCTCATGCTCGAACTCGAATCCTCTCGAGCGCCACTTGGCCAGCCACTTCTTGTAGTAGTCAGATAATCGATCCATCTTGCTTCTCCGGAGCCGGTCCAGGGTCGAACTCCAGCTCCACTTCCAGGAAATGATCCCCCAGGCCGGCGCGCTCGAAGAACCTCTCCGGAAGATATTCCGCGGGGTGATGTCGGTATTCATCAGGTGCCTTGCGCTCATGACGGATATTGGCTGCCACCAGGGCTGCTTTTGAGTGCACCTGTTCCTGATCCACGGCGTAAGCGATCCACCCCACCAGGTCGACCAACCCGGGTAGATGTTCGTTGCCATAGGCCTGACGCTGCCTGTTTTGGGTGATCTTTTCAGCCACATCTGGCCAGAGCGACTCTCCCAGGACCCAAGCGGCTGCCCGGCAGATCTTCAAAGCCTGGTCGTGCACTTGCTCGAGCTCAAAAGGGTAACTTTTACCCTTTTCAGGCTCTGATGATGTTGTTGTAGAGGTATTTAAGATATTTAACTTAACCTCTACATCATCAACATCATGGCCAAACGGGTAACTTTTACCCTTTTCGGCATCAGAAGGGTAAAAGTTACCCTTTTCATCAATATCAAAAGGGTAAGTTTTACCCTTTCGGTCGCTGGCCAGTTGGGGCACTTCGTGTGTGATGTGTGGGTGTTCTAGTGGTTTCAACTGCTCACTAGTAAGCAGCAACTGGCGACCGCCCTGGGTCAGGATCCACCCACCTTGTGTGTGTGTGCGGGTGACCAATCCGACCTGGGCCAGCGAATGAAGTCCGGCTCGTGCCGTCTTGCGAGTGCAACCGACGAAATCAGCGATATCCACCTCGCTGACCTGTGGTTTCTGAATGAACAACATGGCGAACAATACATACAGCGGCTTTCCAGCGCCGCTCAATGACCGCAACAGAATGGCTGGATTCTCTTGATAGTTCATTGTTCGAATAACCTGAGCTGCTGGATTCCCCAGCGTTCTTCGGCGGATCTCTTCAGGGCTTCCTCCGTCTCGAGCAGGTCCATTGCCCGGGGGTGAACCTCATTCTCGAGGAATGTCCTCAGCTCACCCCAATCCTTGGCCAGCCAATAGCCGCCATTGGGACCACCGGTGGAGCAGATCAAATGGCCTTCTTTTCTGAGCTGGTTGATCACCGACCGGATCTGCCTGTCACTGGCAGTGAAACCCAGATAATGCACATTGGCCACAAGTTCCGGCCGGCTGATGGCCATCTTGAGCCCAATGCGTTTCTGAAGCACGCGCAAGACCGCTCGCTCCAGCCCGGGCGGGAGATCCTTCAGATAGCTATTTAGATCCATGCTTTTGTTGGTCATGCCGGCACCATGATCAGAGCGCGCACATCATCCAGGGCTTCTCGTAGAGCAGCGACCTGCTCCTTGTGCAGCTTCGGGGCAATCAGGCCGCTCTCGTCCAATAAGCGCTCGATCCCCTCGGCACTCTGCACTAATTGCAGGAAGATTTCCCTCTCGGCAGCCAACGCCGGTTCCAGAGCAGCATTCAACCCTGAACACATGGCATGGGAGATTTCTTCAGCCTGGATGAAATCCATCACCACTTGATCCCCAGGTGTCACCACCTGGAAGTAGCAGCCTTCGATCACCCCTTCGAAGGTCTTATCGATGCGTACCACGCGAAATGCGTTATTCATGCTTACCAATCCTTTCCAATTCAGCGATTGCTTCTTCGATGTCGCCCAGGCTTAGGGCGGCGCGGGTCAGCAAAACGGCGGATGCCTGGGGACCTGGCTTCTCGTCGATGATGCGCTTCAAGGAGCGCCTGATCCCCCGACAGGCCTGGCGCGCCCGGGTGATCTCGTAGTTGAAGGCGTATCCGCCCAGCTTACGTTTCGTCACGCAGGACCTCCTGGAGCTCGTCTTGAATGCCCGAGGCTTCAGCTCGCTGCCGGCGGATGTTGCGATAGCGGGCGCCGATGTATTGCGGCAATCCCATCACGGCGAAGACGGCGCCGATCTGCAGCACCGGGATCAGCCCAACCAGGGGGATGCTAACCAGCAGCACCATCAGCACGCCGGCGATGACGGCATCGACTGTGTAGCCGCCGCGTTCGAGATCCTCGGTACGCACGGTGAGGAAGATGGCGAACAAGCTGCTGGACACAGCGCCAAATCCCAACACCAGGACCCAGACCCATTCTGTGCCAATTTCCATCCGATCACACTCCTTTGCTTGTAAACGGCTGTCTCATGCGTTATGCTGAGAACAGCACCTTAAAACTCGTAAAATGGCCCGTTTTCTGTACTGATAATCGGTATTGTCTGTACAGACTGCCAACGCGGGACATTCCCATTGGGAAAAAGAAGAGCCCTCTATAGACCCAATGCTTTGCGCAGCACTCCCGCCGCTGCTGGGGACAACGATCCACAGCAGGGGATAGGGAGCTACAATCCGAGAGCATCAGCTATCGTTTGCCACTCCGGATTCTTGGCACCTT
>CAZUSV010000104.1:0-22253 GCA_964622645.1 uncultured Anaerolineales bacterium
CGCAATCGCTGGGGGCTGCCTGTCAATGCCGGATTTGTGTGGAACAACTTCAACAAAGCCCTAGACCTGACCCATCCCGAGGCGCTGGCATACGCCTGCGATGTCGTACGCCTCGCTTCTGAAGAATGGGGGTATCCCTATCTGAAGCTGGACTTTCTCTACGCTGCGGCCCTGAATGGGCGCTTCCGCGATCGCACCAAGACGCGCGCCCAGGTACTGCGCCTGGGGCTGGAAGCGATTCGCCAGGCCGTCGGCCCGGATGTAGAACTTCTAGGCTGCGGCTGCCCTATAGGTTCAGCCATCGGCCTAGTCGATGCCATGCGCATCGGTGCCGATGTGGCCCCCCGCTGGATGCCCAAGCAGATGGGCTTCGAAGCGCCTGTCCGGGACGAGACACCGCTGCCGTCAACCCGCAATGCCCTGCTGAACACGCTCACCCGCGCCCCCATGCACCGCCGCTGGTGGGTCAACGATCCCGACTGCCTGCTCATCCGGCCGGACTCGGAACTCACCCTGGCTGAGATCCAATCTCTGGCGACGGCCATCGCACTGACTGGCGGCGCGCTGCTACTCTCCGATGACCTGCCTAAGCTGCCCCCTGATCGCCTGCGCATCGTCGAACAACTCCTGCCGTTGATTGGGAAAGCACCACGCGTGATAGACTGGTTTGATGCACCCATGCCCAGACTTGTGCGATTGGATCTGGAAAACAAAACTGGCCCCTGGCATTTACTGGCCATCTTCAACTGGGAGAATCAGCCACAAGATAGAAGTTTGCCCTTAGAGGTATTTGATCTTGACCCCAGCATAGAATACCTCTCACGCGCTTTTTGGGAGGGAACCTCAGACTGGGTTTCAGAGGGTACGCTCGATCTGAGAGGCATCCCGCCCCATGGAGTGAAACTACTGGCCCTGAGATCTGCTACCAAAGAGGAACCTCGCTATTTGGGCAGTAACCTGCACATCTCCCAGGGATTGGAAGTAGCTCAATGGTCAGCGACCACCCCTGAGGGAGTCTGCTTGCAGCTTGAAAGGCCAGGAAAATCTCGAGGCGAGGTCGAGCTCTATTTAGCGCGCCCCCCACAAAGGGCAGCCCTTAATCAAAAAGAAATCGCCTGGCAAACGAGTGGCCAGGATTGCTATAAGCTCTCTGTCAGCTTCGAGGCTACCGCAGTCCTCGAAATCGAATGATAAAATAGTCCAGGCACAGTTGATCTAAGGGGTGGTGGTCAGAGTGTAAGTGATGAAGCGTTCCACAGCAGAGCGGATGGAACGAGATGTCACTCACTTTTCAACCACTACCGATCTAGGTTCCTGTTTAGGAGGCCCGCTATGAAGCGATCATATTGGCTCATCATCTTGGCTGTGTTGTTGACGGCCAGCCTGGGGTGCAATTTGGTTTCTCGTTTGACTCAGCCAGCAGAACCTGCAGCACCCCCTGATCCGCCGGACGAACCTGTTGCAGAACAACCTGTCGCACCACCACCTACAGAATCCCCCACAGCTCAACCCACCAACACCAGCCCACCCCCAACGCCGACCACGACGGTAAACCGCTTCCAACCGAGCGGCTTTCTGACCATGGCCGGCGATGCCAACAGCCTGACGGTTTACAACGCCCAGGGTCAAGCGCTTGGGGTTCTGCAAACCCCTGGGCTAAATCCAGGCGGCTTCGTCGGAGGGATTGCGCACGTCGCTGGAGGGGCAGCGGATGGGGTCATCAACGTGCCTGTGATCTACCACGCCTTCGAGGATTCCTCAAAGATCAAGCAGAATCTCAACGGTCAGATCAGCGATTTCATCACTGGAGTGGAAGTGACCTACCTGCGCGGTGCGCCTGGGCAATCTGCCTTTACCTACGTAACCACAGAATGGCTCAACGACGCCCTGGTCAGCCATGTCTACGCTCGCACGATGCAAGGTGGGGGGGCGAACTGGGTTTGGGAGCGCAGTGACCCAGAGATATACGCCATCATCCCCCTGGCCATGCAGGCAGCGGATGATGAGCCGCAGGGCATATGGTATTCGCTGATGCCCTTTGGCATTGGTGGAGATATTGTCTTCCCGCCTCATAAAGGCCTATATTATTTGGATCTGACTTCAGGGGGTTCTGAGAACGTTTACATTGCTGATGATTTCAACCCGGTGGGTCTTTCTCCCGACCTTACCTGGGTGGCATACGCTGAGGCAGATAACGGCTTTGTGGCTGGCGAAAACCCCAGTTTGACTTTATACAACCTGGATACGACCCAAAGCATCAACATTCCCATAAACACCAGCAGCAACCGTGGGGCAGGCTACGCAGTCTTCTCAGCGGACAACCAGTACGTGGCCTGGATGGAAGGCGCCGGCTGGTTGATGGCGGAGGTGCCCGATTTCCATTCCAAAGTGGTGATCACCGACATCCAAGGGCAGTTCATTACCGAAATAGAAGCTCAGCTTATAGGAGGCATTGTCGGCGACCCCAGTGTGAGTAGGGTACAACCCATGGGTTGGCTGGACACCGAAACCTTGATCATCGAGGCGCGCGGCGATGATTGGGGCAACGCCTCACTGGTGAAGGTGCGCTTCGACGGCAGCGGAATGGAATTCCTTGCTTCAGGACGGTTTGTGGGCTTTATATATCCCTGAATAATTGGGAATGGTTAATGGTTAATGGTCAATGGTGATTGGTGAATTGGGAATTTTGTAATGCGGGAGGCTTACTATGGCAAAAGGTGATGATATTGAAGAACGACTCATCAGGTTTGCTGTTGAGATTATTAACATTAGCAATGCTTTACCTAAAACTCCGGCAGGAAAACATATCGCCAACCAATTACTCCGAAGCGGTACTACCCCAGCTGCGCATTATGGGGAAGCACATGGGGCTGAAAGCACGCGAGATTTTTTTCATAAGCTCCGAATATGTCTGAAAGAATTGAATGAGTCGCGTGTATGGCTGAAAATAATATCAAGAAGCAAACTGCTAAACGATGAAAGTTAGGTTTTGCTTCCAAGGAAGTTGATGAGCTTTGCCGCATTATCAATGCAAGCATAAAAACCACAACTAGCAAGCAAAAATAATTCATAATTGATCATTCACAATTCACCATTCACAATTCTATAGGAGGACAGATGGAAATAATCAAATCCGGTGTCGGCGATATTCTTCAACCACCAGATATCAACGCCTTTAGAGATTGGAATCGGGCAAAATCCAAGAGCCTGGTCGATAAGCGCATGAGTGAGGCTGAGGCGGTTAGCCGCTTCATCCATGAAGATGACTATATCGGCACCGAGCTCTACGGCACAGTGCGCTGCCCAATGTCCATCGTCAACGAGATCATCCGCCAGGATATCAAGAATCTGCGCCTGGTCGGCCAGGGCGTCTATGAGTCGGATGTCTTATTGGCGGCGGGACTGGTCAAGGAGATGGATTACACCTATATTGGCCTTGAGCTGTACGGCATCTCGCATGTTATCCGCCGCGAGATCGATGCCGGACGGGTCGAGAAGATCGTCGAGTGGAGCAATGGCGCCCTGGTGTGGCGTTTCAAAGCTGCGGCTATGGGCGTGCCCTTCATCCCGGTGCGCTCCATGCTGGGCACGGATACCTTCAATTACAGCGCCGGAAAGTTAGTAGAATGCCCCTTCACTGGCGATCCCATTGCCCTGGTGCCAGCCCTGATCCTGGATGTGGGCATCATCCATGTGCATCGCGCCGACAAGTACGGCAACTGCCAGATCGACGGCATCACTGGCTTTGCCTATGAGATGTCGCGGGCCTCCAAAACATTGATCGTCAGCGCCGAAGAGATCATCCCTACCGAGCAGATCCGCCGCCAGCCCGACCGCACCATCATCCCTTATTATCTAGTAGATGCCGTGGTACATGCCCCCTTCGGGTCGCATCCCGGTGAGATGTGCTACCTGTACGAGCGGGACGAAGAGCACATCCAGCTTTGGGCTGAAGAATCCAAAAATCCTGAAACCACCCAGGAATACCTGGAAAAATATATCTACAATCTCAAAGATCACCAGGAGTATCTGGAGCTGATCGGCGAAGAACGTCTGCAGTATCTCCAGGATATCGTACCGAGCCGAGGATAAACGGATGACTGAGAAAAATTACAACCCTACAGAAATGTTGATCTGCACTGCCTCGCGCTTGATGACCGATAACAGCACGGCCTTCATCGGCACGGGTATCCCTATGCTGTCCGCTTCCCTGGCGCAAAAGATGCACGCCCCCAACCTGACCACGATCTTCGAGTTCGGCGGCATGGGCGCCATCCTGGACGATTTGCCCGTAGCCGTTGGAGGTCGCCGTACCTTTCACAAAGCCCTCTCCGCGCTGGGAATATTGGATGTCATCGAGGCAGCCGGACGCGGCTTCATCGAATATGGCTTCATCGGCGGGGCGCAGATCGATCCTTACGGCAATCTCAACAGCACGGTGATCGGCGACTTCTACAAACCCAAGGTGCGCCTACCGGGCAGCGGAGGGGGCAACGATGTCGGCTCGCACTGCTGGCAGACGATAGCCATCATGCGCCACGACAAGCGTCGCTTCATCCCCAAAGTAGATTTCATCACCACGCCTGGCTATCTCTCTGGCCGTGGGGCGCGTGAAGCCGCTGGACTGCCGCCCAACACCGGCCCCTACCGTGTGGTCACCAACCTGGCGTTGTTGGGTTTCCATCCTGAGTCCAAGCGCATGATGTTGCTGGCCACTCAGCCAGGCGTCACTGTCGAGCAGGTGCTGGAGAACACCGGCTTCGAACTACTGCTTGCCGAAAATGTCGAGGAAAATCCCCCACCCAGTGAGGAAGAGTTGCGCATTCTTAGGGAAGATGTAGATAGAGAGAAGTTTTATATTTGAAAACGGAGCTTCCTTAAAGTCGCGGTTCTGGCGACTGGAAGTCGCAGTAATAGTTGCTAAACCTGCCTCTTGTATTCCATAAGCAATTGATATATACTATAAATATATACCTACGAGGAGGATATTCCTATGGCCATTGCAAAACTCTTCATGAATGGGCGTAGTCAGGCCGTTCGACTACCAAAAGCATTTCGTTTTGAAGGTAAAGAGGTATATGTCAAAAAAGTTGGTAACGCTGTAGTTCTCATCCCCGTGGATAATCCTTGGCAGACACTTCGCGATAGCCTAAATTTGTTTTCTAGTGATTTCATGGAAACCCGTCAGCAACCGGAAGTCCAAGTTCGCGAGGATTTTTAATGAAATACATGTTAGATACCAATATCTGCATTTATCTGATCAAACAAAAGCCTCCGCAGGTATTAGAGCATTTTCAGGAACACGTATTTGGTGATATTGGTGTTTCCGTTATTACTGTTGCAGAGTTGCAATATGGTGTAAAAAAAAGTCAACAAATAAAAAAGAATAATGAAGCACTTGAACAATTTTTACTTCCGCTCGTAATATCAGAATTTGACTATCACGCTGCTACTCAATATGCTAATATTCGCGCTGAGCTTGAATCGAAGGGAATGCCAATTGGAGCGCTTGATACCTTAATTGCGGCTCACGCTCTTAGCTTAGGTGTCACATTGGTAACGAACAATACCAAAGAATTTTCCAGAGTACCAGGTATAGTAATAGCCAACTGGACAATCGAATAAGCAATTACTTTCATGCCCATCGATCCCTCTCTCATCCCCTTCTTCAATCCGCAAGGCGTCGTCGTTATCGGCGCGTCGAATGACCCCAGCAAGCTGGGCTATGGTCTGGCTAATAACCTGGTACGCAGCAACTACCAAGGGGCAGTGCATTTCGTCAACATCAAGGGTGGTGAATTATTAGGGCGCACTATCTATACCAATGTGCTGGAGGTACCCAACCCGGTTGACCTGGCGGCGGTACTGATCCCGGCACCCTTCATCGCCGACGCGTTACGCCAGTGCGGACAGCGCGGCATTCAAGCAGCCATCATCGGATCTGGGGGATTCCGCGAGGTGGGAGAAGAAGGTGCTAAACTCGAAGAAGAGGTCCTGGAGATAGCTCGTCAATACCGTATCCGCCTGATCGGGCCCAACTGCATCGGCCTGCTGGACACTCACCTGCCCATCGACACGACCTTCTTGCCGCCCCCCGGCCCTACGCCTGGCGATGTGGCCTTTATCTCCCACTCTGGCGCCATCTGCGCGGCGGTGATCGACTGGGCGCGCGGCCAGGGATATGGCCTCTCGCGGCTGGTCAGCCTGGGTAACCAGGCCGATGTCAGCGAAACAGATATGCTGGCTCCGGTTGCCCAGGATCCATACACCCGCGTGCTGGCACTGTATCTGGAGGGGATCAAGGACGGTCGCCGGTTTATCGACCAGGCCCGCCAGGTAGTGCGCCACAAACCCATCATTGCCCTCAAGGTAGGACGCTTCGAAAGCGGGCAACGAGCCGTGGCCTCGCACACCGGTGCGCTGGCCGGGCAAGAGAGTGCTTATAACGCCGCCTTCCGACGGGCGGGAGTGCTGCGCGCCGCAACCAGTGAGGAGATGTTCGACCAGGCGCGCGCCCTGGCCTGGTGCCCACCGACCAAAGGTCGCCGCGTGGCAGTATTGACCAACGCTGGCGGACCTGGGGTCACCGCGGCAGATGCCCTCGAATCCCTGGGGTTGGAACTCTCCGAATTCAGCGGACCCACGCGCGCCGCCCTGGCTGGGATCCTGCCCCCGGCGGCCAGCCTGCATAATCCTGTGGATATGCTGGCCTCGGCCACCCCCGAGCAGTTCGCTGAAAGCTTGCGCATTGTGCTGTCGGATCCCGGCGTAGACAATGTCATGATCATCTTCCCTACGCCGCCCATGTTCACTGCCGGGGCTGTGGCGAAGGCCATCATCCCTGTGATCCACAGCGCGGTAAAACCCGTGGTCGTCGCCGTGATGGGCGAGCGCCTGATCCAGGAAGCTGTCGAACACCTACGCGCAGCGCAGGTACCCGAATATCGATTCGCCGAGCGGGCTGCTGCGGCGCTGGCTGCCCTGGTTAAGCGTGCTGAGCTACTTGAATTTGCCCAAGCTGATCCCTTGATACCGATAGAAGCATCCGACGTCACAACGTCCGACGTCACGACGCTCCTTGAAGCCTACGGCATCCCCACCGCCAGGATGGAATTAGCTCAATCCGCAGATGAAGCTGTTTCCATCGCCAAAGGAGTAGGGTTTCCGGTGGTCCTCAAAGTCGCTTCTCTAGATATTTCTCATAAATCTGATGTCGGCGGGGTATTGCTCAACCTGGGGGATGAAGCTGCTGTGCGTGCTGGATATGAAGAAATCCTTCAGCGGGCGCGATCGTCCCATCCCCAGGCTGAGATCCAGGGCGTCCACGTTCAAGGCATGATCCTTGCGGGACAAGAGGTCATCATTGGGGCTGTTCAGGATCCCCAGTTCGGCGCCCAGATGATGTTCGGCTCCGGGGGTACAGAGGTCGAAGGGCTGAAAGACATCGCTTTCGGGTTAGCGCCACTGACCCAACTGGAGGCTGAGCGCATGTTGGAGAGCACCTGGGCAGGACGCAAGCTCAAGGGCTTCCGCAATCTACCTCCTGCTGACCGAGACGCAGTGCTGGATGTTCTTATCCGGTTAGCACAATTGGCGGCGGATCACCCTGAATTCGCAGAAATCGAAATCAACCCTCTGCGAGTTCTCCCCAAAGGTCAGGGCGCGGTGGCTGTGGATGTGAGAATACAGACTGAAGGCTAATGTTGGCGCATGAATGTAGCCCGGCGTGCCGCTGAACAATTTGTGATAAGGGGGGAAGTGACAGATATCAGAGAATTCGGTGATGGCAACATAAATGATACTTACCTGGTCACTGCCAATGCAGACCTGAGTACACGATTTGTCCTTCAACGCATCAATACATTTGTATTCAAGCAGCCAAAGCTGATTCTCGCCAACATACGCACTTTCACAGAGCACGTCAGGGACAAATTGAAACATAATAGCGACGATCCACACCGACGTTGGGAAGTGCCATCCATCCTACCCACACAGGGTGGTGATGATTTCTATATCGACACTCAGGGGAATTTCTGGCGGGCAACCAGCTACATCGACCAGGCTTGTTCGTATGCAACTGTTCAAAGCGAGACTCACGCACGTGAAGCAGGTTTTGCCCTGGGGCGATTCCAGGCTCTTCTTAGTGATCTTAACCCAGAATTGCTCCACGACACATTGGTTGGTTTTCATATCACCCCCCAATACCTGCTAGCATATGACGAAACAGTGAGCAAGAAATCTCAGCTCAAGGGTTCCCCGGAAGTGCGCTATTGTCAACAGATGATCGCTGAACGCCGCCAGTGGGCTTCAGTTTTGGAGGATGCTAAAGATCGCGGGATATTGCAGGTGCGCACAATGCACGGAGATCCAAAGATCGACAATATCATGATCGATGTGCATAGCGGCCAGGCAGTCAGCATCGTTGATTTGGACACTGTCAAACCAGGGTTAGTGCAATATGATATCGGAGATTGCCTGCGCTCCAGTTGTAATCCCTTAGGAGAGACAACCAGCAATATTGACGAGGTGCGCTTCGAAACCGACCTGGCCGCGGCGATTCTCGAGGGATATATATCGGCTGCCAATGAATTCCTGACTGCAGGCGATTATGCCTATTTCTACGATAGTATTCGTTTACTGACTTTCGAACTGGGGGTACGATTTTTTGTAGATTACCTGGCCGGGGATATCTACTATAAAATCAAATACCCTGAACACAACCTCGAGCGCGCCCTGGTGCAGTTCAGGTTGACGGAAAGCATCGAAGCGCAAGAAGCGAACCTGCGCACGATGATTACTGATCTAAATCCCTACTTGCAATGAGGTGTGCATAATGACTATTTTGAACCAACCAGAGATTGAAATCTCTGCTGAGACAGGAAGTCCGTTTAAACGGACTTGATATTTCAGCAGAAAATTCATTTTCGCTGAATTCGTGAGAGTAGATCAAATTTTTCCATAAACCGCCACCGGGGACAGCGGCAAGCGGGACAATTAGGCATTACTTTTGAATTATGCACACTCCCCACTTAAATTAACGACACATTCTTGATGGGGACCAAAATTTGACAAATTTCATACCCGCTCCCTAATTTTCCCCTATAGCATTCGATGTCCAAAGGATAAGCTATTCGCCTACCAGATTTAGGCAGCCAGGTCTGGTAGGCATAGTCGCGGGTTAGAGCCATACTTTCTAATGATCCAACATGTGTAAAAGATGCAAAATCTCCTCCAGGCACGTTCCGTGTCACTAAATTGTGACTAGCAAAATCTGATGATTCCATGACCGCACCAGCCATATAGAATGCCCCTCTCTCAACCCAGTCATCCGGGTAAGTAACAATCCCAAAACAGGATAACTTTGCCAGATCAGGGATTTCCCGTTCTAAAGATTCCCAAAGTTGCTGAATCACGCCTCCCCCTTCGGTGAGGCGAGTCATCAAGCCAACCACTGAAAAGGCTTCCCGCTGTTGTAGTACGGGACGGGAGAATTCATCTTTATTGATGTGTTGAAGATAAGGCAATGTTTTCTTAGATAGTAAAAAGCGAGAATCAAGATTATTTCTTGCCCGATATTGGCTGGGCTGCACAGCGAACATCCTCTTGAAAGCCCGCGAGAAAACTTCAGGGCTGTGAAAGCAGTAATCCAGCGCAATATCGATGATTTTTCGATTTGAGCATACCAGCGCTTCCGCAGCCTTGGAGAGTCGCCGTCGCATGAGATAATCATAGGGGGTGTGGTGAACGACCTTATTGAAAGTCCTCACGAAGTGAAAAAGTGAATAGCCCGCTGCCGAGGCCATATCGGCAACCGTGATCTCTTCCTGAAGGTACGCTTCGACAAATTCGACAGCCTGGTGAATCGCAACGAGCAGATCACTCATTTTGGATGACATTCAATCTTGGATTTTTCCTATGGGGATATAAACGTCAAGGACCGATTCCCTAATATTACCTACCCCCTTGAAGCGTTTGTCGTAGTATTGAAAACTAAAAGAATAATTCTGCTTAAATCCTCCTTGGGCAAGCCATGCATCGATTTCCATTTCCCAATCGGAAGCAATCTGTTCTCCCTCTAAGGTGAAAACTGCATAGTCGCTGGCTGGCAGTACCTTGACCAAGGTTTCGAGCGGCACGGCTTCCAACTGATCGACTTCCACGCCAACAAAGATCTCGAAAAGCCCCTTTTCCATCGATTCTGGATGATAGATATGCACTTCATAGAGCCCTTCAACATCGGTGACATGCTTGATCGTACCGGAGTGCTGCTGAAAATAACGCATGAAGCGCTGCCAAAGACGGCCAATTTGATTCTCTTCTGTCCAGGCATCGCTGGTATCAAAAGGATCGCCGAAAAAAGACATCCCAACGAGTATCGTCTCGGATTTGTGGGTGATGACTGGTTCCATAGGCACTCCTGTGGCTTTGAGAGAGAAGTATATCACTCCCCAAAATCCGTGGCGTGCTCCTCGAAGTAGGCCGCGGCATCCTCCGCCCATTCAGGCCAATCCTGAAGCCATTCAGCCACTTTTATATCTCGGAAACGATCGGAGATGGGGATATAGGGTTTGATATCGATCACCGGGGTGCCATCGAAAGCATCGATCCAGGCCAGGATGACAACCCCATTCTCTTCATCCACATCGATGACCGGCACAGTCGTCACCGCAATGGGGTTAGGCCGATATTCCGAGCGACAGGCGAAAACACCAGCCACGACTCCTGGTGCATAGGGCAGTTCCGCTGTGGTGATCTGACGATACTTTTCAGTGTCCATTTTGTGCGCCCACCAAAAGACCATCACATGGCTGAATTGCTTCATCTCCTTGAGCGCGGTTCGATAGGCTGCATCAATTTCCAGGATGAAACTGCCCTCACTTTCTGACACACGTACAAAACCAATTGGGTACAGTTGGAAACCTTCAGAGTGTTTCTTCATATTTGCTCTCCTTATATGGTCTGAATTCCCCCAAAGGATAACAATTCACGCGCTATGCTGCTTGATCCCAGTTGCGGTGATTTCTTGTCGCTAAGGCCTCAAAATCTCAATACTTGATGATTTTTGCGTTTCCTCCGAAATCTATGCCACTGCAGCAGCGCTCAACGTTCGCAGCAAACCTGTTAGATCTTTAGATCCCTCGAATCGGTATAACTTCACAGCCTTCACATCCTCGCGATTTGGCGATTCTTGATCCATATGTGCCCAGGCAGCCTGAAGGGTTTGGTGGAGAAATTTTGTATCCGTGGTATCGTCTATCACCAATAAAACATGTTCCAATGGTATCAAATCAAACAGGGCGTTGATCTCAAAAATACAACCCGTGTTTTGTGCACAGAAACTGCGCAAATCCATCACGATTACATCTGAGAGTTTCACCAGCTGCGCCAAGGCTTCTTTCCACACATCTGCACGACAGAAAAACTCTACAGCCCGAAAGCGCCAATGTGTATACCATGGCCTCACGCCATGGGCCGCGCAATACATACTGGGACAACTTACTTTCAGTCGGCTTTTGCTGCATTGGGGTCTCTGCAGCAAGCTCAACGATGGAAAGCTGAGAAGTTGGGATCGGCAAGGGTTCTGTATCAGTTGGTATCTCTTTCACCAAAGAACCAGATTTCATCCAACGGACCAGCGCTCTCCTATATAGCGCTAACAACCCCCAGGAAACCAGCAAGGTGGCCGGTACTGTAATCAGTATGGTTGTCAGAATGAGCCCCTGTACAATCTCGAATGTGAACACCGATACACCTCCCGCCCAAAGGTTTTGTGATGTCACTACAATAAACTACGCCAACGCAGACCAAACTCCTCGCACGATGATTGCCAGATGCTCCATTCCACCTGCCAAGGGGGCCGTTTCGACATATTCATTGGTGGTATGCGCGCCCTTGCCGCTTGTCAACCCAATCGTTACCGCCGGCAGTCCCCGGCTGAGGGGGATATTGGCATCTGTAGATCCAATACTCAGATTCGGTTGTATGCCCTGTTCGACCAATGCAGACTCCGTCAATTTCACCAGCGGATGATCTTGGGGGATCTCCCCCGCAGGGCGTTGACCAATGATTTCAGTCTGAACCTGGACTTCAGGATAGTTAGCCTGCTCAACCAGGGTTTGGACGCTCTGGATTAACCTTAGGAGTGCTTCTGGATCCTCAGAGCGTAGATCAAGCTCCAAAGAGGCCTGCGGAGCGATGGTATTGATCGATGTCCCCCCAGCGATCACACCCACATTGAGCGTGGTGCGAGGTTTATCGGGTAAAGGCAGCTCGCTCAACTTCGTGACCAGGGCGGCCAACTCATGGATTGCCGAAGGGATACCGTAATCTGCCCAAGAGTGTCCCCCTTCGGTCTGTGCGCTAATGCGGTAGCGCTGCACCCCAAGTCCGCGGTGATAGATCTGCCCTAAGGCCATTCCTTCTAGTATGATATAAGCGATGGGTTGGTCTCCGAATCGGTCTACTACAGCTCGCATGCCGCGCAAATCCCCCAGGCCTTCCTCCCCAACATTGGCCACGAGCCAGAGATCACCTGGCAGGGTGATTTCTCGCTCTCGCAACATCCACAGCAATCCTAACAACCCTGCCAAGCCCAGGCAATTGTCACCAATCCCTGGTGCAATAATACAGTCTGCTACGCGCTGTACTGTCAAATCTGTTTCCAAGGGAAAGACAGTGTCCGTGTGCGCGGATACGAGAAGTGGGCGTTTGTCTCCATCGCCAGGAAGACGGGCGTAGACATTTCCCAGCGAATCGATCTCAACATCCAGCAATTCTTCTTCGATGAAAAGGTCGCGCATATAAATCGCCCGCTGTTCTTCGCAAAATGTCGGCGCAGGGATCTGCTGGATTTGAATGGCAAGTTCGAGAACTTTTTCAATAAGATTCATATTAAAGTTTTCGGGCAGATTGACGCAGAGAGTCGATCCGCGCTTGAGTCAAACCGGGCAATACTTCCAGGGCAAAAAAGATGCCCGTCCCTTCAGAGACAAGTGAGGCGGAAACATTGCCATGCAACACGGCTTCGAGTGGGTCATAGGCACGCCGGTAACCAGCCAAAAATCCGCCGCAAAACGCATCCCCAACTCCTGTGGGATTGGCCAGGCGCGCCGGGTAAGCGGGAATTTCCCAACGCGAACCAGAAGAGGCATCATAGAGGTATTGGCCGCGCTCGCCGCGCTTGATGACAATGAAATCACAGCCATAGGCAGCCAGCGCTGCGGCCATTTCCCAAAGGTCATCCGAACGCCCTTCGAAGAGCATGCGCAAATCTTCCTCCGCAGGCATGAAAGCTGTCAACCCGGTGATCAAACTGGGCACATCATTCCAAAAAGTGGGGTTCATATACCCAGGAGCGGGGTCCAGCGTCACGGTAGTTGTGCCTCCCTGACGCAGTATCGCCGGGATCAGGCTATGAGTCATATAATCTATCGGACACAAATGTGCCGCAGCCGCGTCCTGGTAAACTTCCGGGATATCCACCTGGCGCAGCGATGTGGGGGTCAACTCGGTTCGGCTGTTGAGTGCATCGCTGGAATCTTTATATCCTAATAGAGTCTTTGGAAACGGCATTCCCAAACGTGCGAAATGTGTCACCGGGTCACCTTTGACACGAGTGGCTTTATCGGTGTAGACATAGAAATTGCGCACATCCACAGCCTGTGGGAGCACGTTCACCCCCTGGGTATCGAAGCCTCTCTGCGTGAGATCGTCCAGCCAGAGCTGAGGGAAATCTTCCCCCACCCGGGCGATCAACCCGGGGGGCGGCTCAGCCTCCCAAAGCTTCAATCCAACAGCGGCATAAGGCACATTGCCCCCCAGCACATCGACCATGGGCTTGTCATCGGCCGTGATGAAGAAATCGCGGTATAGCTCCCCGGCAAAAATATAGCGTGGCGTTTCGGCATTCATAAAATCATTATACTAATTTTCTTGTTACACGTTCTGGTTAAAAACGTCATACGTCTGAACGTCGATGCGTCAGGCTTTATATTCGGATGTTTCTTCTCTGATGCGATTGTCCCTAGGATTGGCTTCCAGATATACGATAAACTTATATAGTTGCCGAGATACTTTATCTGCTAAATCATAGGCATCCTCGAATTGTTGTTTTGAGATATAACCCAAATCGAGTGAAATATAAAGCTGAGAACGTACCTCACCCGCAGATGCTCTAGCCCGGCCCAGGTAATCACGAAAAAGCCTGTCAGTTCTGCTATCAAATCCTTCAGCGATATTACTCATCACTGATACAGCCGCACGTCGAATTTGATCCCGCAAACCGTAATCTTTAGCAAAACGACCTTCTCCTGACAAGGCGTAGACAGCATTTGCTAGCTTCCTGGCAGTTTTCCAGGCTTCTACATCCTCAAAACGATTTATCCTGGTCATCTTCCACTCCTTGATTATATGGGAATTATCGTTGCAACATCATGACGTCAAGACGTCCGACGTACTGACGTTCAAACGTTTAACTTGCCAACGTTCAAACGTTATCAGACGTGCGACGCTCGACCTTCCGACGCAAATTCTCCGGCCACTGCGATAAATCCTCCGACGGGTAGATTTGCAATTCAGGCCCGTTTTGGTTGAGCAAGTCGTCAGTGGAGCAGTTGAGGATGGCGCTGGCCGCCTGCAAGCCCGTTGTTGTGACGCCGGAGACACCAAAGTTGGAAGTGCTGGCCCCGCACATCAACAAGCCTTCGAATTCAGTTTGGGCGGGGAAGGCTCTGGGGCCAATCTGGCGGCGGTTCTTCTCGATGCCGTAGAGGCTGCCACGGGTGACGTTGATATAGTGCTCATTGGTCAAGGGCGTGCCCAGGCTCCAGAAAACGATATGATCGCTGATCCCAGGGACGCGCTTCTCGATGGCCTTGAACATGCGCCAGGAGAGATCTTCCTTCAAGGCCTGATAACCCAGGGAGCGGTCACCAGATTTCTCGTGGGCCCACTTCTTGAAGGCATCATAGCCAACGAAGGTGAAAGCCTCACAGGTGTGTTGACCCGCCGTTGCTCCGGCGGCGTGCATTTTAGAGGGGTCTTTGAGTGTGGTGACGGTCATGAACATCATCGGAGGGTGATCGGCGGTGAGGGCGTTGTCCGTGCGTCCCAGGCGATAGAGTTCATCGATATCATTATGATCGTAAAACCAGAAATTACCAGAGTCCAGACCTGCGGCGCGCAGGTCCATGTCCACGGCGAAGAACAGGCTTAATGCTGAGGTCGAGTAAATAGTTTTATCCAACCTGCGGCACAGCTTGTCGCTGAGATGCTGGCGGCCGACCAGCTTGCCAAAGGTGACCTCAGGGTCGGCGTTGCTGATGACGTAGTTGGAGCGGATTTCACCCCCATCAGCCAGTCGCACACCGATAGCTCGATTCCCTTCCAATAAGATGTGCTCGACCGGCGTGCTGAGCCGGATTTCTCCGCCAGCTCTCTTCAGAGCGCGCACAAAGGCGCGCGGGATGGCGAATCCACCCCCCAGAGGAAAGTAGGCACCCTCGAAATAGTGGTGGGCGATTCCAGCATGAAGGAAAGAAAGAACTTCTGAAGGCGGCATGCCGTGATCCCCGGCCTGGCCACACAGAATAGCAATCAACAGTGGGTCGGAGACATGGTGTTCGATCAGCTCCCGCCCTGACTTCATCGCCCAACGCATCACCGAGGGGATGCCATCTTCTTGATCTCTTTTACCTCGAGCGATGCTTTCCAGGTTCTCGATCATGTTGGCGACTGCTTCCATGTAGCCATCGATGCCCACCGCTTCATGGGGAAAACGTTCTTTCAGCCGATTGGCATAGTTATGGCGTCCCTTGGGGATGTCAAAGCGCTCCTCGCCAATAAACATGTGATCGTAGCCATCGGGGTTGATCTCGCAGAAAGCCAGATCCTGTGAAACCCCCAGGCCCTCGTATTTCCTGCGCAATGACCCACCCTTGTGCAGTCCGCCCACATAATGCACTCCTGGGCTGAAGCGATAGCCTTCTAAAGTAAACGAGTGCGTCCAACCACCGGGCACTTCATGCTGCTCGCAAACCAGCACCTTCATCCCAGCCTGCGCCAGGGGCACCGCAGCCGCTAACCCGCCCGCGCCGGAACCGATGACAATGACATCATAGTCCATGATCTCTCCTTTTGCGATAGCACGTTAAGCTTTGCAAGTTTGAATGTTCCCCCATATTGTAAATGTTTTTCATGTCAGGCATTAGAAGGAAAGAACCTTCAATGTCGAATGTTGTATCTTCAACTATTTTTATCAGCAGTCAGTAAACGAAAAGGATTAGATACCTGCACACCGCTATAAACCTGCCCATCATTGAGATCTTCTGAAAGGACAGTAGTACACCCTAATTGCAAGGCGCTTTGGATGATCATTGCATCCCAAAATGAAATCACGTACCGTTGATGAATCTCAATGGCATGGTTCACATCTATCACATTGGGAACATAAATTTTCCACAGTGAGAGGTTTTGAACAATCTTGGCGGCTGCTTCACCACCAAGGGGTTTGGCGACTTTACGGGTGACCGAGACATAAAATTCTTGCAACACCTGAATGCTCAAACAGCCATTAGCAGAGTCCCATAAATCTGCAATCAAAGATTTAGCAGTTTCATGTTTGATCCCAGCCGATGTATCGTGCGCATAAACGAGAACATTCGTATCGATGAATTGTCGCGCGTTCTTATCGCTCATGCAAATCCTCGCGCTGCCAATGAATTTCCCCTCCTGTACCCAGATCAACACCATGCTCCAGCCATTCGAGATGCTGAGTTCGGGCCTGGTGATAACCATCTTCCCTGGCAACCAGTTCGCCTAATAGCTGAGTTAGCAGCCCAGAAACCGAAGTCTCCCTCTGCACAGCGATCATCTTAACTTTTCGCAGCGTCTCTTTGGGTAATGAGAGAGTTATATTTTGCATATTCATATTAATGTCTCCACGCAAACAAGTATAACACGTATTTACGTGCAAAAGAACGTTTAATCACAAACCCTTAGCGAGTATCTGCGAGCGCAAGGAATACGTCTTCGAGCGTCGGCTCGGCACGTGTGATTTGGACATGATTGCCCCCCAAGGCTTCCAAGGCGCTCCTTAAATCCCCTTGGCGAATCCCAGGCTTCGTGACTGCCCTAAGATGGTCCCCCGCCAAACCGGCGCGCAGCACGCCAGGGGTTTTCTCAAGAATCCCCAGGGCGGGCAATAATGGCTCAGCGACCACATCCCAGGCCAAACCGGGCAAGGCCTTTTCCTTCAGTTCCAATGGTGTATCCATGGCCAGCAACCTTCCGGTGCTCATGATGCCCACGCGGCCGCAGTATTCGGCCTCGTCCATATAATGGGTGGTCACAAAAGCAGTCACCCCCTCGGAGACAAACTCGTAGATCAGGTCCCAGAAATCCCGCCGGGCAGTGGGATCTACGCCGCTGGTGGGTTCATCCAAAAAGAGCAGCTGAGGCCGGTGCACGATGGCGGTGGCCAGGGCCAGACGTTGACGCCAGCCCACCGGCAAACCCCCGGCGCGTTCATTCTGTAAGTCCCCTAAACCCAAACGCCCTAAAGTCTCCTCGATATGCCCTCGATCGCGCACGCCATACACTCCGGCGTAAAACTCCAGGTTCTCCCAGGCAGTCAGCTCATCATACAGGGCGAACTTCTGCGACATATAACCCACTCGCTCGCGGATGGCTTCGGAATCCCGCACGATATCATAGCCCAGAACCTGCGCCGCCCCCCACGTAGGCAGCAGCAGTCCCAGGAGCATGCGGATAGTGGTGGTCTTGCCGGAGCCGTTAGGACCCAAATAGCCCAACACTTCCCCACGGCGCACTTCGAAGGTCACGCCGTCCACAGCCGTGAAATCGCCGAAACGTTTGGTCAAATCTTTTGTTTTAATAACCGCATCCATAGAATTATTCAAAAATTCTGTATTAGTCAACAATAGCTTGAACACGATATTTCACCGCGGAGACGCGGAGATCGCTGAGTTTTTCTCGAAAAAAGCAAATATCTCTGCGCTCTCTGCGACTCTGCGGTATTCAACATTCTTTTGATCATTAAAATTATTCAAAAATTACCCATAAGGAAACCAGGAAGTCAGGAATTTTCATTTCTCATTCTCTCCTTCCTGCATTCCTGGCTTCCTCATCTCAGTATTTTCCAACAGGGCGATGAAGACATCTTCCAGACCTGGGGAAATGGTCTCGATTTTATGGATTTCCAATCCCTGCTGTTTGGCTGATTTTTTGAGATTCCCGATCACCTTGCGGGAGCTGCCTTCCCCTATCCGCAGGTGCAGCCTGTCCCCAAAGGTACCCACGCTCTCGACGTTTTCATCTGCCCCCGCCATGATCCGAAGTTTGGTCAACGGTCCCCCGCGCAGCTCAACGATGCGACCTTCCAACCGCTGACGTAAAGCGGCAGGTTTGTTCTCAACCACCAGCCGTCCATCCCGCATAAAGCCAACATACGTACAGCGCACCGCTTCGTCCATGTAGGGGGTGCTGACCAGCACCGAGACCCCCTCTCGCTCCCCCCCGGAATCGGGGGGGCTGGGGGGGGCAGAGACCAACCGAATGATCAAACGCCAGAAATCCTGCCGTGTAACCGGATCGACACCGCCAGTGGGCTCATCTAACAGCAGCACGCGCGGACGATGCACCAGAGCCGTCGCCAATCCCAGTTTCTGCTTCATCCCCCCGGAGAGCTGCCCGGCGCGCCGATCGACAAATTCAGCCAAGCCGACAAATTCCAGGATCTCCATGGCCCGGTCGTACCATTCATTGCGGAGAATGCCGCGCACTTCAGCAAAGAAACGTAGATTTTCCAGAACAGTCAGCTCTTCATACAGCGAGAAGCGCTGCGAGAGATAGCCGATCTGCTCGCGGGCGCGATCAGGGTCACGGGTCATCGAGTGCCCGCCCACAATGACCTCTCCAGCATCTGGTAACAACGTGCCACACAATAAACGCATAGTGGTGGTCTTGCCCGCCCCATCAGGGCCAACTAACCCATAGATCTCCCCGGCGCGCACTTGAAGACAGAGATCATCCACAGCGATCGCTTCGCCGAAGGTTTTAGTTAGGTGTCTAGCTTGAATAAGTTTTTCGGTCATGCTATCCGATGCCTGGTATCAATCCTATACGTTTAGGTCAGTCTCCAGACAGCGATGGGTAGTCAGCCAACCGCGTTGGCGTCTGAAGCAGGCAAACTGTCAATTACTATCTCCGCCCTACGCGGTTGGACTTTCTACCCTGTTCACTAACCACCACTCACTGCTCATTGCTCTCCAAATACCACATCCGCAGGCATGCCAGGTTTGAGCCTGCTCGAAGGGTCACTGACCGAAAGCTCCACAGCGAAGACGGTGCTGCGGCGGCCTTCGGCGGTCTGCACGTTGCGGGGGGTGAACTCGGCCCGGTCGGCTATGCGTACAACGATTGCAGAGAAGGATTCAGCAGGGAAAGAGTCTGCAGTGACCTGCACCTCTTGTCCCAGTACGATCTCCCCATAGCGGTCTTCGGGCACAAAGACGGTGATGGTCAGGCTGTCCAAGCGCGCCAGGGTCAGCAGGGGGGCGCCTGGTTTGACCACCTCACCTGGCTCCACAGCGCGTGATAGCACTGTGCCATCTGCTGGTGCAGACAATATTAACTTATCCAACTGCACGCTGATCACATTCACGGCAGCTTGAGCGCTATCGATCTGCGCCTGGGCGACGGCCAGCTCTTCTTGACTCGCCCCGGACTCCGCCAGGGCCAATTGAGATTGGGCATTCTCCAGGCGCGCCTCAGCCAAGGCTAGGGCATCGGGATCGGGACCGTCAGCCATGGCATCGTATTGTCGCTGTGCATCAGCCAAAGCCGCTTGGGCTGCTGCCAGATCAGCCTCAGCCTGTGCCAGATCGATCTCGTCTGTGTCACCGATCAAATTATTGAGATATCGTACCGCGTTATCATATTCTGCCTGAGTCTGAGCTTTGACACTCAAGAACGCTGCCCGTTCAAGATTGTCCTCCGGTCTATTTTCATAGGGTTCATAATCTTCAATCGCTTTGTCTAGGTTATCTTTCGCCAGAATGACATTCGCTTCGGCTTGTTCGATATCTGTCTGCTTAGAGGCCGTCTGCAGATTATCGACCCGCCGCTGGGCATCACGCACCGCATCGCGTGCATCAGCGATAGCCTGTAATGCCGCCGCCCGGGCGATCTCCAGATTCTCATATAAATCGTCCAAAGCTTGCTGGGCATTGACCAGTTCCAGGCGCGCCGCCGAGATAGCAGCTTGGCGCTTTTCTAGGGAAAGTCCCGCTTCGATCAAGTCGTAATTGGCCTGAGCCTGTTTCTGTGAACTCTCAGCCTGTTCCAGTTGGGCCTGAAGCATAGCGTCATCGAAATGGATCAACACATCCCCAGAATCGACCTGATCCCCTTCGGTAACCAGCACATCTTCAATACGTCCTCCAACCTCTGGGGCAATGATCACCTCCACGGCCTCGACCGTCCCTGAAGCGGACAATGGTCCTTCCTCCTCACGGGCAATCCAATTGAGGTAATAAACCGTTGCCCCAACAATCCCCAGGATAATCATTACAAGATAAATTCTTGACAGGTTCTTCATTGAGAATTCTCCGATCTGCAGTTACCAGTATCCAGTATCCAGTTTTCAGTATCCTGTTTTCAGTTTTACTCTCTTTCCTCATAATAATCTCTGCGCACTTCGCGAAGCACACTGTTGAGTGCCGTGTCTCTGCGGTGAGCTACTTAATCCAACCGCTTGCGGAAGCGCAGCGAGGCCGCGCCCATCAGCACCACGCCAAAACCAATCAGAGCCAGGATCTCGGTCTGCAGAGAGCCAACCCCTACCCCTTTGACTAGCAAGGCGCGGATGATGCGCAGATAATAGGTCAGCGGGATTGCAGCCGAAATCCACTGCAACCAGGTGGGCATGGCTTCAACCGGGAAAAGATAGCCCGAAAGCATGATCGCCGGCAGCATTGTAGCGAAGACTGTGATCATTGCTTCCTGCTGGGTCTGGGCGATGGTCGAAGCCAGCAATCCAATCCCCAGGCTGGTCAGCAAGAACAGCCCGGAGAGAGCCAGCAGCAATCCCAGATTGCTGCGCACAGGCACCCCAAACCACCACGAACCAATGAAGAGCGCCTCCAGCGTATTGACCAGGGCAATCATCACATAGGGGGAGATCTTACCCACGACTAACTCCCAGGAGCGGATGGGGGTGACGATCAACTGCTCGATGGTGCCACGCTCACGTTCGCGCACCACGGCAGAGGCCGTCAAAACCGCTGTGATCATGTACAAAATTTGCCCGATCAATCCTGGCACGAAGAAATAGGCATCCTCCAAATCGGGGTTGTACCAGACCTGGGTGCGGATATCGATAGGTGTCTCGAAGGCATCGACCATGCCCGCCATTTCTAAGCGTTGCAACTGGATCTCGGTACTGTGCTGGCTGCCGATCTGTTGGGCGGCGGATAGAGCGGTCTGGGTAGCGGTGGCGTCTGATCCATCGAAGACGAAGATCACGGCGGCTTGTTTTTCTGCACGCACGTTGCCACCATAATCCGGAGGGATGATCAACCCCACCCGGGCATCGCCATCATCGATCAGCTGGCGAATTTCACGCTCCGAGTCCACATCATAGGCGATCAAAAAATAATCCGAGGCCCGGTACGCATCCAGGAGATCACGCGCCGCCGCGCTGCGATCCTGATCGAAGACCGCCATGGGCAGATTGCGCACATCATTGGTGGCGGCATACCCCAGCATGAACAACTGCATCACCGGGATGAGCAGGGCAATGATCAGGGTGCGCGGGTCGCGCCAGATTTGGATGAACTCTTTGCGGATGATGGAAATCAAGCGAGTGTTGAACATATTACGAGGGTCCTTGTCCATATCCGGCCAAGTTCCTAGCCTGGTTGATAAAGAAATGCATCCGGTTGAAGAAGTTGACCTCGCTGACTCCTGCATCGGCATCTAAGAACAGCAAGTTGAGTTGAGGGTATAACTCCTTCATTCTCTTTTGTACACCTTTGGCGATCACATGATTAGCAATACACCCAAACGGTTGCAGACAGAGAACATTATGGATGCCATCTTTCACATAGGAAGCGATCTCGCCAGAAAGCAGCCAATACTCTCCATATTGATGATTCAGGCTGACGACCTCTTGTGCTTTCCAGGCAATTTCTTGAATATCATAATGGGGGTGATAGAGGCGATACTTCTGCATA
>CAZUSV010000105.1:0-10368 GCA_964622645.1 uncultured Anaerolineales bacterium
TTTGGGGGGGGGGGGGCGCCCCCCCCCCCCCCCCATCCCCCCAAATCTGGGAGCTGCCCCGGCGATTCCTTGATAGCCAATGAGAAACCTAATCGATTTCGTCATCGATGGAGGTAGGCATGAACGAGATCAATATCAAGAGACTGTTTGTGGCAAGCCTGATAACACTGGTGGTATTTATCGTGGTTGAACTTCTGGTTGAGACCACCTTTGAGACATTTGTCTTTGAACATGGCATCACTGAATGGTATCTGCAGTTGGTTCAGCACTGGGGCTGGGAAAACAATCTGGTGAATATATTGATTGCACTGCTGAATACCAGCACGATGATGTGGTTGTACGCTGCTTTACGCCCTATGTTTGGCGTCGGTGTCAAAACTGCATTGATCACCAGCCTGTTTGTATTCGTATTTGTGTCTGCTTTTGCGATCAATGTGGCTAATCTCAGTGGGTATCCCTTGCGAATTGCCTTGATCGAAAGCGGATATTTGATACTCGAACTTCCAGCTTCCATCATCGCAGGGGCCTACATCTATGAGCACGATTGAAGCAGGAGAGACCCAATGAAGAACTGTCCCTTTTGTGCTGAGGCCATCCAGGATGCTGCCATCAAGTGCCGCTATTGTGGTGAATTCCTGGAAGAAGTGCCCAGTAGCCGAAAGCTTACTCCATTTCTTGTTTCAGGACAATTTTTGGGGTATGAATATCGATCTGAAGAGCAGATATTCGGTTGGCCACTGGTGCATGTGGCTTATGGCATCGACCTCCAAACAGGTCTACCTCGTGTAGCCAGGGGGATCCTGGCGATAGGAAATTTCGCCGTGGGTCTGGTAGCCATCGGTGGTTTTGCCATTGGGGGGTTGACGCTTGCTGGAATTGGGCTAGGGATATTTATCCTCGGTGGAATCGCGTTTGGTGGGGTTGCTGTGGGGGGGATCGCAGTAGGTTTGTATTTCGCCCTGGGTGGGCTGGCGATCTCATCAGGTCTTGCTATTGGCGGTTTGGGATTATCTCCCCGCGACGTCGGGGTGTTTATCCGCAATTTTCGCTGATCAGGAATCCAATGCATCCTTGATTGTCTGAACGTCCGTCGTTGAGATGGGTTTTTCCTTAGCAGCTTTCCGTAGATAATCTTTCAACTTCTTGGCGGGTAAGGTTGGATTTGGGGTCTCATTGGTCTGAATGTCCACCTCAGGATGCGTGAAGACCAACGCAGCTTCGATAGCAGGAGGCTCATACTCCTCAGGTAAACGCTTTTTCAATTGGCGAAGCAGAGCATCCGTCTCCGAAGCGATCTCGAGATCAGGGCGCCCAAGTCCTTCCTGAGCAAATAGGGACATATAGAGCGATAAAATTCCACCGCCGCGTTTGCGCCAGCGGTTTTTCGAATAAGTGATCGTGCCGCGCTGGTGTTTGGGGATCAGCACCCACACTCCTGCAGGTCCTACCAGAACATGGGATGCTCGGGTTGTGTAGTGGTACAGGTTATATTGTTTGCCAAATCCTTTCAGAGCGGCATCGATCTGCTCATCGGGGCGCGGGCTGCGTCCCCAACGGTTGGTGTAATAAATGCCCATCTGCGAGAGGATGAAGCCTACCATCAGGGCCGTGAGTGACAGGCCGAGTTGCTCTGGTTGCCGAAAGGTGATGTACATACCCCCACCAAGGATCGCCAGGCTGACGATGCTGATGATCTTCCCCAGGGTCGAGTTGCGTTTGATCAAATTTTCATTACGGATGATGTTCATGTTGTGATTTTACTCCTGGAACAGGTTTTCCGAAAAAAGGGTGTGCGTGGGTTCCACCCCACGCACACCCTTTTTTCGGGTTATGTGTATCTTTTCAATACCAGGCAAGCGTTCTGTCCACCCAGGCCGAAGGAATTCGATAAGACGGTATCCACCTGGTGCTGGCGCAACTGGTTAGGCACGTAATCCAGATCACACTCAGGGTCGGGATACTCATAATTGATCGTTGGGTGCAATACATTTTCCTGGATCGACTTCACACAGGCAATGGCCTCCAGTGTGCCCGATGCACCCATAGCATGTCCGACCATCGACTTCGTCGAATTGATGGGGACATTGTAAGCGCGCTCACCGAAGACCATCTTGATGGCCTTGGTCTCGATGACGCCGTTCAAGGGGGTGGATGATCCGTGAGCGTTGATATAATCCACATCTTCAGGTTGGATTCCTGCATTGGAGAGTGCCCAACTCATCGTGCGGATGGCGCCTTCGCCCTCAGGGTGGGGTGCCGCGATGTGAAATCCATCTGCCGAGGAGGCGTATCCCAATACCTCAGCGTAGATCTTCGCGCCGCGGCTCTGGGCGTGTTCCAGGCTCTCCAAGACCACTGCCCCAGCACCCTCGGAGAAGACGAAACCTTCCCGCTTGGCGTCAAAGGGGCGCGAAGCCTTATCAGGCTGGTCGTTGAAATTGACCGGCAGCGCTCGCATGGCCGCGAATCCGGCGATAGACCATTCGCGCATCAAAGCTTCCGTCCCTCCGCTGATGACGATTTCTGCCAGACCGCGCCGGATGAACTCGGTGCCCTCGCCAATAGCCTGGGTGCCCGTAGCGCAGGCAGTAGTGATGGTGGCGTTAGGACCCAAGCATTGGTAGCGCAATGCGATCAGGTGCGCGGACAGGTTAGGGATGCCACCGGGCAGCACGAAGGGGCTGACTTTCTCTAGACCCTTGGCCCTGTATAGGTCGATGCCATCCACGAAACTATCCATAGCACCGATGGCAGTGCCAAAAAATACACCGGCACGCTCGGGTTCGGGTATCGGCTCGGGCAGTCCGGCATCATCTATGGCCTGCACTGCCGAAGCCAGGGCAATCTGTGCCGCGCGTGGGAAACGCCGCGCCAGCTTGCGATCCATGAATTCCTTGTGATCGAAATCGGGGATCTCTCCTGCGACCTGACATGGCAGTTCGCTGGGATCGAACATGGTAATGCGCCGGATCCCGGATCGCCCGTCTTTGAGACCCTGCCAGAATTTTTCAATCGAGCTGCCTAATGGGGTCACAGCGCCCAAGCCGGTGATGACTACTCGTGTACGGCTCATGATTGGCCTGCCTGTTTGGATTGCTTAAGCTGCTCTTGGATCGAACCGCGCAGCGCATTGAGCAGGTCAGCTTCGACAGCCTTGCGGGCGCCGCGAATAGCGCTGACCAGGGCGCGGGCATCCGAGCGACCATGACCTACAAAGATCAAACCATCGATGCCCAACAGCGGCGCCGCGCCGACCTCACCGGGGTCCATTAGTTTCCTGACCCGGCCGAAGGCGGGTTTGGCCAGCAGCGCGCCCAGGCTGGTAACCACTCCGCTGGTCAGTTCCGTGCGCAAGGTGTCGATGAGCAGCTTGGCGACCGCCTCGCTGGCTTTGACCATCACATTGCCGGTAAAACCGTCCGTAACGGCCACATCGACTTCCCCGCCGAAGACCTCTTTGCCTTCCACGTTGCCGATGAAATTGAAACCCGCCGCCTGCATGATGGGGTAAGTGGCTTTGACCAGTTCGTTGCCCTTGCCAGCCTCCTCGCCGTTTGAGAGCAATCCCACGCGCGGGTTGTCGATCCCCAGCACCTTCTCGGCGTAGATCGAACCCATGATGGCGAACTGGCGCAGATACTCGGGTTTGCACTCGGTATTGGCGCCGATATCCAGCATCACGCAATACCCGCCTGCCACCGGCAGCATCACCGTCAGCGCCGGACGTTTGACTCCGCGGATACGGCCCAAGCGGAAGAGGCCGTTGGCCATTGCCCCGCCGGTATTGCCTGCCGTGACAAAGGCATCTCCCTTGCCCTCCTTGAGCAGGTCCATGCCCACGGCCATGGAGTTCTCCGCCTTGCCGCGCGCCGACTGCGCTGGTTTATCGCCCATCTCCAGAACCTCGGGAGCATGGATCACCTTCACTTTGTCCGGCCCGCTCTTTGAGCGCAAAGCCTCAAGGCGTGTTTTGAGCTGCTGCTCATGCCCCACCAACAGGATCTCATCTCCAAAGGTTTCCCCAGCCTCAATAGCCGCCTGAACTTCAGGATCAGGGTAGTTATCGCTCCCCATGGCATCTAATACAATGCGCATTGCACTCTCCTTGATATTGGACACGGATTTTACGGATTTCGGGGATCTAAAAATATTTCAGGCTCTTGAATAACTGAAGCATCGGGAGATCTATCCACACCCAATGATTAAATCATAAATCCGTGTTCATCCGTGAAATCCGTGTCCCAAAAATTTCTTGACAATTACAACCCCCAGATTATAATACGGATGCTCGTGCGCTGGTGCTGGAACTGGCAGACAGGCGTGGTTGAGGGCCACGTGCCCCTAGGGCGTGCGGGTTCGACCCCCGCCCAGCGCACCAAAAAACCGCCTTTTAATCAGGCGGTTTTTCTCCTTAAACAGTTCTCGTAATACTTCTTATTATGCACAAAAGGCGCTTCTGTGGGGACTGATTGTGTGCAAAACGATCTTAACGCCAGCCTAGGGCCACGGCCAGCCAGCATTTTTCTTTCTCGTTCTGATTGGTTCCATTCCTCAATCGTTGTGCTTCCGTGACCGCATTAGGAGCATCTACGCGACCGTGACCGAACCAGGAGCTCCAGGTGCCATCAGGGCTTTCGATGTCCTCGAAATCGCCTGCGTCGAAAGGTGGTATCGGGGATACGTCCCAGGTTGGAATGGGGTCGTAATTGGCCGGGGGTGTGCGCGGATAGTTGTCGAAGTTGAGATCTTTGGAGGCTGTCCGTTTTAGAATAGAGATTACCTCTAGTGCCGTAAGTGCCGGGTTGGCAGAGATCACCAGGGCGGCAATACCCGCCACGAGAGGTGTCGCACTGGACGTGCCGCCAAACCGATGGGTGACTTCAATGGCTGAGCCTGTTGTGGTAGTGATGCCCAGCCCAGGTAAATGGATGCGATGGTATTTATGGAGGTTGTTTGTGGGAGCACAAACTGAGATTCCGGTTCCATAGTTCGAGTAGTGGCTGCGTTGGGCATTGCTGGCAAGAGCAGCTACGTGCATTACACCCGGTATACCAACCAAATTGTTGATGAAGTTGCGAGCCTTCTTCACGCCAACCCATGTAGGAGGACCATTCGGATTGATCTGCCAGCCATGCGTGTAGGGTACATCAACATCAGCCTGGTGTTGAATTGGACAATTGTCATTCCCGGCTGCCCACAAGAAAAGGATCCCAAGGCCCCGGCGGCCACCGTTTTGGGCGAGTTCAGCTATGCGGGTGGTGACGATTGGTGCCCATGTGCTGATAGGTATACTTCCCCATGAGTTGGAGAGGATATCCACTTTGTCGGCAACGAAATCGAGCACCGAGCGCAGTTTGGAATCACTGATGTGCAGCCAGCCTCCCTCGGATTGCCACTTGATTGGGAAGAGCCGGCAGCCAGGAGCGGCCCCAACGGTGAGCACTGCATCTGCTTCACCGGCGATGACACCCGCGCATGAAGTGCCATGGTTGGCTTCTTGCTGATACATCTCGTTTGGATCGGCATCGATATCGACGTTTCTGACCAGGCGCGTCCCTTTTAGATAGCCCCATCCGGCAAATTTGCCTGGTGAGTCGAAGTCGCGGTGATCTAACCGGCAGCCGTCATCCGTAACGCCGATGACCACATCAGGATCGCCGAAGTGGCCCAGGATTTGCCAGGCCTGCTCGCAGCGTGTCGATGAGCGTTGATCAAATTGGGGGTGATTGTGACGGGTGTGCAGGTGCCATTGGCGGGTATACTCGGGATCAGTGGGCAGAATCAGTGCATAGGTACTCGCTCGATAGTTGAGATCGTGGTCCGCCGATTTAACGAGGGGTTCGTCCTCGGTCAGTTTGACCACCAGCTTGACCGGGTTCATGCCGGTATGGTCGGTGAGTTGATAGAGGTGGGCGTGCTCAGAATAGGATTCCAGCCTGATCAGCCCGTAGCGACCGGCAAATTCGTCAATTTGCTCGGCTGACATCGCTTCGTCGAAGGTGACAAAGATACGGTCGGTAATGAGAAATTCTTCATCGGTTTCAGCGAGATGGTAGGCGTGATGGGTGGGCGCCAATTCCCGTGCTTTATCCATTAGCGATTCCAGTTCATTCGTATGGCATTGCACCCGGGCTGATTTTGAGGACATCTGCTCGGCATCTGTGATGCCGATATCTACAAGCTTTTTGGGAAGGGCGCGCACTACGAATTGATCAGGGCGCTTCGTGAGGGGCACCTTTTGACCAGCGCGATAGGTATAATACTCACTAGAATTTGTCATGACATTCTCCTTATGACTGAAATTATGTTAGTAGTTCAATAGCTTTTCATCGAACTGCGTTAGTGCTAATCGAAATATTTTGTGCCATACAGTCGTTTTCCCACAGGGATAATGGCATGATCTTGATTTGTGGTGACTTAATAAGGAAACCTGCGCTCAGATCACCCTGGGGATATATACCACTAGGAAGATGCCGACGATAAAGAAGAGCAGTCCCACCCCGGGCAGGAACCAGGCCTGGGCTTTGATACCCGGTTCGAGCAGGCATTCCGTTGGATCCGCTTCGGAATAATACACCGCCACACTCTCTCCATTGGGATAGCGACTGACGATGCGCCGGGCATGGGCTGGATCGCTGGAACCAAACTCCCCAAAAGCGACACGATCCCCGGTAAATTTCATTTCATCGACCCAGAATTCGTAGATTATCTGCGCATGATAGGTTGTGCTATCGCGGTCGCTACTGCCCCTATCATCCTGACGTTCGACTGAAGATGAGATGATTACCCCTCGAACCGTGGGCCAATCCTGGCTGGCCTTTGCCGCGAAGAGATCGCCAACTCCCAAGTAGGCCACCACCCCTCCTACCAGAGTGAAAAGCAGCGGAAATAGCCGCGCCATGATGAATTTCCTGCCTGGCGAAAGCACCTTCGATAATAGAACGCTCACAATTTTCCTCTTAGGTGTATGGTCGTAGGTCACTACTCAGCACAGTAGTAGAGCCACCAGTTATCCTCATTGTAGAGAATTAAGTTTGGTGAGTCAAGTTGTGAGGTGCATTTTTTGCTATAATCTAAAAGGTGGATACCAATCGATTTGGGAGTTAATCAATTCACCTTTGGGAGGCATATGCGATTATATGGCAACCCCTTTAGACCCTCTTAATGGCTGTGGTTGTGTTGCTGACAAGCGGATTCACCTCAACCCTTGATCAAAATGAAATGCTTCCCCTTCTATCGAAAAATCGAGTTTCTAGCTGGTGTAGTGTGAAGGAGTGAATTATGTCCAGGATCAGCGCATTCTTAATAGATATTTTTCGAGATCAACGCGGCATGGCCTTCTCTGTTGTCAGCATATTGATCGGTTTGCTGGCGATCATCCTATATGCTTCTCAAGCTTCGAAATGGGGCCAATTCATCTCCATTGTGGGTGTAGCGATCATGATCGCCTGCGCCTCTCTGTTATCGGGTGGCTTGGTGGGATTCCTGTTTGGCATTCCTCGCACCCTTCAAGGAGATCAAGCTGAGCCCGCTACGCCTGATACGCAGGCAGAGGACACCTCTCAGGAAAAGAGACCTCACACGCCTTACCAAACCAACACCAACCTCGAGCAGATCTCAGACTGGCTCACAAAAATTCTAACCGTAACTGGTTTTGCTGGTAACTCAGGAGCAGCAGGCAAAGGGGAGATGTTTGACGTAGTCGTACTTGCTGTCAATGTGGCTGGCAATTTTCGAATTGACGAATACATCAGTGAAGCACAAGACTCTAATGCCTGGCATGGATTGTCTGCGTATTGAGAACCTTACGAGAGAGTAGTTTGGCTCTCTAGGAATTCCCGTGGTAATGTCCAGATTTGGGGATATGGGGCGTGCGGAGCACGCCCCATATCCCCAAATCTGCGAGCTACCCCGGCGATTCCTAGAGAGCTATTCATCTTTATGCTTGTGACCTTGCGCTATAATTGCCGCTATGTCTCTCTTCACTTCCAAACGGGAGCGGCGTCTCTGGCTCTGGGCTGTTACCGTTGTGGTGGCGATCTACTCCACCCTGGGCCTTGCTGGAACGCTAGCCGCGGCACTGCGCCAGCGCAACTTGTTGAATGCCTCGTTCGCTTTAGGTTTTCTCATGGTGGTGGCGGCTATTGTTGGAAGCGGATTGAAGATGCGTCCTGGATGGCGCCAGATCTGGGTGGCGCTTGGAATCATAGCTGTCTATGGGATGGTGATGGTCAGGGTTTTTATCAGTCTGGAAGAACGCACACACTTGTTTGAGTATGGTATCGTGGCAATCCTCATCTACCAGGCCCTCATCGAGCGTGCGCGTAACGGCCGAAAGATCTTGGTACCAGCCATATTTGCCATAGTGGTGACCGCGCTTCTAGGCTGGCTTGACGAGGGTATCCAGGCCATCCTTCCCAACCGTGTCTACGATATCCGCGACGTCGGCTTCAACGCCCTGGCCGGTTTGATGGCGATCGTGGCGAGTCTGACTCTTGAGCGGGCACAGCGGGGAGGCAGCTAGGCCATACAGATTGAAGGTTGCTGTACCCATGCGTACCCGAAAAGGATCTTTGAACAGCGAGTGGCGCGATTTTGTAAGAATATATATATCAGGAAGGGAAGAGTTCTTGTTATTTTATTGCTCCTGAATCGGCGAATCCATGATCACCCATCTAGCAATTTCGGCAGATCAGAACTAAAAAAAATAGAGGAAGGTACTCATAAAACCATGACCTGAAACTGATTTGCAATACCCTGTTTTATAAGATTAGTGATCGTCGCAGTTTCATCGAGGCCAAGAACTAGGAGGAATTTACGATGTCTCAAATTCACTACCGTCACCTCAGGCATTATAAGTATCAATTGCGAGAGGATTACTCGGTCGATATCGGTATTCATCCTGAAAATGAAGTCAGGATTTCCGATTTTGTAGTCTTGACACCCGAGGGTAATTTGACAATCAAAGCACGCTATTCGTGGGATGGCCCCAGCGGCCCCACCATCGATACGCGCAACTTTATGCGAGGATCCTTGGTGCATGATGCCCTCTATCAGTTGATCCGTGAAGGGCATCTTGATGAAGCCGTATATCGACAGCAGGCGGATGACCTGCTCAAAGTACACTGTTTAGAGGATGGCATGAGTGCCTTTCGAGCCTGGTATGTCCACAAGGCGGTTAGCTGGTTCGGAAAGCCGGCCGTCAAAGAAAGGCAGAAATATAAGAAAGAACTCTCTGCGCCCTAGAAATATTGAAGGGGGATGGGGCTGCCGTTCTGCGTGCTGCCCAAAAATTGTGTATAATGTCCCTGGTTGTAACAACTCAGCCAATCGGAGAATCTGTTCCTTGGCTGAGCTGTTACCCCTAGTTGATATATTACGTTGGGGGAAATTTTCGTACCAAGAGGATGGAATGGATTAAGGATGATGCCATGAAGAAAATCCTGATAGTGGAAGACGAAGCCGATATCTTGGATATTCTAAAACTGACTCTGGACTTCGGCTCCTATCAGCTATTTATTGCTACCACAGGAGATCAGGCTTTGGAGATTGCCCGAAGAGAGCTTCCTGAATTGATCTTGCTGGATATCATGTTGCCTGGCCGGACTGATGGTTTAGAAGTCTGTCGCCAGCTAAAGAGTAATAATGCTACCAAAGCAACCTATATTATGATCGTGACTGCCAAGGGCATGGAACGGGATCGGGAAGCGGGTATCGAAGCCGGTTGCGATGAATATGTGATCAAACCCTTCAAGATCGCCCAATTAACCAAATCCATCGAGCGAATCTTAGGGAGTTGAGAGTTCTTTATGGAGAAAAAATACTCTTCTAGCAGACTGACGAATGGGAATTTCTGGTTTCCTGATCGCGTGACCGTCGCACCCGATGGCATCCACTTCCTGAAGAGGCGCTTGTTTGGCTCTGATGAAGAGATGATCAATTACGATCAGATCGCCTCTGTTAAGATCAATACTGGCATTCTTTGGGCGGATATCTCCATCGAAACTGCGGGTGGCTCGCAACCGGTCTTCATCAATGGTTTGCCCAAAGGGGATGCTCAAGAGATCAAAGAGGCCATCCGACGATATCAGCAAACCTAATCATAACCCGCCATAATAATTGGTATTACCGCTCATTGTGGATTGTCAAATCCACAAAGCTTGGTGCTTTAAGACCGGAATGACAAATCCGGGCTGAGCAAGGGGAGATTGAGTGCTAATCACAAAAGCTACATTTTGGAATATGAAATTTTAGGGTAAAATGGCCCTCCATTTCGCATATTCACATTGGGTCTCTAGGATTTCTCGTGGTAATGTCCAGAATTGGGGTTTTGGGGGGGGGGGGGGGAGCCCCGGGCCACACAAGGGG